>DASZWW010000286.1:0-16338 GCA_035546175.1 Polyangia bacterium
GGGCGGCGCTCTCCGGGTGGGGGCGGTCCAGGGTCTGACCGTCGGGCGCGGCGCCCAGCACGCCGCGGCGCGGGGCGGCGCGCGACGGCCGCGCGCTGGTCTGCTCGCCGCCCGCGAGCGCGTGCGAGGGCACGTCGTGGCGCACCCAGCGCGCGTCGCGCGAGGGCCGCTCGCGCACCCACACGCCCTGCGGGCAGGCCACGCGCACGAGGACGCCGTCCTCGATCGTCAGCGTGCGCCGCACGACGACCTCGCCTTCGACCTCGCGCTCGCCGAAGGTCTCTTCGTAGTCGCTGCCCTCCGCGTAGCGATAGTAGAGCTGGCTCACGGGCGCGTGCCGCCAGTCGACGATGTTCGTGCGCGTCTTCGGGTCGACGTAGGTGGCCCGTCCGATGAACACGTCGCGCTCGACGATCCCCCGGCCGCGCACCTCCTCGCGAAGGCGCAGGTGTCCGAAGTACGGCGAGGCCTGGTCGACCAGCATCGTCTGCAGATCGGCGCGCGTCATGCCGACCATCTGCAGGCGCTCCATCTGCGCGACCAGCGCCGGCACGTCCTCGAGGCGCGCCTCGCCGATCTCGTCGCGCAGCGAGATGAGCTCCTCGTCGTAGGCCTTGCGCGCGTCGGCCGATTCGCGCGACGAGGGCGCCTTTCCGGCGCCGGGCTTGGGCATGGCCGCCGCGTGCTGGGCCAGGCTCGCGAGGACGCGCGCGAGCAGCCGCTCTTCTTCGGCGGGGATCTCCGGGACGGGCTCTGACGGCGCGCTGGACACGAAGACGGAGCCTACCCGATGGAGCGGCGAATGCCTGGCGCGCGCGTCAGCCGTTCAGCTCTCGGACTGGGGCGGCCGATCGGTCTTCGGAACGGCCTCGGCGAAGCGCGCCGCGAAGTGCTCGGCGGGCTTCGCCTGCGTGAGGTCGAGCTCGAAGTCGGGCACGGGCCGCGCCGGCGCGAGCTTGACCAAGAGCTCGTCGACCTCGCGCTTCGAGAGGCCCCGCTCGACGAGGCCCTCCTTGGCGATCGCGCCGCCAGTCGCGCGGATGCCCTCGCCGTCGACCGCGACGAGCGAGCGTAGCGCGTCCAGCTCCATGCGCGACAGGTGCCCGCCGCACACGTCGTAGTCGATCCACGCCTCGTACGACAGCGGCGCGACGCGCTTGAGCATGCCGGCCATGACGCGGCCGAACTCCTGGATCTCCCACTGCGCGTGCGGGTCCACTCGCAGCGTCAGGAAGTGCAGCAGGTTGTGCAGATCGATCTTCCAGTACCACTGCGTGTACGTCGACAGCGGCAGGTCGATGCGCGCGAGCTCGCGCGCGATCTCGCCCGACGTCATCCACTCGTACGTCTCCGTGCTGGCGCGCCGGATCTCGTTCCACCGGCGCACGGCCTCGGCGTGGACGTCACCCGCGACCTGCTGCCCGCTGCGCCCCTGGTTGTTCTTCTTGCTCTGGGTCTGCAGCTGCGCGGCGTCGGGGGTGTAGAACAGCATCGGAACCAGCGAGTAGCGCCCCGAGTACTCGTTGACGTTCGCCGTGCGGTGCCGGATCCACTGCCGCGCGATGAAGATGGGCATGCAGCAGTGAAACTTCAGCTCCACCATCTCGCTGGGCGTCGTGTGCTTGTGGCGGCGCAGGTAACGGAGCAGCCCGCGCGTCAGGCTCTGCTTGCGCGTGCCGTAGCCGTAGCTGACGCGAGCGGCGCGCTCGATGCACTCGTCGGTGCCCATGTAGTCGACCAGGGAGACGAAGCCGTGGTCGAGGACGGGGAAGTAGAGGCCGAGGATCTCCTCGGCGGCGGGGCTCGTGGGGCGCTTCGTGTCCGTCACGGGCGCACGTTAGCACCACGCGCGCTTCGCCCGCTCGCAAATGCGCACGCGGCTTGATAACGTGACGCGCATGAACGAGCGCGTCCCGCTCGCACTCCTCGTCCCCCTGCGTCTATTCTGCGGCCTCATCCTCGTGCTCGAGGGCTGGAGCAAGCTGAAGGGCGACTGGCTGCACGGCGCGCCCCTCCTCCACACGCTCGACGGCTGGGTCGACGCGCACAAGACGTACCAGTTCTTCCTGCCGTTCGTGCAGACGGCGCGCGCGCACCCCAAGATCTTCGGCTCGCTGATCACGGCGGGCGAGCTGATCATCGGCACTTCGATGGTGCTGGGCGTCGCGACGCGCCTGTCGGCGTTCCTGGGCGCCCTCATGCTGTTCTCGTTCGCCTTCGGCGCGGGCCAGGGCCTGGTGCCGCCCGGCAATGCGCTGCTCATGGGCGCGATCTTCGTGCTGTTCATCGTCGCGCCGCCCGGGCGCGTGCTGGGGATCGACCAGGGGCTGCGCGCGCGGCTGCCGCGCTGGATGTGCTAGCGACGGCGCGGGCCGCGCGTCACACCGTTCGAAGGGCGGTCAGGACCGCCGTCAACCAGGCATCCGTCGCCACGACAGCGGCCTCCAGCCTCTCGACGTTCGCGGCGAGCCGGGCCGGGTCGAGCGACGTGACGTAAGCGTGGCGCAGGAAGTGCCGAAAGCGCAGGAGAGCATCCCAGTCGCCCAGGGACTGCGGAGGAAACACCGGCGGACGCACCCCCTGGAGATCGAGCGCCGCATCGGCGAGGAGCGCCGTGTGCCAGCTCACGCCCACCCGCTCGGGTAGCCCGACGGCTCGTTCCAGCCGAACGAGAATGGTCTCGAACGCCTGGTACGCGTGATCGAGAGAGAGAGAGAGCCACCAGCGCAGACTCGGCATCGCCGTCCGCCGGGTCCACACTTCGTGCCTTGGTCAGATGTGCCTTCACGGCGGCCCAGTCACGCATGGACTCGCCCTGGATCAGAGCAGCGCGGGCGTCCGCCGGGCTCACAGAGGCAGCCCCTCGGCCAGCACTCGCGCCTTCAGAGACTCCGGGGCCTCGGCCGCGTCGATGACGTGCACGTCCACCCCGCAGGCGCGACCCACGATCGACGCGATGGCCATCGTGTCCGTTCGGCCTTCGACGAAGACGTCGACGTCGCTGCGCTCGCCGGGCTCCCCCCAGGCGTAGGAACCGAACAGCCAGGCCGCGTGGCAGAGCCCGCGGGACGGGCGTCGGCGCTGCCGCCGGCCGTGGGATGGTCTTCACTCGACGGCAAAGCGCGCCGCGGCCCGTAGCTGCCGCCGAATGAGCGCCGGCGGCGTCGCGCGCATCGACGCGTTCCGCGCCCACGCCGCGAACGCGCCCTCGGCTTGCACAATGCGGCCCAACCGGCGCGAGGCCAAGACGACGCGCGCCGTCGGGCGCACGCGCAGGCGTTCGTAGGTGGCGATCGCGTCGGCGTATGGCGCGCGCGCCAGGTGATGCGCCAGCACGACCGCGTCCTCGATCGCCATGCCCCCGCCCTGCCCCAGGTTCGGTGTCGTCGGGTGGGCCGCGTCTCCGAGCAAGACGAAACGGCCGCGTGACCACGACGCCACGGGCGCCCGATCGTGGATTTCGGTGCGCAAGATGCGCTCCGGCGGCGTCGCCGCGATCAGCGACGCCGCCGGCTCGCCCATCGGCGAGAAGCGGTCGAGCAGCGCCGCCCGCACGTCGCCTTCGTCCCGACCGCCCTCGGGCGAGTTCGCCACGGCGAACCAGTACGTCTGCCCCTCGCCGATGGGCACGACGCCGAACCGCAGCCCACGCCCGAGGATCTCGCAGGCCTCGTGCAGGGGCCCGAGGTCGTCGCGCGTGGCGACGCCGCGCCAGCTCGTGTAGCCCGCGTATCGCAGCGGCGTCTCGCCCGCGACGGCGACGCGCACGACCGAGCGCAGCCCATCAGCGCCCACAAGCAGCGCGCCGGTCACGCTGGAGCCATCGGCCAGCGTCACGCGCACGCCGCGGTCGTCCTGCTCGCAGCCCGCGACCGCCCGCCCGGTGTGCACGCGCGCGTCGGGCACGTGCGCGCGCAAGACGCCTTGCAGCCGCGCCCGGTGCAGCGCGACCATCGGCGCGGCCAGGCCCTCGAGCGAGGTCCGACCGAGCACGGTCCCGCCCGCCGTTCGCATGACGGCCGTTCGGATCTCGTGCCCCACGCTGGCGACCTCGACGTCGAGGCCCAGCCGGCGCAGCGCGAGCATCGGCCCCGTCTGCACGGCCAGCCCGGCCCCGACCTCGCGCAGCTCCTCGGCGCGCTCGAAGATCTCGAACGGAACGCCGGCGCGCGCCAGCGCCGCTCCGAGCGCCAGTCCGCCGATGCCCGCGCCCGCTATCACCACCGGTTCGGTACCGCCCATGAGGTGATGATACGTGACGCGGCGCTTGACGGCGCCACGCGCCAGGTCTATTCCGTCCGCGCGGGGGGGAGATAGGACACGAAGGTGACGAGCCAAGGGCAAGGCAGCGAGACGAAGACGGACCCGCGCGCGGCGCTGATGCGCCACGCGGATCTCTTCCTGGCGGCGGTGGTGGTGGCGATCGTCGCGATGATGATCGTGCCGCTGCCGACGCCGCTGCTCGACCTCCTCTTGTCCGTGAACATCGCGGCAGCGGTCACGCTGTTGCTCGTGTCGCTGTACGTGGGCGAGGCGCTCAAGATCGCGACATTCCCCACCCTGCTGCTGCTGACGACGCTGTTTCGGCTGGCGCTCGAGATCTCGGCGACGCGCCTCATCCTCTTGCGTGGCGACGCGGGCGACGTCATCCACGCCTTCGGCAACTTCGTCGTCGCGGGTAACCTGGTCGTGGGCGCGGTGATCTTCGTGATCCTCACGGTGGTGCAGTTCATCGTCATCTCGAAGGGCGCCGAGCGCGTCGCCGAGGTCGCGGCGCGCTTCACGCTGGACGCCATGCCCGGCAAGCAGATGTCGATCGACGCCGAGCTGCGCGCCGGCCACATCGACGCGCGCGAGGCCCGGGCGCGGCGGGCGGCGCTCGCGCGCGAGTCGCAGCTCTTCGGCGCCATGGACGGCGCCATGAAGTTCGTCAAGGGCGACGCCATCGCCGGCATCATCGTGCTGGCGATCAACGTCGTGGGCGGCCTGGTGATCGGCGTGCTCCAGCGCGGGATGGACGTGGGCGCCGCCGCGCGCGTCTACACGGTGCTCACGATCGGCGAGGGCCTGGTCGCGCAGATCCCGGCGCTGCTGGTCTCGACGGCGGCGGGCATCATCGTGACGCGCGTCGCCTCCGACGATCCCGACGGCGCGGGCCACCTGGGCCGCGACATCGGGCGTCAGGTGCTGGCGCAGCCGAAGGCGCTCGCCATCGCGGCGGGCATGCTCGCGCTCCTGGCCGTGGTCCCGGGCCTGCCGGCGCTGCCGTTCCTCGCGCTCTCGGCGGCGCTGGGCACGGTCGCGTGGCGGCTCTTGCGAGCGCCCGCTCCGGTCACCGCAGGTGAAGCCGCGCGCCCCGAGGCAGAGCAGGCCGGCCGCGCCTCCGAAGCCGCGCCGCTCGCGCCCGTGCTGACGCCGATCGCCGTCGAGGTCTCGGGCGAGCTGGCCGCGGTCTTCGGCCCGCCCGATCCCAAGGGCAAGGGCGCCTTCATGGGCGAGGTCGTGCCGCGCGTGCGCGAGCGCCTCTTCGCCGAGCTGGGCATGACGCTGCCGCCCGTGCGCCTGCGCGCCGACGTCAACGGCCTTCACGGCGGCGCCTTCGTCGTGCGCCTCAACGAGGTGCCGCTCGCGCGCGGCGAGATCGCACAGGCCGACTGGCTGGACGCGCCCGCGCGCGCCGGCGAGGAGATCCTCTCGCTCATGCGGCGCTACGGCCACGAGCTCATCGGCGTCGAGGAGGCGCAGGCGCTGGTCGACGCGCTCGAGCGCACGCACCCGGCCCTCGTGCGCGAGGTCGTACCGAAGCTGGTCTCGCCCGTGCTGCTGGCCGACGTGCTGCGCCGCCTGGTCGAGGAAGGCGTGTCGCTCCGCAACCTGCGCGACGTGCTGGGCGCGCTGGCCGAGTGGGCGCCGCACGAGCGCGATCCGGTCGTGCTGGCGGAGCACGTGCGCGGCGCGCTCCGCCGCGCCATCACGTTCCAGCACGTGCGCCCGGGCGGCGTGCTGCCCGCGTACATGCTCGACGCGCTCATCGAGGACACGATCCGCGAGTCGATTCACAAGACGGCGACCGGCAGCTACCTCGCGCTCGAGCCGCAGCTATCGCGCGACATCGTCAACGCCGTCACCCGCGCGATCGGCCCCGAGGCCGCACCCAACTTCGTCCTGCTCACGACCGCCGAGATCCGCCGCTACGTGCGCCGCCTCGTCGAGACGGAACACCCGGGACTGGCCGTGCTGTCGTACCAGGAGCTCGCGCCGGAGGCGGAGATCCGGCCGCTCGGACGCATCAGCATCGGGTAGCGCAAGCCCGTGTGGAGGCGCAGAGCGCCCGCAATAACTGTACGGCGTCCAGCGCTTCGCGACCGAGCGCGGCCCGGGTGCTCGTCCGGATCGGCGACTAAGCAATGACGCGGTTGACAGAGGCCGTCCGCACATCGGACGATGTTCGCGGCCCTGTTGGGGGGACCGGAGGCGCGAATGGACAAGGAGACGGTGGACCTCATCGCCATCAAGAAGGCGTTGACGGATAACGAACGGCTGCAGTTTGAGACGCAGTTCGCGCACACGCGCAAGAACCCGACGACGGCTCTCGTCCTCGGGTTGTTCCTGGGGACCCTCGGAATCGATCGCTTCTACAACGGGCAGCCGATCCTCGGCGTGCTCAAGCTCCTCACTTTCGGAGGCTTGGGCTTCTGGGCGATCATCGACTGGTTTCTGATCATGGGCGCGGTCCGCCGCCGCAACGTCGGCAAGGCGATCGAGATCCGCGAATCGCTCACTCTGCTCCGACCGAGCGGCGAGCGGTTGCTCGGCGAAGCGGCGTTGACGTAGCACCGCGACGCCGAAGACGCCGCTCTGCCTCGGCTCTTCCGGCTTTCGTGGCCGGGGTATCAAGGGCGCCGTTGACGAAGCCCGGACGGCCGGCCGGCTCGGAGTTCCGATAACAGGGACTGTTTACACGGGAACGCCGGGAGCCTGCTCTCCCTCGACGAGCGCCGCGCAGAGCTACAGCTTTTTCACGATCGGGGCCGCGATTGATCTCGCCACTTTCGCTGAAGTGAGCGCCGCGCACGACTGAGCGGGCCGCTCGAGCCTGAGCAGGGCTCCGCCCATTGAGCGCCGGTGCCCTGGTGAAGTTGAGTCACACCGAACGAAGGCCGAGCCGCGCGTAGCTCTCGTCGCGATCGCGGCGGAGGTCGCGCAGCACGGCGTCCAGCGCCTGGGCGCCGCGGGCCTGCACGGTCTCGAAGTTGCGGCGCGTGACGTCGTCCGAGACGCGCGAGCCCTCGCCCGTCGCGCGGCGGAGCACGGACGTGCGCACGAACTGCAGCGTCGGGTCGGGGGTGCGGCGCACGAACGAGACGAGCTGCGGCGGCGTCGCGAACGACTCGGCGGCGTCGGGATGAAACGCCGCGATCAGGAACTCGGGCGCGGGCGGCGACAGCGCCGCGTCGGGGCGGCGCGCGTGGTCGGCGCGGCGCACGCGCTCGGCGAACGCGTCGAACTGCGCGGGCCGCGTCACGAGGCGCGGGAAGATGTAGAGGCCGATCGCAATCTCGGACGCGGCGACGAGCTCATCGAGAAACGGCAGGACATTCTCCGGCGCGGCCGCCTCGGCCAGCGACACCTCCTGCCGGACCTGCCCCGCCGTGAACGCCTTCTCAGCCCACGGGCACAGATCCCACGCGAGCACGACCTCGTTCACGTAGCGCGTGTTGAGGCGCAGCGCCTCGGAGACGAGCGCGCGCTCCAGGGTCAACCGATCACTCGCCGCCCGCGGGCGCCGCGTCCTTCTCGCCCGACTCGACGAACGCGCCCATGTGCCGGAACTTCCGGTAGCGATCCGCCCGCAGCGCGTCCGGCGACATCACCAAAAGCTCCGCCAGGTGCTTGCGGAGCACGTCGCCCAGATTTCGCGCCGTGACGTCGTGGTCGCGGTGCGCGCCGCCCACGGCCTCGGGCACGATCTCGTCGGCGATGCCCAGCCGCTCGAGATCCGTGGCCGTCATCTTCATGGCCGCCGCGGCGTCGGGCTTCTTGGCGTCGTCGCGCCACAGGATCGACGCGCAGCCCTCGGGCGAGATGACCGAGTAGCCCGCGTACTCGAGCATGAGGATGCGGTTCGCGACGCCGAGCGCGAGCGCGCCGCCCGAGCCGCCCTCGCCGATGACCGCGCACACGATGGGCACGGGCAGCCCGGCCATGACCTCGAGGTTCTTGGCGATGGCCTCGGCCTGGCCGCGCTCTTCGGCGTCGATGCCCGGGTAGGCGCCCTGCGTGTCGATGAGGCAGATGATCGGACGGCCCGTGCGGCCCGCCAGCTCCATGAGCCGCAGCGCCTTGCGGTAGCCCTCGGGCTTCGGCTGGCCGAAGTTGCGGAGCTGCTTCTCCTTCGTCGTGCGCCCCTTCTGGTGGCCCACCACCAAGACGGGCGTCCCTTCGAACGTCCCGAAGCCCGCGATGATCGCCGGATCGTCGGCGAAGCGGCGGTCGCCGTGCAGCTCGATGAACCCGGGGAACAGGCGATCGATGTAGTCCTGCGTGTACGGGCGCGCGGGGTGGCGCGAGAGCTGGACCTTCTGCCACGGCGTCAGGTCGGCGAAGATCTCCTGCTGCAGCTCGCGCGCCCGCTCTTCGAGCAGCGCGATCTGCGGCCGCAGCTCGGGGGCACCGCCGCTCGCGCGGGCGAGCTCCTCGATCTTGCGTTCGAGCTCGACGACGGGGCGCTCGAAATCCAGAGCGGGCACTTCGGGGGCGGCTGCGCGGGCGGTGTTCTGGGCCATGTCGAAGGGGCGCTATCTTAGTACAGCCCGAATGCGGGCGGCGAACTCCTCGCGTTCGCCGTCGCTGGCGTAGGGTTCGCGCGGCCAGAAGAAGCCGCGCAGGCCGTCCTTGCGGCGGCGCGGCACGACGTGCGCGTGCAGGTGCGGCACACTCTGCGAGACCTTGTTGTTGATGGCGACGAACGACCCGTGCGCGCCCAGCCCCTCTTCGACGGCGCGGCAGACGCGCTGCACGGCCGAGAAGAACGGCGCCAGCAATTCGGGCGGCATGTCGGGCAGCGTCTCGACGTGCGTCGCCGGCACGACCAACACGTGGCCCTTGAAGAGCGGCTTGACGTCCAGGAAGGCGGCCGCCGCGGGCTCGCGGAGCACGAAGTCGGCGCCGCGGGTGCCCGCGAGGATCGCGCAGAAGACGCAGCCCGCGCGCGGATCGTGGACTGGGCGATCGGGGCGCTCGTCCAGATGGTCGTGGCCGTCGTGCTCGCTCACGACGCCGCCCTCTCCCCTTCTGCCATCGCCGCGAGCAGCTCGGCGGCCGACGGCGGCGCGAGGTACCGCGTGGCGGCCGGCTCCTTGCGGAACCACGTCCTTTGGCGGCGCGCATACTCGGACGTCGCCGCCGACGTCGCCGCGATCGCCTCGGGCAGCGTCGTCGCGCCGTCGAGGTGCGCGTTCACCTGCTGGTAGCCGAGCGCCTGCAGCGGGCGCAGCTCGGGCCCGTAGCCCGCCGCGCGCAGCGCGCGCACCTCGTCGACGAAGCCGGCCTCGAACATCCGATGCGCGCGCCGCTCGATGAGCGGGCGCAGCTCGGGCAGTGGCGGATCCAGCACGACCACGTGCGGGGCGAGGAGATCGGCGGGCGGCGCGGCCTGCTTGCGCAGCACCGTGATGGGCACGCCCGTCTGCTCGTACACCTCGAGCGCGCGGCTGATGCGCACGAGATCGCGCGGGCCGATCGCCGCGGCGGCCTCGGCGTCGACGGTGGCGAGACGGGCGTGCATCGCCTCGATGCCCACGGTGGCCGCCTCCTCGCGGTGGCGCGCGCGGATCGCGGCGTCGGGCGGCGGCGCCTCGAACATGCCGGCCGTGAGCGCGCGGAAGTAGAGGCCCGTGCCGCCGACGACGATGGGGAAGCGCCCGCGCCCCGCGACGTCTCGCAGCGCCGCGCGCGCCAGCTTGGCCCAGCGGGCCGCGTGGAACGGCTCGTCGGGGCGCACGAGATCGAGCAAGTGGTGCGGGATCTCGCGGCGCTCTTCGGCCGTCGCCTTCGCCGTGCCCACGTCCATGCCCGCGTAGACCTGCTGCGAGTCGCAGCACAGGATCTCCGCATCGCCGAGCCGGCGCGCCACCTCCAGCGCGAGCGCGCTCTTGCCCGAGGCGGTGGGGCCCAGGATCGCGAGGAAGCGCAGCGGCGCCGTCACCTCACGTCCTCCCGAAGCGGCGCTCGATCTCGCTCATCGGCAGCCGCAGCATGACGGGGCGCCCGTGCGGGCAATGCGAGCGCAGGTCGACGCCGTCGAGCTGCGACAGCAGCCCCACGGCCTCGCTGCGGCCGAGGACGTCGCCCGCGCGCACGACGCTGTGGCAGGCCATCGTCGCCAAGGCGTGCTCGACGCCTTCCAGGGTCTCGGCGGCCGGCGCGCCGTCGGCCAGGCCCGCCAGCAGCTCGCGCAAGAGCGGCTTCGGATCGGCGTCCTTCAGCATCTCGGGCACGGCGCGCACGCGCACGACGCGCGCGCCCGCGCGCTCGACCTCGAAGCCCAAACCGCTCAGCAAGGTCGCCTTCGCGGCCCCGTCGACCACCGCCGCCGAGGCTTCGTCGTCCACCTCGATCGGCAGCGGGAACAGCAGCCGCTGGCGCCGCACCTCGCGCCGGCCGTGCGCCGCGACCAGGCGGGCGTACGCGACGCGCTCGTGCGCCGCGTGCTGGTCGATCAGGATGAGCTCGGGAGAAGACCCCGGGCTCTCGCACACGAGGTACGTGCGGTGGAGCTGACCGATGTACGAGAGCCCCGCGAAGAACGGCACGGCGCCCTCGAACGGCAAGGCCCCCACCACGTCGGCGGCGCGCGCCGGCTCGGGCGCCGAAGGCTCGAAGGAGAGCGGCCCAGGCGCGGGCGCCTCATCCCCGCCGTCGCGCGCGCGCAGCGGCAGCGCAGCCTGCGAGGTACGCGTCCACGAGCCTCCCCCGCCCGCGGGCGCCGAGGCGCTCCCGTGAACCGGCGGCAGCGTGAACGTCCGCACCGGCTGCGCGCGCCCCGCCGACGCGCCGCCGCTCGGGAGCCACGGCGCGCGCCCGATCGCCGCCGAGACGACGTGGCGAACGGCCGCGTACACCTCCTGCGGCCGCGCGAAGCGCACCTCGAGCTTCTGCGGGTGAACGTTGACGTCGAGGTCGCCGCCCGGCACCTCGAGGAACAGCGCCGCCAGCGGGTAGCGCCCCTTCTCGATGAGCGGCCCGTACCCCTGCGCGAGCGCGTGCAGCAGCGAACGATCGCGGACGGCCCGGCCCGCCGAACGGCCGCGCTCCGCGCGACCTTGAACGAAGAGATACGTGCTGCGCGCCGTGGTGGTCGCCGCGTCGGGCTCCGCGAGGAAGGCGCGCACGCGATGCCCGCCCTCCTCGCCCACCGCCTCGTGCAGCGCCCCCGCCCCGCGCCGCGCCAACGCCGCGCGCACGCGCTCGGCGAGATCGCGGTGCGGCGGCAGATCCAGCCGCAGCGCGCCCTTCACCCGCAGCCGCAGGTGGACCTCGGGGTGCGCGAGGCCGAGGCGCAGCACCGCCTCGTAGACGTTCGCCTCCTCGGTGCTCTCCGACTTCAGGAACTTCGCGCGCGCCGGCGTGGTGAAGAAGAGGTCGCGCACCTCGACCTGCGTGCCCTCGGGCACGCCGGCCTCACGCGCGTCCGTCTCGACGCCGGCCTCGACGGTGAGCCGGTAGCCGGTCTCGTCGCCGCGCGGCCGCGACAGCAGCGTCAGCCGCGACACGGCCGCGATCGAGGGCAGCGCCTCGCCGCGGAACCCGAACGTCGCGAGGCCCCACAGATCGTCCGCCGCCGCGAGCTTCGACGTGGCGTGCCGCTTCAGCGCGAGGCGCGCGTCGTCGGGCGGCATGCCCCAGCCGTCGTCGACGACGCGCATGAGCCGCCGCCCGCCCCCCTCGACCTCGATGTCGATGCGGCGCGCGCCCGCGTCGAGCGCGTTCTCGACCAGCTCCTTCACGACCGAAGCGGGCCGCTCGACGACCTCGCCCGCCGCGATCTGGTCGGCCAGCTCGGGCGGCAGCACGCGAATCGGCCGCCGCGTGGGCCCGTCCGCCTCGGCCTCGGCCGTCATCGACGCGTCACCATCGCGCGCAGGTTATGAACCTTGGGCGGGCCGATCAACGCTTTCCGCCGGCTCCGCCGATTGCCCGGGGCGGTCGCCATTGGCGCGCTCGTCAGGCACGCGGACGTCCATGACCCCCGAGACCGGCGGCGCCAGCGGCAGCTCGACGCGAAAGCGCGTGCCTTGGCCGGGCGCCGTGCGCACCTCGATGCGGCCGCCGTGGGCCTCGGTGATCTTCTTCACCGTCGCGAGGCCGAGGCCGATGCCCGGCTTGCCCGTGCTGGCCCCGCGCACGTAGGGCTGAAAGACGTTGTCGCCCAGCGCGGCGGGCAGCCCGGGCCCGTCGTCTTCCACCTCGAGCCGCAGCAGCGTCACGGTCTCCTTCGCGCGCACGACGACGCGCTTGCCGGCGCCGTCGCCCACGTACTTGACTGCGTTGCGCACGAGATTGGCGACGATCGACGTCAGCATCCCTGCGCCGCAGGCGACCGAGACGCCCGGCGCGGCGTCGACCTCGATCGCGACGCCGCGCAGCTTCGCCTCGGGTTCGACCTCGTCGACGACGGCGCGCACGACCTCGGCAGGGTCCGCGCGATCGCCCGGCGCCGGCTGGGCGCCCGCGCGCGCGAACTCGAGCAGCGCGTCCGCGATCGTGCGCGCCCGCCGCAGCCCCGCCCGCCCCGACCCGACGAGCCGGGCCGTGCGCCCGCCCGGCTCGGCCTCGGCGGCGGCGACGTCGAGCGCGAGGCTGGCCGCGCCGAGCGGCCCGAGCACGTCGTGCGCCACGCGCCCCGCGAAGAGCTCCAGCTCCTCGGCGCGCCGCTCGATGAGCTCGGTGTAGCGCCGCTCGACCCGCACCACCATGAGCGCCGTGAAGATCGCCAGCAGGAGGCTCGTCGCGTCGAGGCCGACGGCCAGCACGATCGACTGCCGCCCCAGGCGCTCGATGCGCTGGGCGAGCGCGGAGCCGCGTTCGGCGTGGCGCTCGACCATCCCCATGAGCTCCTCGTCGAAGTGCTCCGTCGCGGGCCGCACCGCCTTGGCGAGCGTCGCGCGCGCCTCGGACCACTCGGCGCGCCCGGCCTGCCCCTCGAAGCGGTCGAGGGCCGCGTCGAGGTCGGCCTTGAGGGCGGCCCCGGCGCCGGGCGCGGGCGCCCCCTCGTGCGGGAGGCCGAGGGCGCGGTACTCGGCCCAGGCGCGCTCGATGGCGGCGCGCGCGTGCTCGAGCTCGGGCGACGGCGGCTGCGGGACGCCCTCGATGCCCCGGTCGGCGACGTCGTCCGCCAGGAGCTCGTACCAGCGCAGCTCGCCGCGGAGCGTGGCCAGGCCCGCGACGGCCGGGGCGGTCGTGCGGGTGATCTGCGCCGCGGCGCGCTGGATGCGGACGTCGGCGTACTCGGAGATCGCCGTCGAGAGCACGAAGGCCACCGAAACCCCGCCGAACGCCACATAGAGCGCGAGGGGCGACCGCGGCGACCGCCCCCCGGCCCGCCTTGCCTTCTCTCGAGACATTTCGCAGGCTCGCCGGCGAGCCTATCACCTGGTAGCACGTCCGCACGAGGGACGTTGACAGGCCGGCGAGAGCGGATTATAAACCCCCGCTTTCACGCGCTTTTGCGCAGTCGTCTGTAAAAGGAGCCGTTCCTCATGTCTCTCAAGATGGGCCTGCTCGGCCGCAAGATCGGAATGACCCAGGTTTTCCACGAGGACGGCACCGCCCTCGGCGTCACCGCGGTCTCGGTCGGCCCCTGCGTCGTCGTCGGCAAGCGCACCGCCGACAAGCACGGCTACTCGGCCGTCCAGCTCGGCTTCGAGGAGCTGCCCGTTCGCCTCTCCACGCGCCCCGAGACGGGCTTCTTCAAGAAGGCCGGCGTCGAGAAGCCGCTCCGCCACCTGCGCGAGGTCCGCCTCAACCCGCAGGACCTCGACAAGTACGAGGTGGGCAAGGTGGTGAAGGCCGACGAGGTCTTCAAGGTCGGCGACGTCGTCGACGTCGTGGGCACGACCAAGGGCAAGGGCTACCAGGGCGTCATGAAGCGCCACAAGATGGCCGGCGACTCGATGACCCACGGCACGCACGAGTTCTTCCGTCACGGCGGCTCGATCGGCTGCCGCCTCACGCCGGGCCGCGTCCACCGCGGCAAGCGCATGTCGGGCCTCATGGGCAACGTCAAGAACACCTCGAGCGACCTGGTCGTCGTCCAGGTGCTCGCCGAGAAGGACCTCGTGCTCGTCAAGGGCGCGGTCCCCGGCCCGGCCAACGGCCTCGTGCTCATCAAGGGCAGCGTCAAGGATGTCAAGAAGTACGTGACGCCGCGCCAGATCAAAGAGGTCGAGTCGAAGAACCCGATGAAGGCCTCGAAGAAGGGCGCGCCGGCGGCCGGCGCCAAGAAGTAAGCGTCAGCCCCGCAGAGGAGGCCTCCTCTGTCCAAGCTCCGCGACTCCCGCCACCGCCACGACGCGTTCTTCAAGCGCGCGCGCGAGGCGGGGTTCGCGGCGCGCTCCGTCTACAAGCTCGAGGAGATCGACCGGCGCCTGCGCCTCTTGCGGCCCGGGTACCGCGTGCTCGACCTCGGATGCCGGCCGGGCTCGTGGATGCAGTACGCGCTCAAGGCCGTGGGGCCGCACGGCGCCGTGGTCGGCATCGACCGCGATCCCCTCGACGCGCCCGTGCCGGGCGCGCGCGTCCTGCGCGACGACATCTACGCGACGACCGACGGGGAGCTCCTCGGGGAACTCCGGGCCTTCGACGTTGTCCTCTCGGACATGGCCCCTGACACGACGGGCGTGCGCGCGACCGACCAGGCGCGCTCGGCGGCGCTCTTCGAGGAGGCGCTCGGCCGGGCCGAGCGGCTGCTCGCGCCCACGGGCGCGTTCGTGGGCAAGATCTTCCAGGGGCCGGACCTCGAGGCGATCCGCAAGCGCATGGCCGCGCGCTTCGCCGAGGTCAAGACCCTCAAGCCCGAGAGCTCGCGCGCGCAGAGCATCGAGATCTACCTCGCGGGCAAGGGGTTCTCGTGACGCCCGCGGCGGGGCTCTGGGCCTTGCCGCTCTGCCTCGCGGCCTCCGCCCCGGGCGGCGCCGCGCCCCGGCTCGACGCGCCCGCCGACGCGCAGAGGATCGCCGTCGAGGTGCGCGGGCCCGTGGCCCTCGTGCAGGTCAGCCGGACGTTCGCGCCCGGCCCGCGGCCGCGCTGCGCCGGCTGCGCGGGCGACACGGCGGCCTGGAAGGAACGTCTCATCGACGTCGCGCTCCCCGAGGGCGCGGCGCTCGTCGACGTCGCCGTCTCCGAGCGCGGCAGGTGGCGTGACCTCGAGGCGGCGCCGCGCGAGGGCGCGACCCGCCAGTACCTGGCCGGGCTCGACGCTCACGCCGTCGCGCCCGCGCGCGAGCCGTTCGACGACGGCACGACCTTCCGCGTGCGCGTCGCGGGCGACCCCGGCGCGCCGCTCGCCCTCCGCTACCGCTTCTCGCTCCTGCCCGAGACGTCGGACGGCCGCCGGCGCATCCGCTTCCCGGGCTCGCCCGAGCGCGACCCCGCGCCCGCCGACGTCACGGCGTCCATCCCCGGGGCGCGCGACCTCACGATCGCGGGCACGCGCGCGCCGCGCGCGCGCACCTCGACCCGCAGCGGCTGGGAGGTGTCGTGGGCGGCGGACGGCGCGGCCGGCGCGCGCCTCGAGGGGGGCGCCGCCTTCGCCAGGGTCTCGCCGACGGAGACGCTCGCGGCCGTGTCGGTGGAGGCGCGCGGCGAGGCGCCCGTCGACCCGCCGCCGAGCCTGCTCTTCCTCATCGATCGCTCGCGCAGCGTGGGCCTGGCCGGCCTGGGGGCGGAGAACGATCTCGCCGGGCGGCTGCTCGAGGCGCTGCCGCCGTCGACGCGCTTCGACGCCCTCTTCTTCGACCGCCAGGTGCGCCGCCTCTTCCCGATGAGCCGGCCGGCGACGCGCGAGGCGCTCTCGGCGCTCGAGGCCGAGCTGGTGCCCGATCGGCTGCGCAACGGGACGGATCTCGCGGGAGCGCTGCGCGAGGCGGGCGCCCTGCTCCGCCGCGAGGCGAGCGCCTACGCGCCCCGCGCGTGGCTCGTGCTCGTGACCGACGGCGCCCTGCCCGAGACCGACGGCGCGGCGCTCGACGCCGCCCTCGGCGCCGTGCCCGGCGTCGCGCTCCAGCTCGCCGTCTTCGTCGTGCGCCCCGCCGACGAGGATCCGGCCCCCGCGCCGGC
>DASZWW010000287.1:0-9276 GCA_035546175.1 Polyangia bacterium
CCGCTCGCGCTCGCGCCCGCCGCGCCCTGCGCGCCGGCCCCGCCTCCGTCTCCGGCGGCGCCCGGGCCGTGTGAGCCGGGCGCGCCGCCCGAGCACGCGGCGAGCGAGAGAACCGCCAGGACGACGAGCGGCAGCTGGTGAATCGTGCGGCTCATGGGTGCACCTCCGTCCGTTCGGACGCCGATGCCTCATCTGAGCACGGGCCGGCGGGCGCCCCGCGCATGGCGGGCCTCGCCGATGCACGCGCCCGCCGATTCGCGGGTTCCGCTTATTTCTTCGCCTGGGAGCTGAACATCCAGTGGATGCCGGGCATCGTGTCGCTCAGCACGATGGCGCCGCCGCCGAGGCCGCCCGCTCGACACCTCGCATTTTGCGAGCTGCGTCTCGCGGGCGCGTCCGGGGTTCGGTCGTGGGCGTCGACGCGAGAGGGCTCGAGTTGATATCATCGCGCGCGAGATGACTGGCGAGACGAGGGCGTGGATCGGAGCGCGTGTTCTCCTGGCGGCGGTCGCGGCCGCCTCCTGCGGCGGCTCGAAAGGGCTGCAGCCGTCGAACGACGCGGGCGCGTGCGCGGTCGGGTCGGTGCGGTGCGCCTGCACGAAGGGCGGCGCGTGCGATCCGGGGCTGACGTGCGCGTCGGGCCTGTGCGTGAAGGTGCCGGAGCCGGACGCCGGCCCGTCGTCGACATGTGGTCCGGGGACGTACCTCGCCGACGGGGAGTGCCTGGCCACGCCGGTGGACGCCGGAGTCACCGTGGTGGTCGTCCCGGCGGACGGCGGGGACGCGCTTTCATGCGGTCCCGGGACGCACCTCGTGGGTGACCAGTGCCTGGGGGTCGTCACGCCGGACGCGGGGCCGGCCCCGACCTGCGGCACGGGGACGCACCTCGACGGCGGCGTCTGCACGCCGGACGGCCCCACGCTCTACGAGGTCCGGATCGCGGTGTCGTCACTGCCGGCGGATGGGTTCTCGAAGATCCCGGTCCTGGCGATCGGCCGCAAGGCGGACGGCACGCCGGCCACCGACGCGGTCGTCTTCTCGACGGACCGCGCCGGCGCCGGCACCTTCGACTCGCCCCAGGTGACGCTGGGGCCGCTCGGCGCGCAGACCTACTTCCAGCCGTGCTCCTCGGCCGTGGCGGGGTGCACCGGCGCCCTCAAGATCACGCTCGCGCTCGCCTCGGCTCCGGCCACGATCGTCGCCAGCGCCGACGTCACCTTGACGGCGCCCGCCGGCGTGGGCAGCGACGCCCCGTGCCTCACGGGCGGCAACGTCATCTTCTACGACGGCACCGACTACATCTTCGACGGCACGGAGACGATCACGCTCGGCACGTGGAGCGCGTCGGGCTCGGCGAGCGACGTCACGATCCACGTCACGCCGGCGAGCCAGCAGCAGGGCCTCTGGTGGGACCTCGAGTTCTCGACGCGCAACCTCGCCCAGCAGCTCGCGGCGCAGGTCTACACCAACGCCGAGCGGGCGCCGTTCGCGTCGCCGGGACACCCGGGGCTCGAGATCTCCGGCGACGGGCGCGGCTGCAACACGCTGTCGGGGTCCTTCCAGGTCGAGGACATCCAGTGGAGCGACACGACGCTGAAGTCCTTCACGGCCACCTTCGAGCAGCACTGCGAGGAAGGGGCGAACGCCCTGCGGGGTTGCGTCCACTTCCAGCAGTAGCGATGATGGCGCGGCCGCGCCGTCATTCGGCGGTCCGCCGATCGACCGATCGCCAGCGCCCTGATGCTCTTCCCGGCCCCCGCCGCTCCGCGACCCCGTCTTGCCCGGCCCGGCCTTCACGCGGCCGGGCCGTGGCTCGTCGTCGTGGCGCTGGGGGCGGGCTGTTCCCACGGCTCGGCCGCCGTCGGTCGGGACGGCGGCGCCGGCGCGACGGGCGCGACGCCCGACGGCTCGAGCGCCGGCGGCGCGGCGCCGGTCGACGGCGGCGCCTCGAGCGACGCCGTCCCCCCGGGCGACGCCGGCGATCCGGGCCGCGTGCTGCTTCATCGCCTCAACCGCATCGAGTACGACAACACGGCGAAGGATCTGCTCGGCGTCGCGACGACGCCGGCCACGCGCTTCATCGACGACCTCTCGTCCGA
Source organism: Polyangia bacterium (assembly GCA_035546175.1). GTDB lineage: Bacteria > Myxococcota_A > Polyangia > Fen-1088 > Fen-1088 > DASZFV01. The sequence continues at coordinate 2,100 of DASZWW010000287.1, forward strand.
CACCCCGGCCGGCGCCTTCGACAACGCGGCCGAGGGGCTGACCATGTCGGCCGCGCGCTACCAGCAGTACTTCGACGCCGCCAAGTCGATGGCGGACGCCGTCTGGGCGGACGACGCGCTCAAGGGACGCATCGTCACGTGCGCGCCCGACGCCACGGACGCCTGCGCGCGGGCCATCATCGCGGCCTTCGGGCTCCGGGCCTGGCGCCGCCCGCTCACCGACGCCGAGGTGACCTCCCTCGCCGCGTTCGCGAGCGCCGCCCAGAAGGACACGGGGGACTTCCAGGCCGCGATGAAGCGCGTCGTGACGTTGATGCTCTCGTCGCTGCCCTTCCTCTACAAGGTCGAGATCGATCCCGCGCCCGCGTCGCTCGCGCCCCACCGCCTGTCGGGCTACGAGCTCGGGACGCGGCTCTCGTACCTGCTCTGGAGCACGATGCCCGACGACAGGCTCCTCGCCCTCGGCGACGACCTCCAGCAGGACGCCGTGCTGGCCGCCGAGCTCGATCGGATGCTCGAGGACCCGCGCTCCGACGCCTTCGTGCAGGCCTTCGCGGGCCAGTGGCTGGGGGCCCGCGACCTGGCGGACCACGCCGTCGATCCGGCGGCCTACGGGAACTGGAGCGACGACCTCCGCGCGGCCATGACGGAGGAGCTCTACCTCTTCTTCACCGGGCTTCTGGACCGTCCCTTCGACGGGTTCCTGACCACGGACGCGCACTACGTGAACGACGTCCTGGGCGCGTACTACCAGCTCGCCGACCCGCCGGCGGACGACACGTTCTTCTCGGTCGACCTGCCGGGCGGCCAGCGGGGCTTCCTGGGCCTGGGCGGCTTCTTGACGGCCACGTCGCTGGCGACCCGCACGTCCCCGTCGAAGCGCGGCGACTGGGTCATGACGCACCTCCTGTGCGCGCCGCCGGGCCAGCACGCCGGCGGCAACCCGCCCCTCAACCTCGGCGTGACGCCCGCGAGCCCGCGCGCGGCGCTGGCCATCGTGCTGTCCAATCCGAGCTGCAGCGGGTGCCACAAGCTCTTCGACGGCGTCGGGTTCGGCCTCGAGAGCTACGACCTCGTCGGCCAGTTCCGCTCGAGCTACTCGCCCACGGAGCCGATCGACGCCACGGGCGCGCTCGACGACGGCACGACGTTCGACGGCGCCACCGAGCTCGCGGCGGCGCTGAGCCGCGATCCGCGCCTGGCGACGTGCGCGGTGCGGAGCACGTTCTCCTACGCGCTCGGGCGCGTGCTCGACGCGGACGACGACGCGCGCGTCGCGAGCCTGCGCGACGCCTGGGCGAAGGGGACCTTCCGGAGCCTGCTGCGCGCGATCGTGCTCGGCGACTCGTTCCGCATGCGAAGAGGAGAGGCGCCGTGAGGAGGCCCAGCGACCCGACACGCCGGACCTTCCTGCGCGCGTCCGGCGTGGCGCTGGCGCTGCCCTGGCTCGAGTCGCTCTCGACCCGCAGCGCGCACGGCGCGTCGGGGCTGGGCCGCAAGCGCTTCGTCTCGATGAACTTCCCGAACGGCGTCTCCGACTTCTGGAAGCCCCAGGGGACCGGCGCCGGGGACGCCTGGCAGCTGTCGCCCATCCTCGAGCCCCTGGCGCCGCTCAAGAACCAGGTCACCGTGCTCTCCGACGTCGGCAACTACAGCCCCTGGAACGGCCACGTCGAGCCCTCGCACGCGAACCTCTACGGCGGGTTCCTGACGTGCATCAAGGCGAGCGGCCCCATGGACGCGAACCGCGGCATCTCCGTCGACCAGGTGATCGCGAACGGCATCGGCGCCGCGACGCCCCTCCCGTCGCTGCAGGTCGGGCTCTCGACGCTCGACTCGTACACCGACGGTCTCCCGGCGGCGCACTCGCGCAGCGTCTCGTGGGCCGCCCCCGACAAGCCGCTCTACAAGCTCGTCGACCCGCAGCAGGTGTTCGACAAGCTGTTCAACGTCGCGACGCCCCCGCGCCCCGACACCTCGGCCGCCGACAAGAGCATCCTCGATCAGGTCCTCGGGCAGGCGCAGGCGCTGCAGCCGGCGTTGAGCAAGAGCGACCGCGCCCGCGTCGACGAGTTCCTCACCTCGGTGCGCGCCGTCGAGCAGAACATCGCGGCCATGGCCATGGCGCCGACCTGCATGTCGGGCGCGCGCCCGGCCGAGTCGTACAGCGTCGCCATGGTGCCGCCCGACTACAACCGCGACACGCACGCGAACATCATGATCGACCTCGTGACGCTGGCGCTGCAGTGCGACCTCACGCGCGTCGTGACCTTCATGCTCGACGACGCCCGCAGCGACTTCGTCTACAGCTTCCTCACGGCCCGCGACTTCACGGCCACCGGCTCGACGCCGTCCGCGTCGCCCATGCCGCTCGGCGGCCTGCACGGGCTCTCGGCGTCCGGCGACTCGAACAGCCCCTGGGCGACGATCAACTACTGGTTCGTCCAGAAGCTCGTGCGCCTCTGCCAGAAGCTGCAGGCCATCCAGGACGGGACCGGCGGCAGCGTGCTGGACCAGTCCGTCGTCTGGTTCGGCACCGAGATGCACGGCGGCAACCACGACGGCCTCGACCTGCCCGTGCTCTACGTGGGCAGCGGCGGCGGCCGCCTCGTCACCGGCCAGCACATCGACTTCCTCTCGAAGCCCCTGGGCGAGGACCTGGCGAGCGTCTACTTCACGTTCATCAACAAGGTGTTCGACCTCGGCGCCGAGAGCTTCGGCGTGGGCCTCGGCGACTACGCGGAGGCGGGCCAGGTGATCGTGCCCGAGATCGTCGCGACGTAGCGGCGACGTAGCCGCCGCCGGCGCGCTTCAGAACGTGTACCTCGACAGGAACACCATCGGGCCGCTCTGAGTGTCGACGCCCGGCGACGGGTCGAGATCGCTGGACCCGTTCTGCTCGCCGAGCACGAAGAACCCGGTCGCGTTGACGAGGACGCTCCACGGGAGGGTGTCGCGGCCGCCCGCGAGGAGGCGCCAGACCTCGTTCCCGCTGGCGTCGAGCCCGAGGATCGTCATGCCGGCCGGGCCGCTGGTCCAGCTGCTCACGAGGACGAGCCCGTCCGCCGGGGCCAGGGCCACCGCCCCGAAGACCGTGAGCTCCAGGTCGATCGGCCGCAGCCAGCGCAGCTTCCCGTCGTGGTCGAGCTTCATCACGAACTCGACGCCTGCGTCGGGCACGGTCAGGTTCGAAACGCCGGCCGACGGATCGACGTCGATCGGACCCTTCGCGTCCGGACCGGAGGGCCCGATGTTGCCCGCGATGTAGATCGAGCTGTCGCTCGCCACGAGGGGCGGCCCGGCCAGGGAGGCGCTCGCCGTCACCGTCCCGAAGGTGCGGATCTTCCCGTCGAGCGTCATCGAGGCGACGAAGAATCCCTCCGGATCCGGGCCCGCGGGGCCGCCCTGGTCGAAGGCGCAGCCGGCCGCCACCGTGCCGGACAGCCAGAGCACGCCGCCGCCATCCAGCGCCGCCTGCATGCTGACGCCCTGGCAGCCGTCGCCGCCGAGCGTCCGCACCCAGAGCTGATTGCCCGACGCGTCGAGGCGGGTGACGAACGCGCCGGTCATGTTGGGCGTCGGCAGCGCGGGGGGGCCCGGGGCGAGATCGCCGGGACCGGTGTAGCTGCCCGTGAGGATCACGCCCCCGTCGGGCGCGGCCACGGGCTGGCCCCAGTAGACGATGCCGCTCTCGGAGCTGGCGAGGACCCGCCCCCAGACGAACCCCCCGGCCGCGTCGAACTTCGAGATGAACGTGCCGCCGCGCCCGACCATGCTCTCGACCATGTCCACGCCCGGACCCGGATCGAGATCGACCGGGCCGTCGAAGGAGCCGGGCACGAAGGACGCGGTGGCGGTCACCGCCGGCGCCCCGATCTGGGGCGGGCCGAAGCTGTCCCCCGCGATCGTGAACGTCGACCGGTAGGCGCCCGTGGGGCCGAGCTTCATGAGGAAGCCGCTCGGCTGCCCGTCGGTCCCCTCGACGTCCACGCCCGCCGTGGGGTCGAAGTCGAAGGTGCTCTCGACGGTGCCGCCGATGTAGATCGATCCGTCCGGGCCCATCGCCCCCGCGACCCAGTACGACGAGCTGAGCATCTTCCAGACCGTCGAGCCCACGTAGACGGGGCACTTGGCGCCGGGCACGCCGCAAGGCCCGGCGAGCGTGGCGTCCTCGAGCGTCGGGATGGCGTCGCGGTGCCCGACGTCGGCGGCCGGGATCTCCGCGCGCGCGTCACGCGCCGTCGCCAGGTCCGGCGCGGCGTCGGGGACCGGCGCGGCGCCGTCGGGACCCCCGCCCCCCGCGAGGTCCGACGGTCCGGTGCGCGGCCCCGATCGGCCGCAGGCCGACAGCGCGAGGAGGCACGCGACCACGGCGCTTGCTCTCATGACCTCAGAGTCGAACCACGGGCGCACGAATGATGGAGACTACCGCGCGCTGACGTCCTCGCCCGAGTGGCAATTCACGCAGACGCGGGGCTGCTGCGCGCGGTCGATGTGGTGCGTGGCGGGATCGTAGACGGTGCCGAGCTCGGCGTGGCACTTGCCGCAGTCGTACTGGCGCGCGAGCACGACGCGGTGGACCTTCTCGAAGTGCCAGTAGCCGGGGCGCGTCTGCAAGGTGAGCGTGCCGAGCTGGTGGCAGCTCAAGCAGGCCGCGGCCACGGGCACGCTCGGCGGCGCGGGCGGCGGCGCGAGGGGCGCGGCGGGCGGCGCGGGCTTGGCGCCGAGCTCGGCCACGGCGCTGCGCCCCGCGACGCGGCCGATCAGGATCGAAGGAGCGAGGAACGTGCCCTCGAGCGGGTAGCGGCCGTTGAGGCCGCCGAAGCCGGTGGCCTCGCCCGCGGCGTAGAGGCCGGGGATGACCCGGCCGGCCGTGTCGAGGACGCGCGCCTGACCGTCGATGGCGATGCCGCCCAGGCTCTTGCGGGACAGCGGGAAGAACTGCGCGCAGTAGAACGGCGGCCTGGCGAGCTTTCGCGGATCCTTGAGGGGCTTGCCGGGGCCGAACCGGCCGAAGTCCTCGTCGACGCCCCTGTCGACCATGGCGTTCCAGCGCTCGACCGTCTCGCGCAGCGCGGCCGCGGGCAGGCCGCAGGCCGTCGCGAGCTCCTCGATCGTCGCGGCCGACCTCACGAGCGCCGGGTTCCCGAAGATCTGCTTCTCGATGGCGTCGAACCTCGACCAGTCGGAGCCCGCCATCCAGAAGTTGCGCTTCGAGGCCTCGTCGAACACCGACCAGTACGTCGAGCCCTTCTGGCGCGCGACGACGGGGAAGCCGAGCTTGGGCGAGAGCCGCTCGGAGGCGAAGCGCTTGCCCTCGGCGTTCACCCAGATGGAGTACTCGTTGTAGCCGTTGAGGCCGCGCGTGCCGTCGGGGAAGCGCGGGTCGGGCAGGCCCGTGATGTAGTTCCACTGGTGGTCGAGGCGCGTGAGGGCCGCGCCCGCGGCGCGCGCGACCTCGTGCCCCGTGCCCATGGAGTTCAGGCCCGAGCCCACGAGGAAGCGCTCGGGGAACGGGACGTCGGCGCGCCAGTTCGCGCGCACCATCTCGAGGTTGCTCTGGAAGCCGCCCGTCGCGAGGATGACCACGCGCCCGCGCAGCAGGACCTGTTCGTTCGTGCGCGTGTTCGTCGTGACGACGCCCGACACGCGGCCGTTCTCCTTGAGGAGGCGGTCGACGCGCGAGCTCCAGCGGAACGAGATGTTGGGGCGGCGCGCGTCCTCGGTGAAGATCGGGCTCACGAGGCCGATGCCGCGGCCCTTCGTGCGGTGCGCGCGCGGGACCGAGTTGCCGGGCACGGGCACGAGCTTCTCGAAGGTGACGCCCATCGAGACCAGCCAGTCGTACACCTCGGTCCGCGAGCGCTCGACGTAGAAGCGCGACCAGAACGGATCGGGATCCTCGCCCCAGCTCTTCATGTCCTCGAGGGCGAGCTCGACGGAGTCGGTCACGCCCTGCTGCTGCTGGAACGGCGTGGCGACGAACGCGAGGTCGCCCGTGGCCATGACGGCGTGGCCGCCGAAGATCGAGGCCATGTCCACGACGATGACGCTCGCGCCGCCGTTCGCGAGCTCGTACGCCGCCGAGAGGCCCGCGATGCCGGCGCCCACGACGATGGCGTCGGCCGTGGTCGGCGCCGCCGCGCGGCCCCGCGGCCCGCGCGCGGCGAGGTAGCCGTAGAGCGGCAGCGCCGCGCCCGCGCAGACCGCGAGGAGGACGAGGGCGTGGTTGCGGTTCAAGGCCACGGGCGGCTCGACGGAACATCTCCGAAGGCGCCCGGGGCGTCAACACGAGCGGCGGTTGCCGCTTGAACGCGGCGCGGAACCGGCCCAGCATGGCGGCCATGCGGCGCCTGTCGTGGCTGTTGCCGGTCGCGTTCTTCTTCCTCAACCCGGGGTTCGCCTGCGGCCCCGCGGAGCCACGATACAGCTACGACGCGGCCGAGATGCGCGCCGCCGTCGAGGGCGTCTGGTCGTTCACGATCACCCCCCAGGGCGCGGCCAACACCCTTCAGCTGACCGTCAAGATCGAGCAGGCCACGGCGGCGCCCGGCGCGCAGGCCCGCTCGTCGGGCCGGTCGCTCGTGCGCGCCGCGCAGGCCTGCGGCAGCCGCACGCTCGTCAAGAGCGCGGGCGCGTGCCTCGACTCGAGCGTCATGCCCCTGGCGGTGACGTTCGTCGCCGGCGACGCCTCGTTCTCGGGCGCGGCCCTGTCCGGCACCTTCATCGTCGACGGCGTCGACTTCGGGCCCTTCAACAGCCGGCTCGCGCTCATGCTCGGCGACTATTCGATCGACGCTCAGGTGGCGCCGGACGGCACCGTGCTCAACGCGAACGTGGGCCCGGGGCCGAAGCTCGGGACCCTGACGGTCCTCGCGCGCGAGTGAAGGCGCCCGGGAGGCGCGCTACGGCGTCGGCGCGCAGGCGCGGCGCACGCGGGCCGAGAGCGGCGAGCCCGAGCGCGCGTCGAGGAAGCGAGCGACGGCGCGCGGATCGGCGACGCCCAGCTCGCAGAGGACGATGAGGCGCTCGGCGGCGCGCTCGGGCGCGAGGGCGCCGTCCGGGAACCGCGACGCGTGCTCGTCGAGGCGCGCCAGCGCCGTCGCCGTGTCGCCCGCGCGCAGGGCCCGATCGGCGTCGCGGAGCAGCGCCGTCTCCGCGGCGAGCGTGCTCTCGG
>DASZWW010000288.1:0-3506 GCA_035546175.1 Polyangia bacterium
AAGCTGGCGGGCGACGCGAAGGCCGAGGCCGGCGAGGGCGCGGCGGCCGAGGCGAAGCGCGGCCCGCGCTTGCGGGCGCGCCGCTCGAGCGCGGACGCCGTCCGCGACATCACGGCGAAGGCGGGGGTCGAGGCGACGCCCGCGGAGAGGCCGGCGCCCACGACGCCCGCCGAGCTCAAGAACCCGTTCGGCAATCCGTAGGCCGTCGTGCGCGGCTTCCCGGTCGAGGTGAGCGCCGAGGCGGCCGCGGCGCACGCGCGCGCGACGGTCGTCGACCTGCACAACGACGCGCTCACGAAGCTCACCCACTCGCGCTACGACTTCATGAGGCGCCACGGGCCGGCGACCTTCTACAACCCGCTGCGCATGGACCTCGACGTGCCGCGCATCCGCGAGGGCGGCCTGCACGCGCTCGGCTGCTTGCTCTTCGCGGGCTTTCGCCTCTCCCGTCAGCGGCGCTTCTGGCGCCAGCTCGAGCGCGCCCAGCGGCTCGTCGCCGAGCACCCCGAGGCGCTGGCGCTCGCGCGCACCGCCGACGACATCCGCGCGGCGCGCGCGGCCGGCCGCATCGCGCTCTTCCTGGGCGTGGAGGGCAGCTACGCGCTCGACGACCTCCCGGATCTCGACGCCGCCGTGGCGCGCCTCGTCGCGGGCGGCGTGCGCTTCCTCGGGCCGCTGTGGGAGCGCGACAGCGCCGCGGGCACGTCCTGCCGCACGAGCGGCAAGCGCGACACGGGCCTGACCGACCGCGGCCGCGCCCTCGTGCGCGCCTGCAACGACGCGGGCGTCCTCCTCGATGTCGCGCACGCGAGCAAGAAGACGTTCTGGGATCTGCACGAGCGCTCGGCGACGCCGGTCTTCTCGTCGCACTCGGGCGCCGCCGGCGTCCACCCCCACGCCCGCAACCTCGACGACGATCAGATCCGCGCCGTCGCGAGCCGCGGCGGCATCGTCGGGATCATCTTCGTCTCGCCGTACCTCGGCGGCCCGTTCTGCGATCTCGGGCGCGTCGCCGATCACATCGAGCACGTCGCGAAGGTGGGGGGCGAGGACAGCGTCGCGCTCGGCTCGGACTTCGACGGCTTCATGATCCTCCCGCGCGGCCTGCGCGACGCCGCCGACCTGCCGCGCCTCACGGAGCTCCTCTGGCGCCGCGGCTGGCGCGAGCCGCAGCTCGGCAAGCTGCTCGGCGGGAACGCCCTTCGATACCTCGGCGCGGGCGCGGTGGCCCCGGCCGCCGTTTCCACGTAAGAATGCCGGCCGTGAACCTCCGCAACCTCGACCGGGACGAGCTCCGCGACGCGGTGGCGCCGCTCGGCGTGCCCGCCGACGTGGCGGCGCGCCTCTTCGCGGCAGTCCATCGTGACGGCGCGTCGCTGTTGCACCGCGACGGCGCGGCCGGCGTCGCGGCCGGCGCCGTGCGCGGCCTCTCGAAGGCCGCGGCGCGGGCGCTCGCCGAGGCCACCGAGTGGCCCGACCTCGAGGTCCTCGAGCGGCGCCGCGCGGCCGACGGCTTCGTGAAGTACCTCTTCCGCACGCCCGACGGCCACGCCGTCGAGGCCGTCCGCATCCCGCTGCCCGATCCGGAGGACGCCCGCGCGCTGAAGGCGCGGCGCCGCGAAGGCAAGGCCGCCTCGCTCGAGCCGCTGCCCACGGCCAAGTACACGCTCTGCGTGAGCTCGCAGGTGGGCTGCGCGCTCGCCTGCGACTTCTGCGCGACGGGCCGCCTGGGCGGCGTCCGCAGCCTCAAGACCTGGGAGATCCTCGCCCAGCATCGCCTCGTCGCCGCCGAGGCCGATCGCCCCATCCGCGGCGTCGTCTTCATGGGGATGGGCGAGCCGCTCCTCAACTACGAGAACGTCATGCGCGCCGCGCGCATCCTCTGCGATCCTGCGGGCCCGGCCATCGCCGCCAAGGCCATCTCCATCTCGACGGCGGGCGTCGTGCCGGCGATCCGCCGCTTCACGGCCGAGGGCCACCGCTACCGCTTGCTCGTCTCGCTGGGCGCGCCCACCTCGGCCCAGCGCCGCCAGCTCATGCCCATCGAGGACCGCTGGCCGCTGCCCGAGCTCATGGACGCCGTGCGCGCGCACGCCGCGGCGACGGGGCAGCGCGTCCCCATCGCCTACGTGGCCATCGGCGGCGTCAACACGTCGCCCGAGCACGCGCGCGCGCTCGCCGCGCTCGTCGCCGGCCTGCGGGTCAAGCTGAACCTCATCGACGTCGTCGACGAGACGGGCCAGTACCGCCCGCCCACGCCCGAGGAGCTGGGCGCCTTTCGCGACGCGCTCGACGCCCTCGGCGCGCCCGTCGTCCGCCGCTACTCCGGCGGCAAGGACATCGCCGCCGCCTGCGGGACGCTCGCCGCCTCGCAGGCGGGCGGCAAGCTCGTCTCGCTCTCGCGCCGCGAGGTGGCCGCGTGAGGCGGGCGCTCGCGGCGGCGCTCTGCCTCTCGGCGCTGGCGCTCCCGGCCGGCGCGCGCGCGGGCAAGCCGTCCCCCGCGCCGCCGGCGACGCCGGCGCCCGCGACCGCGCTCCTCGCGCGCGACTTCCGCGTCGTCCCCACGCTCGCCGACCTGCCCGAGAGCGTGCGTCGCGCGCTGGCCGCCTACCTCTCGAACGCGCCGGTCGCGGACCCGGGCCAGCCGTGGGACGCGACCAAGAAGGCCTCGAAGCCTCCGCGCGCCGCCCACCGGCTGCGGCTCGCCGGCTACACCGACGGCGCCGCCTTCGTCGCGTACGAGCACGGCGGCAAGCGCCGGCACGATCACCTCGCGCTCATGGGCGTCGATGACGAGGGCGTCCTCGCCGTCACCTACGCTTGCCGCCTCGAAGCGCCCGGTAAGCTCGACCTGCCGAGGCTGCGCGCGCTCGCCAAGACCGGCTGCGAGGCCGTGGTCGTCGGCGAGCGCGGCGAGACCGACTAGCGAGCGTCTCCTCGGCTAACGTCTCCGGGGCTTCGCCGGCTCGCACACGAGCGCGCGCCCGCCGAGCTCCTTGCCGGTGAGCGCCTCGCACACGCGCTGCGCGTCGTCGGACGGGACGTTGATGTACGTGTGCGTGTTCATGATGTCGAGCTCGGGGGGCGAGGACAGGCTCGCGTGCGAGGCGATGAGGTCGGCGACGTCGCGCTCGGAGGCGCCGTCCTTGCGGCCGAGGTTGAGGTAGAGGCGCGCCGTGCCGGGCGGCAGCTCGTCGCCGGGGCGCGCGCTCGGGGGGGCGATCACGGGGCCCGCCTCGGCGCCCACGTCGACCGACTCGCCGATCGTGGGCGGGCCGAGCGCGCCGCCCGCCGACTCGGCCTGGCGCTCCTCGCTCCACACCTCCCAGAACTCCTTCTCGGTCGGCGGGGCGTCGTTGCGCAGGGGCGGGGGGCCGCGGCGCTCGTGGCGCCGGCCCCGCGGGCCGCGCTCGCGGTCCTCGCGGGGACCACCAGCCGCCCCCGGGCGGCCGTCCGCGGAGCGCCGGGGCGGACGCTCTCCCTCCGGGCGGGCCTGGGTCTGAGCG
>DASZWW010000289.1:0-12666 GCA_035546175.1 Polyangia bacterium
AATCACCGGCCGTGCCGGTGGCCCGACCGGCGGTCCCCGCCGTCGAGCCGGCGGCGCCCGTCGTGCTGCCGCCCGCGCCCGTCGCGGCGCCGGGCTTCGGTTTCGAGCTCGTCGAGCACGCGAGCGCCGACGAGAGGCAAAGGACCAGGACGAGGCGATGCGCGCGAAGGTCGGCCATGGGGGCCCTCCGTGTTGCTGGCCGTTTCGAAGCTAGGTGTCGGTCGGCAGTCGTCCCCCCGCCCCGCTGCCCCCTATTAGATGTAGGGGGCTAGGTTTTCAGCTCGCGGCGGACCGCGTCGCGCACGGCGACGTAGTCGTTCGGTAACAAGACGGGCGCGTTCGCGTGCTTCGGATCGGGCACGGCCGCGAGCTTCTTCTCGTGATACTGGACCTTGAAGTCCGTGAACTTGAGGCCGTTGGCCGTGCTGACGACGACCGTGCGGTCCTGGCGGCTGATCTCGCCCCGCGCCACGAGCTTCTCGAGGGCCGCGAGCGCGACGCCCGTGTGGGGGCAGTTGAAGAGCCCGGTCCGATCGGCGCGCGCCGCGGCGTCCGCCAGCTCGGCCTCCGACGCCTGCTCGACGACGCCGTTGAACTTCTGCAGCGTCTTGATCGCCTTGCGCACGCTCACGGGGTTGCCGATCTGGATCGCCGACGCGAGCGTGGGCTTCGCCGTCACCGCGCGGAACTTGTCCCAGCCCGCCTTGTACGCCTGGTAGAGCGGGTTCGCCGCCTCGGCCTGCGCCACGCAGATGCGCGGCAGCTTCTGGATGACGCCGAGCTCCTGCATCATCGTGAAGCCGGCGCCGAGCGCGCTCACGTTGCCGAGGTTGCCGCCCGGGATGATGACCCAGTCGGGCACCTCCCAGTCGAACTGCTGCACCATCTCGATCGAGACCGTCTTCTGCCCCTCGACGCGCAGGCTGTTCATGCTGTTCGCGAGGTAGACGCCCTCCTCCTCGGCGAGGCGCTTGACGATGTCCATGCAGGCGTCGAAGTCGCCGTCGATCGCCAGGACCGTCGCGCCGTTCGCCAGCGGCTGCACGAGCTGCGCCGTCGAGACCTTGCCGCGCGGCAGGATCACCATGGCCTGGATGCCCGCCGCGGCCCCGTAGGCCGCCAGCGCCGCCGACGTGTCGCCCGTGGACGCGCAGGCGACGGCCCGGACGTTCTTGCCGTCGGCGATCATCTGCTTGACCGTCGAGACGAGCACGGTCATGCCGAGGTCCTTGAACGAGCCCGTGTGGGAGACGCCGCACTGCTTGACCCAGAGGTCGGTGAGGCCGAGCTGCTTGCCGTAGCGGTCTGCCCAGAGCAGGTTCGTGCCGCCCTCGAGCATCGAGACGACGTTCTCGTCCTGGACGTGCGGCTGGACCCACTCCTTCTTGCCCCACACCCCCGAGCCGTAGGGCCAGTGCGTGCGCTGGTACCGCTCGTCGAAGAGCTTGATCCAGGCGGCGGCGCTGCGCTTCTTCAGCGTCTCCATGTCGTGGACGACCTCGAGGAGGTCGCCGCACTTCGGGCACTTGTAGATGATGTCGTCGAGGGCATGGTCCCCGTGACAGCCTGCGATGCAGCGGAAGACGGACCGGTGGGCGTCGGGACGCGACATGAGCCCCCAATGTACCGCCCCTGCCGGCCGGGGACCACCCGTGATACATTTTCCGGCCCGAAAATGCCGACTCAGTCGTCTCGCAGCGCCGCCCGAAAATCGAAGGGCGCCGTGGCCCTCGAGGTCCACAAGTTCGGCGGCGCGTCGCTCGCCGACGCGGCCGCCTATCGCCACGCGGCGCAGATCATCGCCGGCCGCGGCGCGCCGTGCGTCGTCGTCGTCTCGGCGCCGGCCGGCGTCACGGACGTCCTGCTGGGGCTGTCCAGGCGAGCGGCCGCGGGCGCGACCGAGGGGCTCGAGCGCGACACGGAGGCGTTGCGCGTTCGATATCGCGACATCGCGCGCGCGGCCGCCGGCGACGAGAAGGCGGCCCGCGAGGTCCTGGCGGAGATCGACGCCTCGCTCGACGAGCTCGCGCGGCTGCTCGCGAGCCTCACGGTGCTCAAGGAGCTGACGGCGCGCACGAGCGACTTCATCGCGGCGCGCGGCGAGCGCCTCTCGGCGCGCATCTTCGCGGCCACCTACGCGGCGACGGTGGGCCGGGCGCGCTACGTCGACGCGCTCGAGGTGATCTTCACGGACGGGCCGTTCGGGGGCGCGTCGCCCAACCTGCCCCTCACCGATCTGGCCGCGCGCAAGGTGCTGCGGCCGATCGCCGAGTCGGGCGTCGTCCCGGTCGTGCCGGGCTTCATCGGCGTCGCCGCCATCGACGACGGCGCGCACGGCAAGCCGGACGCGCACTCGGTGGCCACGCTGGGCCGCGGCGGCTCGGATCTCACGGCGACGCTGCTCGGGCGCGCCCTCGGCGCCGTGAGCGTCTCGCTGTGGAAGGACGTGCCGGGCCTGCTCACGGCCGACCCGCGCGTCGTGCCCGACGCCCGCGTCATCCCGCAGCTGCACGCGCGCGAGGCCGCCGAGCTCGCCTACTACGGCGCCAAGGTGCTGCACCCGCGCGCGCTCATCCCGCTCTCGGGCCTCGCGGCGACGAAGGCCATCCCCGTGTTCGTCAAGCCGTTCGCCGAGCCCAAGGCCCTGGGGACGGAGATCTCGGCGCGGCGCACGCTGGACAAGTATCCGGTCAAGGCCCTCTCCGCCGCCGGCGGCCAGGCCCTCCTCACCGTCACGGGCAACGGCATGCTGGGCGTGCCCGGCATCGCGGCGCGCACCTTCGAAGCCCTCTACCAGCAGGGCATCAGCGTCTCCCTCATCTCGCAGTCGTCGTCGGAGCAGTCGATCTGCTTCGCCGTGCCCGAGCCGTCGGGCAAGCGCGCGCGCGACCGGCTCGCCGAGGAGTTCAAGAGCGAGATCACGCGCCAGGAGATCGACGGCGTCGAGCTGCAGACCGGCCTGGCGACGCTCGCCGTCGTCGGGCTCGGCATGGCGGGCGCGCCCGGGATCGCGGCGCGCCTCTTCGGCGCGCTCTCGCAGGCGGGCGTCAACATCGTCGCCATCGCGCAGGGCTCGTCGGAGCTCAACATCTCGTTCGTCGTGTCGCAGAAGGACGCGGCCGGGGCCCAGCGCGCCATCCACCGCGCGTTCCAGCTGGCCAAGATCGGCGGCGGCGCGGCGACGATGCCGACGCACACCGACGCCGTGCTCCTCGGCTTCGGGCAGATCGGCCGCACGCTGGCCGACATCCTCACGAAGACCTCCCAGGGCTCGAGCAAGAACGGCGCGAGCCGGAACGGCACGTCGGCGAGCCGCAAGCGCGGCATCCGCCTCGTCGGCGCCATCGATCGCAGCGGCTTCGTCTTCGAGCCGTCCGGCCTGCCCGCGAAGACGATCGCCCAGCTCGCCGCCGGCAAGAAGTCCGGCAAGACGCTCGCCCAGCTCCCGGGCGGCCGCCCCGCGCGCCCCGACGAGGCGGTGGCGCTGCTCGCGCAGCACGCGCTCACGGACCCGATGCTCGTCGACGTCACGGCCGACGACACGACCCCACTCGTCAAGCAGGCGCTCACGGCGGGCATGGACGTCGTCCTCGCCAACAAGCGGCCGCTGTCGGCGTCGCGCGCCGACACCGAGGCGCTCATGGCGCTCGCCGAGCGCGAGGGCCGGCGCGTCTTCTACGAGGCCACCGTGGGCGCGGGCCTGCCCATCTTCGACACCTACCGCAAGCTCGTCGAGTCGGGCGACCGGGTGCTCAAGATCGAGGGCTGCCTCTCCGGCACGCTCGGCTTCCTGCTCACCGAGGTGGGCCGCGGCCGTCCGTTCTCCCAGGCCCTCGGCAAGGCCATGGAGCTCGGCTACACCGAGCCCGACCCGCGCGACGACCTCTCGGGCGCCGACGTGGGCCGCAAGGCGCTCATCCTCGGCCGCCTGCTCGACTTCGCCGGCGAGCCCGCCGACGTCGCCGTCGAGTCGCTCGTGCCCGAGGCGCTGCGCGGCCTGTCGCGGGCGGACTTCATGGCCCGGCTCTCGTCGATGGACGCCGACTGGTCCAAGCGCTCCGCCGCGGCCAAGGCCAAGGGAGGCACCCTGCGCTACGTCGCCTCGGTGACGAAGGGCAAGATCACCGTCGGCCTCCAGGTCGTCGCCCCGTCGAGCCCGTTCTTCGGCCTCAAGGGCACCGACAACCAGGTGGCCTTCACGACGACGCGCTACAAGAGCAACCCCCTCGTCATCACGGGCCCCGGCGCGGGCCCGGCCGTCACGGCCGCCGGCGTGCTCAACGACATGCTCGGACTGGTTGGTTGACGGTCACAAACGTCGGCCGAGGGACCGGAAAAAAAGAAAGAGCGGGCGGCCCAGTCGCTTTCGCGACGGAGCGCCCGCTCGGTTAGACAATAAGCGAGGGTTCGAGCTTCGTTCTTAGAAGTACGCGAGCGCCGCGAGCGTCAGCGTCATCTGGTTCTTCTTGGTGTTGTAGATGGGCTGGTTCGCGAAGTCGCCGCGGAACTCCGGGCGGAACTCGAAGTGGCCGGCCATCGGCGTCGCCAGGCCGAGGGTGATCTCCTCGACGCTCGTGCTCGTGCCGTCCATCGCCGCCGTGCTGCCCAGCTTGGCGTTGATGAACTCGAAGCGGCCCGTGACGTTGAGGTGGTCGTTGAGGACGTAGTGGGCCATCGGAGCGAACCCGATGAAGTTCTGGTACCCGCCGGCCTTGTCGCTGATGTAGTCGATGTTCAGGTTCAGGCCGAGGTTGCCCATCGTGTACGTGCCGACGAGGTCGCCGAGGAAGCGCGTGTCCGTGCTCGCGCCTTCCTTGCCGACGTAGATCGTCGGGATGATGCCGATGCCCTGGGGCAGCGTGATCGCGGCGTTGAGGCCGAAGGTCTTGTTGGGGTTCGAGTCGACCTCGAAGCCCTGCCCGTTCCAGCCGTTCACGACGCTGCCCTGGACTGACAGCATGTCGCTCACCTTGTAGCCGACGCGGAGACCGGTGTGGACGAGCGGGATGGCGCCGAACAGGAACGAGCGCGAGTAGAGCCAGTTCTTGTTCGCCTGGATGACCTCGGCGCCCGCCGTCGTGTCGAACTTACCGAAGTCGACCGTCAGGTTCGGCACCGGGATGACCTCGGCGTACGCCTGCTCGACGAAGAACGCCTCGCCGATCGGCGGCGTCGTCGCCATCGGCGTGATGACGCCCCCGCCGGGGAAGCCATTGATGATGTTGCCCATCGCGCCGTAGCCCATGTCGATGCGGGCACCCACGTTGTCGGCCGACAGGCCAACGCCCAGGCGCGCGTAGTTGAGCGTGAACGTGTTCGAGTTCACGTCGAAGGAGCGACCGATCGGCGGGGCCCCGCCCGGCGCCGTGAGGCTGTTGTTCGGGCCCGACGGCGGGTTGAGGTAGCCCATGTAGTACGAGTCCACGAGGCCGTCGAACGTGAGGTAGTCCTTCCAGGTCTTCGCGGGAGCCGCAGGAGCGGCCGGCGCGGCGGGGGCAGCAGCCGGAGCGGCCGCGGGAGCGGGCGCCGCAGCCGGGGGCGCGCCCGCCGGCGGAGCAGCGGGAGGAGGCGCGCCGGGCGGCGGCTCCTGGGCGAACGCGCTCAGCGGCGAGAGAACGGCGATGGCGATGACAGAAGCACAAAGTCGCATCAAGAACCCCCCTGATTGGTGATGACCAGCTACGTTTTTTGCAATTTCGTGGTCGATTGGTGCGCACCGTAACCAGGTGGGGCGGCGTGTGTCCAGTTTCTTAGAACCGCTGGTTTCACATTTTTCCAGCGGGAAACGGCTGCGAAATGCGTTGGAAACGTAAGGGCGAATCCGGCCCGGAAGTAAATTTTCCCGTCGAGACGGCTACTTGAGCCGCAGGTATTCCTCGGGCACGTCGGCAAAGCCCCATTGTCGGAGCTGGCGCGCCCAGGAACCCAACGTATCCGGCGTTACCCTCACGGCGTCCATTGGAACGATCTCGGGAACGTCCTTCTTGTGGATAACTTTGTCGACGATCTTCGTTACACCAACGTTTCCCCAGAGATAAGGCTGCTGCGCCAACAGAACGGGCGCGAGGCCCTTCTCGACGTAGGCGAGCTCCGGCGGGAGCGCGTCGACGGCCACGATCTTCACCTTCCCGGGATCGAGCTCGGTGAGGAGGGTCTTCGTGAAGAGCGCCCAGCCGCCCACCATGGCCCAGCCGCGCAGCTCGCGGTGCTGGGTCGAGACCTTCATGACCTCGGCGGCCGCGGCCTCGGGGCGCTCGACGTGGAAGAACGTGCCGATGATCTGGATGCCGGGGTGGCGCGCCGCCTCGTCGCGCACGCCTTCGACGCGCTTCTGCAAGTTGGGGGCGTTCTGGTTGCCGGCGAGGATCGCCACCTTGCCCTTGCCGCCGAGGAGCTTCGCGAGCTGCGCCATGACGTCCTGGCCGAGGCGGTGATCGTCGACGCCGTAATAGGCGAAGCGCTTGGACTTCGGCGCGTCGCTGTCGAAGGTCATGACCTCGACGCCGGCCGCGACGGCCTCGTCGATGGCGGGCGTGACCTGATCGGCGTCGGAGCACGAGATGAGGATGGCGCCCGCGCCCTCCTTCACGGCTTGGGAGATGCGCTGGGCCTGCAGCCCGCCGTCCTCCTGCGGCGGCGTGAGCCAGAGGATCTCGACGGGCCGGCCGACCTTGCCCGAGAGATCCTTCGCGGCGGCCTCGGCGCCCGTCCGCGCCGAGAGGAAGATCGGGTTCGTCGACGACTTGCCGATCATGGCGATCTTCAGCGGCTTGGGCGCCGGCGCGGGCGGGGCCGGCGCCGCGGCGGCCGGCGCCTGGGCGTCGTCCCGCTTCGGGCAACCGGCGAGCGCGAGGACCCCGAGGGCGAGGGCCAAGGCCGACCGGAAGAAGGCGGGCGGCGCGAAGGCGGACGGCACGCGCGCGAACGCCCTGTGGACGTCCGCCGCGCGGCGGGGCCGTCTCACCGAGGCGCTCCGGAGACGATGCGCTGGCGCGCCTCGCCCAGGCCCTCGACGCCGTACTCGACGACGTCGCCGGGCTTGAGGTACACGGGCGGCTTGTGTCCCATGCCGACGCCGGCGGGCGTGCCCGTGCTGACGACGTCGCCCGGCAGCAGCGTCATGAAGCGCGAGAGGTAGCTCACGAGGGTCGGCACGTCGAAGATGAGGTCGTCGGTGCGCGAGTCCTGCTTCATCTCGCCGTTGACCTTCAACCACAGCCGGGAGCGGCCGAACTCGGGGAACGCGTCGCGGGTCACGAGGTGCGGCCCGAACGAGGCGAAGCCGTCGGCGCTCTTGCCCTTCGTCCACTGGCCGCCGCGCTCGATCTGGTACTCGCGCTCCGAGTAGTCGTTCATGAGGGCGAAGCCGGCGACGTGCTCGAGCGCCGCGGCGGGCTCGACGTAGCTCGCGCGCGCGCCGATCACGAAGGCGAGCTCGATCTCCCAGTCGGTCTTGACGCTCCCGCGCGGCAGCACGAGGTCGTCGCTCGCGCCGGCCCAGGCGCTCGAGGCCTTCTGGAAGACGATCGGCTCCTGGGGGATGGCGGCGTTCGTCTCCGCGGCGTGGCCGCGGTAGTTGAGGCCGATGCAGACGATCTTGCTCGGACGCGCGACGGCGGGGCCGAGGCGCGTGCCCGCGGGGACGCGCGGAGCCCCTGCGCCGTTGGCGGCGATCCACTTCGCGAGCCGACCGAGGCCGTCGCTGCCGAAGAAGCGTTCGTTCCAGTCCTCTCCGAAGGCCGACGCGTCGACGAGCGTCCCGTCGGCGAGGACCACCCCGGGCCGCTCGGCGCCCGCGGCGCCGAATCGAATCAGCTTCATTGTGCTTGCTCCTCGACGACGACGAGGAGGTCGCCCGCCTCGACGCTCTCGCCGGCGCCCGAGACGATCTCGCGCACGACGCCCGTCACGGGCGCCTTGACGACCGTCTCGAGCTTCATCGCCTCGGTGACGAGCAGCTTCTGCCCCGCCTTGACGTGCTCACCCACCTTGGTCACGAGGTCGATCACCCGGCCGGGCATGGGCGCGCCGACCTCGCCCGGCTTGGGCGAGGCCTTCCGGCGCTTCGGTCCCGCGACCTTGGCCGAGTCGTCGAAGACGCGCATCTGGCGGGGCTGGCCGTTGAGCTCGAAGGTCAGCACGCGCGCGCCGTCGGGTTCGACCTCGCCCACGGCCAGCAGCTTCACGATGAGCGTCTTGCCCGGCTCGATGTCGATCCAGGCCTCCTCGCCGACGCGCAGGCCATAGAAGAACGTCGGCGTCGGCAGCACCGACGTGTCGCCGTGAAGGGCGCGGTGCTCCATGTACTCGCGCAAGACCTTGGGATAGAGCGCGTACGACACGACGTCGCGGCGCGCGACCTCGGTGCCCGCGAGCGACTCCATCTCCTTCTTCGCGCCCGCCCAGTCGTAGGGCGGCATCGAGGCGCCGGGGCGGCCCTCGATCGTCTTCGCGCCCTTGAGCACCTGCGTGCGCAGCGGCTCGGGGAACCCGCCCGGCGGCTGGCCGAGCGAGCCGCGCATGAAGTCGATCACCGACTCGGGGAAGGTCAGCTCGTGCGCGCGCGCCGTGACGGCCTTGCCGTCGAGGCCCTGCTTGACCATCCAGATGGCCATGTCGCCCACGACCTTCGAGCTGGGCGTGACCTTGGGGATGTCGCCGAAGAGGCGGTTCACCTCGGCGTAGGCCTTCTTGACCTGCTCCCAGCCGCCCTCGCCCACGCCCAGCGCCTCGGCCTGCGCCTTGAGGTTCGAGTACTGCCCGCCCGGGATCTCGTGCTCGTAGACGTCGGCCGCGGGCGCGTTGAGGCCCGCCTCGAACGGCAGGTAGTACCGGCGCACGGGCTCCCAGTACACGGAGAGCTGCTCCATGGCGTCGGGATCGATCTGCGGATCGCGCGGCGCGCCCTGCAGGCCGAACGAGAGCGACGACAGCGACGGCTGGCTCGTCATGCCCGCCATGCTCGAGACGGCGCCGTCGACGACGTCGATGCCCGCCTCGATCGCCGCGAAGTACGAGGCGATGCTGTTCCCCGAGGTGTCGTGCATGTGCAGGTGGACGGGCACGTCGACGGCGTCCTTGATGGCCTTGACGAGCATCGTCGCGGCGCGCGGCTTGAGCAGGCCCGCCATGTCCTTGATGCACAGCAGGTGCGTGCCGCGCTCGACGATCTCCTTGGCGAGCGACACGTAGTACTTGAGGTCGTACTTCGTGCGGCGCGGGTCGGAGACGTCGCCCGTGTAGCACATGGCCGTCTCGACGATGCGGCCGGTCCTCTGCGCGGCCTCGATGGCCACCTGCATGTTGTCGACGTCGTTGAGCGCGTCGAAGATGCGGAACACGTCCATGCCGGCCGTCGCGGCCTCCTCGATGAAGGCCACGACGACGTCGTCGGAGTAGTTCGTGTAGCCGACGGCGTTGGCGCCGCGCACGAGCATCTGGAACATGACGTTGGGGACGAGCTTGCGCAGCTCCTCGAGGCGCAGCCACGGGTCCTCGGAGAGGAAGCGGTAGGCGACGTCGAACGTCGCGCCGCCCCACATCTCGAGCGAGAAGAAGTCCGACATGAGGTGCGACGTCGCCTTGGCGACGCGCGCCAGGTCGTAGGTGCGCAGGCGCGTGGCGAGCAGCGACTGGTGCGCGTCGCGCCAGGTCGTGTCGGTGAAGCGCACGCGGCGATCGGACCGCAGCCACTTCACGAGGCCCTCCGGGCCGCGCTCGGTGAGGATGTCCTTCGTGCCCTTCGCGGGCGGCGTCTTGAGCGCCGCGGCCGGCGGCAGCAGCGGCTCGACGGTGAGCGCGTGCTGTGACGGCTTGGGCTTGCCGCGCACCGTCGGGTGGCCGTTGACGATCGTCGAGGCGACGTAGCGCAGGATGCGCGTCGCGCGATCACGGCGTGGCGTGTACTGCGCGAGCGCGGGCGTCTCGTCGATGAACGTCGTGTGGGCCTTGCCCTCGGCGAACGTGGGGTGCGTGAGCACGTTCTCGAGAAAAGCGAGGTTGGTCTTCACGCCGCGGATGCGGAACTCGCGCAGCGCGCGCACGACCTTGCGGCGCGCGTAGTTCCACTCGAGGCCGCTGCCCGTCACCTTGGCGAGCAGCGAGTCGTAGTACGGCGAGACGCGGGCGCCCACGTAGCCCGACCCGTCGTCGAGGCGGATGCCGAGGCCCACGGCCGGCCGGTAGACCTGGATCTTGCCGGTGTCGGGCAGGAAGTCGTTGCGCGGATCCTCGGCCGTGATGCGCACCTGGATGGCGACGCCGCGCTGCTGGACGGCCGCCTGGCTGGGGATGTCGATCTCGGGGTGGGAGAGCGCGTGGCCCTGGGCGACGAGGATCTGCGCCTGCACGAGGTCGCGGCCCGTGATGACCTCGGTGACCGTGTGCTCGACCTGGATGCGCGGGTTGACCTCGATGAAGTAGTGCTTGCCGGCGTCGGCCCCCTCGGTGGCGACGAGGAACTCGACGGTGCCCGCGTTCGTGTACTTCACCTGCCGCGCGACCTTGAGGGCGTCCTCGGCGATGCGCGCGCGCAGCTCCTGCGGCAGCGACCAGGCGGGCGCGTACTCGACGACCTTCTGGTGGCGCCGCTGCACGGAGCAGTCCCGCTCGAAGAGGTGCACGAGGTTGCCGTGGTTGTCGCCGAGGATCTGCACCTCGATGTGCTTCGGCTTGAGGACCAGCTTCTCGATGAAGAGCGAGTCGTCGCCGAAGGCCTTCCGGGCCTCGGAGCCGGCGCGCTCGAGGGCCTCGGCGAGCTCGCCGGCGGAGCGCACGACGCGCATGCCCCTGCCGCCGCCCCCGGCCGCCGCCTTGACGATCACCGGGTAGCCGGCGGCGTCGGCGAAGGCGCGCGCCGCCTCGACCGAGCGCACGGGCTCGGGCGTCCCGGGCACGACGGGCACGCCCGCCGCCTGCGCCACCCCGCGGGCCGTCACCTTGTCGCCCAGCGCCTCGATGGCCTCGGGCGTCGGTCCGATGAAGACGATGCCCGCGTCGCGGCACTTGCGGGCGAACGACGCGCGCTCCGACAGAAAGCCGTAACCGGGGTGGATGGCGTCGATCTCGTGGCGCTTCGCGAGCTCGACGATCTCGTCCTCGGCGAGGTAGGCGGCCACCGGCTCGAGCCCCTTGCCGACGAGGTAGGCCTCGTCGGCCTTGTACCGGTGGAGGTGGACGCGATCCTCCTCGGAGAAGATCGCGACCGTGCGGAAGCCGAGCTCGGTCGACGCCCGGAAGACCCGCACGGCGATCTCGCCGCGGTTGGCGCACAGGATGCGCTTGAACGGAAGAATCGCCATATTGAGCCGTGCAGAAGTACCATCATCCCGGGCGACGTGGGAAGAGCACAAAGTCCTGGAGATGAAGGGCCTGCCTGGGTCGCGGGGGCCGCCCTGGTGGCCCTCGCGACGGGCCTGCGGCTCGCCTGGGTCCTCACGGTGCCGACCGTCCCGGTGAGCGACTTCGCGATGTACCGCGAGTCGGCCAACTACCTCTCCGAGTTCGGCCGGCTCGACCACGGCTTCATCTACATGCCGGGGTTCGTCGTGCTGCTCGCCTGGATCAAGGATCTGGGCGGCGAGCTCCTCGCGCAGAAGATGCTGGGCGTCTTCTTCGGCGGGCTGGGCGCCGCGGGCCTGTACGCGGCGACGGCGGCGCTCTTCGAGCAGAGGCGCGTCGCCATCGTCGCCACGCTCGGGTATGCCCTGTGGCCCGCGGGGGTGGCGATGTCGAGCGTCGTGGGCACCGACATGCCGGCGGCGGCGCTGCTCGTCTCGGCCATCGCCGTGCTCGCCGCGCTCGGGCCCACGCGGCCGTGGCGCGCCGCCCTGCTCTTCGGCGTCGTCATGGGGCTCGCGGCGTGGGTGCGCGCCGTCGCGCTGCCGCTCACGGGGCTCTCGCTCGGGTACTGGCTGGCGCGGCGGACGCGCCTGCCCGCGGCGCTCGCGCTCACGGCCGCCGCCGTGGCCGCCACGCTGCTCGTGCTCTCGCCGTGGGCGATCCGCCACGCGCGCGAGTCGGGGCACGCCTACTTCACCGACGACCACGGCGGCGTCACGGCCCTCATCGGCGCGAACCCGAACTCCGAGGGGACGTACACGCGCGCGCTCAACCAGATGTTCCGCGACCTCACGGGGCGCGGCGTGCTCGACGAGCCTCACCACGAGGTCGACCAGGCGGCCTACGCGCTCGCCAAGGACTGGACGCGCTTCGAGCCGGCCTACGCCCTCGGGCTCGGCGCCAAGCGCGCCGAGCGGCTCTTCGACTCCGAGCGCTACCTCCTCTACTGGCCGATCTTCCGCCCCGGCGTGCTGGTGGGCCCGCGCGGCGTCTGGTTCGCCGAGCGGCGCGAGCGCCTCTGCGCGGCCGTCGACGCGTTCGGCGCCGCGCTCGCCGCGCTCGCCGTCGCGGGCGTGGCGCTCGCCGCCGCGCGCCGGCGCTGGCCCGCGCTCGCGCTCCTTCCGTTCCAGCTCGCGCTCGCGGCGACGTACGTCGTCTTCTTCGCCGAGCCGCGCTACCGCTTGCCCATCGAGGTCCTCGCGATGCCGTTCGCCGCGCTGTCGCTGGTCGAGCTGGGCGCGCTCGCCGCCGCGCTCGCGCGGCGCTCGTGGCCGGCGGCGCGCGCCACGGGCCTGCGGCTCGCCGGCGCGGGCGTCGTGCTCCTCG
>DASZWW010000290.1:0-7477 GCA_035546175.1 Polyangia bacterium
CGCCCCGGCGGTCGGCTCCGATCCGTTCGGGACGCGCGGCGCCGCGCCGACGGGCGTCGCGTCGGAGAGCTCGGGCGCCTTCGGCCGCCCCCGCTCGACGACGGGCATGAACGCGATGCGCCCCGCGCCGGCGCCGAGCTCGCTCTTCGAGAAGCCGAGCGCCGAGGACATCGATCGCGCGCTGTCCGTGCTCACCGAGGTCGACGGGCCCGCGCCCGCGCCCGCCCCGACGCCGGTCGACTTCTCGGCCCGCGTGCGCAAGCCGACCGACGCGCAGCCCATGGTGCTCGAGTCGATGCCCGAGGTCGGCTCGGCGCCCAAGCCGGCGCACCGCCGGCTGACCGACGCGCAGCCCATGGTGCTCGAGTCGATGCCGGACGTCGGCGCGCCCGCGCGCCCGAAGACGGGAACGCAGCCGCTCTTCTCGGGGCCGGGCGCCGCCACCGGCGAGACGCGCGCCCAGACGGTGCCCGTCGTCCCTCTCGGCGAGCTGTCCGAGGAGCCCCTCCACGACGAGGAAGAAGAGGACGACGCCACCTCGGCGTGGGTGGGCTCCGGACCGACGCGCGTGGGCGACCAGGACGTCCCCGCGGCCGCCAAGGGCCCGAAGCTCGACGACGCGCTCGCGCAGGCGCCGACCGTCGTGGCCAAGCTGGGCGAGGGCAAGCTCGGCGAAGCCAAACCGAGCGAAGCCAAACCGAGCGAAGCCAAAGCGAGCGAAGCCAAACCGAGCGAAGCCAAGCCCGGCGTCACCAAGCCGGCCGAAGCTCCGCCGCGACGACCGAGCAGCCCGTCGCTCCCCGCCGCGGCGCAGCCGCCCGCACCCCCGTCGCTGGACGCGGCCGCGTCCCGGTCCGCCGCGCCCAAGGCGGCGCCGGCGATCATGGCGCCGAACTTCGCGGCCGAGACGCTGCCGGCCAAGAAGAAGAGCTCCGGCGGAAAGTTCGGCGTCTTCGTCGTCATCCTGCTGGCGATCGCGGGCGGCGGAGCCTGGTACTTCGTCAAGGGGCCGGGCCGCGCGATGCTCGCGAAGAACGGCATGGGCCCGGCCTCCGCGCCCCCGGAGGGAACTGCGCCCGCGCCGACGGGCGCCGCGCCGAGCGAGCCCGAGAAGGCCGCGGCCGAGCAACCCGTTAACGCGGAGGCGAAGACCCGCGAAGCCAAGCCCGCCGAAGCCAAGCCGGCCGAGGCCAAGCCCGCCGAGGCCAAGCCCGCCGAGGCCAAGGGCGAGGGGAAGCCGAGCGAGGTCAAGCCCGCCGAGGCCAAGGGCGAGGAGAAGCCGAGCGAGGCGAAGAGCGAGGCCAAGCCGCACAAGGGCAAGCGGCGCGGCGGCGGCGCCAGCGAGCCGGCCGCCGAAGCGAAGCCCGCGGCGGCGGCGGCGGTCGCCGACGTCTCGCCGAAGCCGAGCGAGGGGGCGGCCAAGCCCGAGGGCGAGGCGAAGCCCGCGAGCGACGCGGCGGGCGAAGCGGCCAAGCCGGCCGGCGGCGGGCACGTCCTCAAGATCACGTCGTCGCCCGCGGGAGCGGAGGTCATCGTCGACGGCACGTCGATGGGCACGACGCCCTTCTCGAGCGGCGACATCGATCCGGCGCTGCCCCACTCCGTCACGATCAAGAAGGACGGCTTCGAGTCCTACGAGCACATGATCGGCGGCTCCGACTGGCCCCGCCCGAAGGGCGGCGTGCGCACGCTCAAGCTCAACGCGAAGCTGCGCTCGACGGGCGGCGAGGCGGCCAAGCCCGCCGAGTCGGACACGCCCTCGGGCGAGCCCCCGCCCGGCCTCGGCACGACGCCCGCGTCACCCAAGCGCGAGTAGCATGCCCGCGCGCCGGGCCCACGACGCCGCCGCCCCGTCGACGCCGCCGCTGCTGGCGTCGGCGCTGCCGCTGCTGGCGTCGGCGCTGTCGCTGCTGGCGGTCGCGGGCGGCGCGTGCCGGTCGCGCGGCGCGGGCGCGCCGAAGGCGGCGGGCGATGCGGGCGTCGCCTCGCGCGCCGGCCGCCGCTTCCCGCGCATCGACACCCACACGCACGTCATGCCGGACGGCATCCCGCGCGCGCTCAAGATGATGGACGAGTGGGGCATCGACGGCATGGTCAACCTCTCGGGCATGTACCCCGGCCCGCCGCGCCACATGCTCGAGACGCAGCTCGAGGCGGCGCGCAAGACGAACGGCCGGATGATCGTCTTCGCCAACGCCGACTTCCGCCTCGTGCGCGCGCGTCCCGACGACTACGGCAAGCTCATGGCCGAGGAGCTCGCGGAGTCCAAGCGCCTCGGCGCGCGGGGCCTCAAGATCCCGAAGGGCCTGGGCCTCGGCTACCCCGCCCCGGACGGTCAGCACCTCCTGCCCATCGACGACAAGGGCCTCGATCCGCTCTTCGAGCAGGCGGGGGCGCTGGGGATGCCCGTCGCCATCCACGTCGGCGACCCCAAGGCCTTCTGGCTGCCGCCCAACCCGCAGAACGAGCGCTGGGACGAGCTGCAGGCGCACCCCGAGTGGTCGTTCTTCGGAACCGATGTGCCCCCGTGGCAGTCGCTCTACGACGCCTTCGAGCGCCGCGTCGCGCGCCACCCGAAGACGACGTTCATCGCCGTGCACTTCGGCAACGACCCCGAGGACCCCGACAACGTCGAGCGCATGCTCGACAAGTACCCCAACTTTTACATCGACACGGCCGCGCGCGTGCCCGAGATGGGCCGCCACGACGCCGGCAAGATGCGCGCGTTCTTCGAGAAGTACCAGGACCGGATCCTCTTCGGCACCGACACGGGCATCGGCGCGACCGACGACGAGATGATGTTCGGCTCGAACGGCGCGCTGCCGCCCACGCGCGCCGACGAGGAGCGCTTCTACAAGCAGACCTGGCGCTACTTCGAGACCAGCGAGAAGCAGCTCGAGAGCCCCACCCCCATCCAGGGCCGCTGGAAGATCGACGGCATCGGCCTGCCCGACGCCATCCTCCGCAAGGTCTACTTCGAGAACGCGGCGCGCGTGCTCGGCTGGCGGCCGACCGGGACGTGACGCCCAGCTAATGCCGCGCGGGCGACCTGTCGATGCGTCGCGGAGGCGAGCGCGGCCGTCGATCCTGACGCGCCGAGCTTGACTCGCGAGGGCCGATTCTCATAATGGCCCGACCCTATTCCGGAGTAGCTCAGGGGCAGAGCAGGCGGCTGTTAACCGCCGGGTCGGGGGTTCGAAACCCTCCTCCGGAGCCAGTCTCGACGGCTTGACGAGCATCCGTCGCCGCGCTTCACAGCCGGCGCGGGCAGCGCCTCACGGAGCGCATCGATACCTCGACGCGCTTCGCCCGCCTGGCCGAGTCACCGAGTTCGGCGACTTCGATGGTTGATATAGGTTAATAATATCGAAATCTTAAATGGGACCCATCGCCCTCGCTGTCAAACGCAGGCCGGATTCGGTGCGCCAGGAATCCCGATAATGCACGGGGCCCGCCCCAATCTTGAATAGTGACGAAAAGCGTAACTCGCATTGCCGAGTACAGCGCCGAATATGGCGCGGCGGCGCGAGGCGATAGGGTCCGGATCGGCCGTTACGAGCTGATCGCGAAGGTCGGAAACGGCGGAATGGCCGAAGCGCACCTCGCGCTGGCCGGCGACCTGCCGGGCCTCCGCACGCTCGTCGTCGTCAAGCGGATCCTGCCCCATCTGTCCTCGAACGAGAGCTTCGTCCGCATGTTTCACGACGAGGCCCGCATCGGCGCCTTGCTCGACCACCCGAACATCGCGCGCCTCATCGAGGTCGGGTGCGACGAGGACGGCTACTTCCTCGTCATGGAGCCCGTGCAGGGCAAGCCCCTCTCGGCGTTCCTGCGTCAGGCCCATCGCCACGAGAACCCCGTTCCCCACGGCATGGCGGCGTTCATCGTCGCGCAAGCGGCGAACGGGCTCGGATACGCCCACGGCCTCTCTCACGCGGGGCGGCCGCTCAACCTCGTCCATCGCGACGTGTCCCCCGAGAACGTCCTGGTCTCGTTCGAGGGCGCCATCAAGGTGATCGACTTCGGCATCGCGTCCGCGCTGGGGCGGCTGACCGAGACGCGCCCCGGCGGCCACAAGGGCAAGGTCGAGTACATGTCGCCCGAGCAGGCGATGGGACGCGGCGTCGA
Organism: Polyangia bacterium; assembly: GCA_035546175.1. GTDB lineage: Bacteria > Myxococcota_A > Polyangia > Fen-1088 > Fen-1088 > DASZFV01. The sequence goes on from DASZWW010000290.1 coordinate 4,129, forward strand.
CCAGCGCTCCGACATCTTCGCGCTCGGCATCGTCCTGTGGGAGGCGGTTTGCGGCCGGCGGCTGTTCCGGCGCCCCACCGATCTCGCGACGGTGCGCGCGCTCGTCGATGAGCCGATCCCGCGCCCCTCCGGGGTCGTCGCGATCTCGCCGCGCCTCGAGCGCATCATCATGCGGGCGCTCGAGCGCGATCCCGCGCGCCGGTTCCAAGACGCGCAGGAGATGTCGTTGCTCCTGCTCCGCCACGCGCTCGCGACCGATGGCTTCAGCCCGGGGCAGGTCGGCGAGCGCATGAGGAAGCTCTTCGCGTCGGACTACGCGACGTGGAGAGCGACGGTGGAGACGGCGGTGGACATCGAGGGGCGAAGACCGCCCAGGATCGCGACGCGCTTCGCGCGCGGCCGCGAGCCCGTCGACGAGACGGGCGGGCCCACGGTGCGGCTCTACGCGCTCCCCGGACCGTCGTCTCCGAGCGCCGTCGCCGAAGAGGCCGCGCCCGTCGGCGAGGCCTCGCCGTCGTCGGTGGGCGCGGGCGAAGAAGGGACTCGACGATCCGGACCGGGGCTCTCGGCGCGCCTGCTCTTCGTGGGGCTGATCTGTGGGGCGAGCCTGCTTCACCCGGAGGCGACGAGGATGGTCGGCCGTCCCGCGTCGTCTCACGAGGGGGCGAGCTTTCTCGGCGCCGCGCCCATCCCGCCAGGGCGAACCACGAGCACGCCGCCGAGCCTGCCCGCGGGTTGCGGCGTTCCGGACACTCTGGTGTGCGCGGGCACGGGGCGAGCGTCGTCGGGCGCCGCCGCCACCAGCGCCGAATGGTCGTCGCGGAGCCAGGGCCGCGGGGTGGCGGCCGGCGGCGCGGGCGTGGACCGCACCCGAAAGCGCCTTCGCCGGAAGGCGTCCGACGCCAGCAAGCGCGCCGTCCCCGCCCGGCTGCTCTCGCGAGCGCAGGCCGCTCGTCCTGCGGCCCCGGCCGCGGACCCTGACGTCTGGCGAGATCCGTTTGAATGACGGACCGTGATGTTGAGGGGCGTGGCACGTCCGTCGACGGATTTCTGACCCGTCCGTTTCTTCGTTTGCGGTCTTTTTGAGGCGATCGTTTCGACGAGACACGAACGGACGAGGCTCTCACGGTGCGGCGCACGTCCTCTGCGCGCAGGCGCCGCCCCCGGACCCGTGCTCTTGCCAGTGGCCGTTCACGCACTGGACATCGTCTCCGACCGGGACGCCGCAACCGCTATAGATGCAAAGGAGGTCCGGCGTCGCGCAGGCGTCGCCGACGAGCGGCGCCACGACGGGGCAGCCCGATCCGCCCGAGTCCCATTTCGTCCACGAGGCGCGCCAAACCGCCGGCCCGCCCTCCTCGCGGATCGACGGAGCCCGGACGGCCGTCAGCGGAGCTCCCGGTCGACCAGCTCCTTCTCTCGGCGCACGAGAGCCTGGCGCTCATCGACCAGCCAGAACGCCACGCGCAGGAACGCCGCGATGACCGTGACCAAGATGGACGACAGGAACCACCGCGCGACATCGGCCGCGACGCCGGGCAAGGCGGCGCGCTCCACGGGGTAGGTCCTCGTGACGGGCACGAGGACGAACGCCAGCCAGTGCGACAGGCAGTAGGGGCACGAGACGAGATAACCCCACCACGTCGCCTTGCCGCCGAGGCGCGCGCGCAGCGGCGCGAAGACGCGCTCGTGAGCGATCGTGTGGGAGAGGCCCATCACCACCGCGGACACGAACAAGAGCTGGAGCAGGGGCGAACGCATGAAGTGAACCCCGACCGCTCAGCTCTCGACGCCGCGGCGTCGGGGCGTCTCAGTGGACGCTGCGCTCCGTGAGGTCGTGCCCCGCGACCTTGACGAGCTTGTTGTAGACGCCGAACAGCAGGAGGGTGGGCACCCACTGCGCGATGAAGGTCGACATCTTGCTCTGCTTGGCCAAGCCGAGCCCGAACGACAGCCCCATGGCCCCGAGCGCGCCCCAGAGGAACACGTCCGACGGAATGCGAGAGGTCTGCCGCTCGATCGCCTTGGCGATCCTGCCTTCTTTCTGCTGCTCCAGTGTCTCCATGGCTGCTCCTTACGCTCGAAACCTGGGCCTGGCCCGACGCTGGTTCAAGGCGCCGCCCGCGACGACGGGCGACCGCGCGCGCAGCCCTGGGTCGATCGCCCGACTGGGCTCGCCGCGCGGGACGCGTCAGCCGCGCCGCTTCGGCGGCCGGCGGTGCGCGACGCGCCGGTCGGCCCGGCGCGCGGCCTCGGCGAGCGCCTCGCGACTCACGCCGGCCGCGCGGTGCTCGCGCACGAGCCCCGCCTCGCCGGCGGGCGTGCGGCCGAGCTTGCGCTCGAGGCGATGGCGCTCCTTCTCCCGGGCCTCGGCTCTCTTGGTGGGCGCGACGTCGGCGCCGGCGTGAGCGCCTTCGGGGCGCCCGGCCCGCTCGCGCTCGCCTCGAGCCCGCGAGGACGCGGTCTGCATCTCGGTTCGTTCATCGCGCTCGCGGAGCGCCTCGTCGAGGCGCGCGCCCGCCAGCTTCTGCCCGCCGCGCTTTCCCACGCTGCCGCCCGCCCGGTGTCTCGTCGCGTTCATCGTCGGTGTGCTCCTCGTTCACAGAGGATAGGTCCGCGCTTGACCGCGTGAATCGGCGGCGCCCGTACAGGACCTCACCGTCGTGTCGAAGGCGCTCGCGCGCGGCCGCGGCGGCTCGTCGGCGGGCGGCGGCGACGCCGTGTCCGTTCGGCCACGAAGTCACGCAGGACGAGCGCGCCGTTGTGCTCCGTGTCGCGGGCGGCGTACACGAGCGTCACGGGGCCGGCCTGCGCCGCCTCCAGGATGGGCGCCCACGCCCGGGGGTTCGCGCGCAGCTCGGCGCGGTAACGGCGGCGGAACTCGTCCCAGCGCTCCACGCGGTGGCCGAACCACGTCCGGAGGCTCGCGCTCGGCGCGGCGTCCTTCAACCACGCGTCGGCCGCGAGGAGCTCCTTCTTCACCCCGCGCGGCCACAGGCGCTCGACGAGGAGGCGCCGGCCGTCCGACGCCGACGGTGGGTCGTAGGCACGCTTGAGCCGGATCATGGGGTGCCTGCTCATGCTTGCGCACGACGCGGGCGGGCGCAACGGCGACGCGGCTTCGCGGCCGCCGGGCTCGACGCCGGCGGCGCGAGCACGTACTGTCCGGCCGTGAGAGGCGTCTCCGCGCGCGAGCTCCTGCTCCTTTCGACGCTGGCGCTGCTGGCCGCCGCGCGCTGCGGCTCGGGCTCCCCGGCTCGCCACGGCGCCGCGGGCGACGGCGGAGGAGGCAGCGGCGGCGTGAACGCGGCCGGCGCCGGCGGGCCCGGCGGATCGGCCGCGGGGATGG
>DASZWW010000291.1:0-9090 GCA_035546175.1 Polyangia bacterium
ATGGCCGGCGCGGCCGGCGCGGGCGCGGCCGGAGCGGGCGCGGCCGGCGCGAACGGCGCCGCGGGGTCGAGCGGCACGAACGGGTTCCCGGCGCGGATCGCGGCGCCGTACGTCGAGACCTGGGGCAACGCCGCGCTCGCCGATCTCGCGACGGCGACGGGCAACAAGTACTACACGCTGGCGTTCATCATCTCGGGGAGCGGCTGCGCGCCGACGTGGAACGGCGACACGGCGATCGCGAACGAGACGCACTGGAGCACGCAGATCGCGAACCTGCGCAAGGCCGGCGGCGACGTGCTCATCTCGTTCGGCGGCGCCTCGGGCACGGAGCTCGGCGACGCGTGCGGGAGCGTGGACGCGCTGCAAGCGGCGTATCAGGCCGTCATCACGAAGTACAACCTCAAGTGGATGGACCTCGACATCGAGAGCGGCGCCGAGTCGAAGACCGCCGACATCGATCGCCGCAACAAGGCCCTCAAGAACCTGCAGGACGCGAACCCGGGCCTCAGGGTCTCGTACACGCTCGGCGTCGACCCCTCGGGCCTGCCGACGGATCAGCGCAACGTCCTCGCCAACGCCAAGACGAACGGCGTGCGCGTCGACACCGTCAACATCATGGCCATGGACTACGGCTCATGTAACATCGACATGGGCCAGGCGGCCATCATGGCGGCCACGGCGACCCACGGGCAGATCCAGACGCTCGGCACGTCGTCATTCGTCGGCGTGACGCCGATGATCGGCGTCAACGACACGACCTGCGAGAACTTCACGACGGCGAACGCGACGGCGCTGACGGCCTTCGCGCAGGCGAACGACTACATCAACCTGCTGGCGTTCTGGGCCATCGGCGCGGACAAGAACCACGCCTACCTCGACATCTTCACGACGCTGCACTGACGGCCGCGCGCCCGTCGACGGCTCGGCGTCCGCGTGAGCGCTCACAGCGTCTTCACGTAGTCGAGCAGCGCCGCGCGATCGGTGTCCGTGAGGCCGAGCCCGAAGACGTGGCCCTTGACGGGGCCGGGCGCGCGCGCGCCGCCCGCGTACCCGTCGTCGAGGCGCATCGGGTCGAGGAGCTCGTCGAGGCCCGTGAGCGTGCCGTCGTGGAACAGCGTCGGGCGCAGCGAGACGCCGCGCAGGGACGGCACGCGGTAGTAGCCCGTCCCGCGATCGGGCGAGAGGCCGCACGCCGGATCGGTCCCGATCTCGGCGAGCGGGCGCGGCGCGCTCGTGAGCCCGACGCCGGCGTGGCAGGCCGAGCACGTTCCGTCGAAGATGGCCTGCCCCTGCGGGCTCGGCGGGGTCGCGTCGTCCGACGCGGTCTGGATGCTGTCGGCGAGGCTCCAGATGTACTCGGCGAGCGCGAGCGCGAGGATGCGCGGCGGCCGGATGGCCTGGCCGTGCGACGTGATGATGAGCGTCTCGACGCGCACGGCGAGCGACACGAGGTCGATCTGCTTCACGGTCGCGTCGTACTGGAGGTGCGAGAGGAAGCGCACGGGCCGCAGGTCCGACACGCGCTCGGGCAGCGAGGCGTCGCTCGTCGTGACGTCGTTGCGGCCCGGCCCCCACGCGAGCAGGTTCGCCGTGAGGTCGGCGCTCGCGCCGCTGTCCGCCAGCATGCGGCCGAGGTTGACGCGCGCGCTCGGCAGGCCGGGCACGAGGCGGCCCGCGACCACGTCGGCGTGACAGCTCGCGCACGAGAACGCGAGCGCGGGCCCGGCGTCCGTCTCGGCGACGACGATCCCGCCGACGCCGTTCGTGTCGTCGACCCAGAGGCCGTAGCGATCGGCGGCCTCGCGCGTGAGCGGGGCGAGCGCGGGCGGCGCCAGCTGCGCCGGGTAGCGGAAGAACGCGTCCTCGCCGATCGTGGCGAGCTCCGAGGGGCCGGTCTCCGGCTTCGTCGGGTCCCACCGGGCCTCGTCGGGGAGCGTGAAGGCCTGCGCGTCGGCGGGCAGCGCGGGCGCCGCCGGCGCGGCGTCGAGCGCGCTCGCGGGATACCGCGCCGCGCGCGGGTTCCACGCGGGCAGCGCGTCCCAGTCGCCGGCCGTCCCCGTGGCGTAGTGGGCGAGGCGCAGCGTCGAGTACCCGTTCGTCGGGACGACGAGCTCGTCGACGAGCGCCGCGCGGCGGGTGGCGGCGTCGCGGAGGTACATGACCTCGTGATCCGTCGTGGCCGGATCGATCTTCGCGCCGCCGCCGCAGGCGGTCGCGCCGAGCGCGATCGCGGCGAGCGCGCCGGCGCGCGCCGGCCGCGCGCTCGGCCCGCGTGTGGGAGGCCCCGAGCGCCGGCGAGCAGAAGCCCCGATGTCCATGGCTGAAATTCCCGAGCAATTCGCGCACCAGCGCGGAGATGCCCGGTTCCAGGCCATTGTCGATCAGGAGCGCGCCGGCGCCAAGGCGCCGCGCCCCGCGCCGCATCGAAAATCTGACGGTCAGTTCAGGGCCGTCGATCGCTGGCGGGGGCCCCAGATGGCGTCCCAGCCGCGCCGGTACTGGTCGGTCGCGACCTGCGGCGGCCCCGAGAGCGGCGGCGCCGACCGCGTCGTCGAGAGCTCCTCGTCCGTCTCGCAGTCGAAGAGGAACGGCGCCTCGGCGCGCGGCTCGAGCCGGACGACCTCGCCCGTGATGGCCCGCCCGTCGCGCAGCGGCCGCAGCGTCCCCGCCTCGACGACGCTTGATCCTGTCCGCCGTCGCAGTACGTTCAGGCCGTCGCCGTCCGCGGACGGCCCGAACACCAGGGCCAGGTCCTTCTTGCGGACTCCGCGCTTTCTGGCGCGCGGCGGGCTCTGCCGTCCTTCGGCCATGATACTAAGCCTACCAGACCGAGGCTGCCCCGTAACCTCTCTCCCGCCCACGCCGTACTTCTCCCCAAAAGGAGCCGCCTTGAGCCAGACCCTGGGAAAGATTCGCGACCGCCTCCACACCCTCGCGCGCCGCCTCGGGCCCCTCGGCCCGACGCTCGCGCGGCTCACCGTCGGGCTGGTCTTCATCGGCACCGGCTGGGGCAAGCTGCACACCCTGCCCGACGTGACGGAGTACTTCGCGAGCCTCGGCATCCCCATGCCGGGGTTCAACGCGCGCCTGGCGGCCGCGACGGAGTTCTTCGGCGGCGTCCTCGTGCTCGTCGGCCTCGGCACGCGCCTCGCCGTGCTGCCGATGTCGTTCACGATGATCGTCGCGATCCTCACGGCCAAGCGCGGCGACATCCACGGGCTCACCGATCTCGTCGGCTTCGAGGAGTGGAGCTACCTCGTGCTCTTCGTCTGGCTGGCGCTCGCCGGCGCGGGGCCGCTGTCCCTCGACCGGCTCATCGCGCCGCGGCTCGACCGCTTCTTCGGAGGCGGCGCCGGAAAAAAGAGCAGCGCGCCCGAAACCGTCACCGTCTGAATCGTGTACAAGAAGCGAACGTCACAACGACCCGCACCTTCCACCCCAACCATCGGAGAATGACATGAGCACCAAGGGAGCACTCATCGCCGCCGTCGCCGCCGGGCTCTTCAGCGCCGGCGCCCCCCTCCTCGCGAGCGCGGCCGACTCGGCCAAGGTCCACTGCGAGGGCGTCAACTCGTGCAAGGGCAAGGGCAGCTGTCACAGCGCCGCGAACTCCTGCGCCGGCAAGAACGGCTGCAAGGGCAAGGGCTGGATGGAGATGTCCGAGAAGGACTGCAAGGACAAGGGCGGCAAGGTCACGCAGGCCGGCAAGTAACGTCCCCGGAGGCGGCTCGCGGGGCGCCCGATCGATGCGAGATCGGGCGGCGCGCGGGCCGCTTCGCCGTCCCATGATCGACGTCCCCGCTCTCGGACACGGCATCGGGCTCCGCGCGGAGCACTACGCCGCCGTGCTGTCGAACCCTCCGCCCGTCGACTGGTTCGAGGTCATCTCGGACAACTTCATGGTGCCGGGCGGCAACCCCCGGCGCGTGCTGCGCGCCGTGCGCGAGCGGTGGCCGGTCGTCCTGCACGGCGTGTCCCTGTCGCTGGGCGGGACCGACCCGCTGGACGCGCGCTATCTCGACGAGCTCGCGGCGCTCGCGCGCGAGGTCGAGCCCGCGATCGTCTCCGACCACCTGTGCTGGGGCGGCCACGGCGGCGCGTACGCTCACGACCTCCTGCCCCTGCCCTTCACGGAGGAGGCGCTCGCGCACGTCGCCGAGCGCGTGCTGCGCGTGCAGGACCGCCTCAAGCGGCGCATCCTCGTCGAGAACGTCTCGAGCTACGTCGCGTTCACGCAGTCGACGATGGCCGAGCAGGAGTTCCTCGCGGCGCTCGCCGAGCGCGCCGACTGCGGGCTCCTGCTCGACGTCAACAACGTCTTCGTGAGCGCCCACAACCACGGCTTCGACGCGCGCGCCTTCATCGACGCCATCCCGATCGGCCGCGTCGGCCAGTTCCACCTCGCGGGCCACAGCACGCTCGGCGCGCTGCTGCTCGACACGCACGACCACCCCGTGCGCGACGAGGTGTGGGCGCTGTACCGCCAGGCCGTCGCGCGCTTCGGCGCCGCGCCGACGCTCGTCGAGTGGGACGACAAGCTGCCGCCGCTCGCGCGCGTCGTCGAGGAGTCGCTGCGCGCGAAGGCCGTCGCGGCCGAGGCGCTCGCGCAGGGCCGGCCGCGCGAGGCGCCGGCCCGCGAGGGCGCGCGTGGCTGAGGGGCCCGGGCTCGCCGAGCTGCAGCGGCGCTTCTTCGAGCTCGTCACGGGCCCCGAGGGCGTCGCCCGGGAGCTCGCCGCGCGGGGGCTGCCGCCGGAGGCGCTCGCGGCGATCATCGCCGGCGACGCGCGCGCGTCCGCCGTCGAGCGCCTCGACGTCTACGCCAACATGTACTTCTTCCGCATCCTCGACGTCCTGCGCGCCGACTACCCGAAGCTCGTCGCCGTGCTCGGCGACGGCGCCTTCCACGACCTCGCGACGGATTACCTGCAGGCGCACCCCTCGCGCCACCCGTCGCTGCGCTTCGTGGGCGCGGCGCTGCCCGGGTTCGTCGCGGCGCACGCCGCCGCCGCGCGGCGGCCGTGGCTCGGGGAGCTCGCCGCGCTCGAGTGGGCGCGCGTGGACGTCTTCGACCGCGCCGACGCGGACGTGCTGGGGCGCGACGCGCTCGCCGGCCTCGGGCCCGAGGAGTTCGCGGACCTGCGGCTCGTCCCCGTGCCGGCCTGCGCGCTCGTCCCCGCCGCGTTCGCCGTGGAGGATCCGTGGCGCGCCGTCGAGGCGGGCTCGTCCCCCGAGGCGCCGGGCCGCGCCGGCGACGGACACGCGATCCTCGTGTGGCGCCGCGGCCTCGTCGTGCACCACCGCGCCGTCGAGGGCGGCGAGCGGCGCGCGCTCGACCTGCTCCTGGCGGGGACGACCTTCGGCGCGCTGTGCGCGGCGCTCGGCGAGGCGCTCGGCTCGGACGCCGCGGCGGCCGAGCTGGCGGCGCGCTGTCTCGGGCAGTGGCTCGCCGATGAGCTGCTGGCCGGGCGTCTGACATAAACTCCCCCCCATGTCGCGGCCGAGGTCCCCCGGGCTCTCCACGGCGGCCCTCGCCGTCGTCTTCGGGCTCGCGGCCTGCAAGCAGACCGAGCCGAACCGCGGCGCGCCGGCCGACGCGGCGGCGGCGGCGGACGGGGCCGACGACGCGAGCCCCGACGGCGTCACCGACGCTCCCGACGCCGACGCCAGGGCTGCGCCGCCCTGCCGCGTGGGCGGCACGCGCGCCGACGTGCCGACGACGATCGGCTGCCCGTCGTCCGTCCCCGGCCGTCTCGTCGTCGCGGGCGACTTCGTCTACTGGACCGTCCAGGGACCAGGCGCGATCGTCGTCCGCGCCCCCCTCGTCGGCGGCGCGGGCGAGGAGCTCGTCCGCGACGACGCGGGCGCGTTCGGGCTCGCCGTCGACGGGCAGTTCGTCTACTACGGCCAGCCCGGCGCCGCCCGCATCATGCGCATCCCCCTGTCCGGCGGCCTGCCGGTCACGCTCGCGGGCCACGCCGGCGACCCGCTCTTCCTCGTGAAGGACGGCGCCAGCCTCTACTGGACCGACGCCGGCGTCGACGGGAAGGTCGTGAAGCTCGATCTCGTCGACGGCGCGCAGCCCGTGACGCTCATCGACGGGCAATCCAGGCCGCGCGCCCTCGCCGTGCGCGACGGCTTCGTGTACTGGACCGACGTCATCGACGGGACGTTGCTGCGCACGCCCGATCACCTCACGGGCCCGCCCGACGCGGCCGTGCGCACGGCGAGCCGGCTCGCGAGCGGCCTCGGCGTCACCATCGGGGGCTCGCCCTCCGGCCCCACCGACCTCCTGCTCGTCGGCGACTACGCCTACGTCCCCGACGGTCACGGCTTCATCCGGCGCGTGCCGCTCGCGGGCGGCGACCTCGAGCCCGTGGCGGACGCCCAGGGGACTCCCTACGGCATCGCCACCGACGGCGTCTCGATCTACTGGAGCACGCTCGGCATCGGCGGCGGCATCTTCAAGGCCCCGCTCGAGCAGGCCACGCCCGACGGCGGCGGCGCCCCGTTCACGCTCGTCTACGGCGACCAGCCGGACCCGCACTTCGTCGCGGTCACCGCCGACAACGTCTACTGGACGGTCTGGGGCGCGCGCCCCGCCGTCGCGCGCATCGCGAAGTAGCGGGGCCGCCGCCCTCCTAACCCGCGCGGAACTGGAAGTCGCGCTCGCGCACGACGCACCTCTCCTCGAGGTCGACGAGGAAGGCGCGGCCCTCCCCCACCATGCCGTTGAAGGTGAGCAGGTACCAGACGTCGACGCCCCAACGCACGTGGCCGCTCTCGCACGGCGGCGACCACTCGGCGGGCTCGAGGTCGCCGAGCCCGGGCGCGCGCACCTTGGTCTGCGAGCGGAGATCGCGGAACGGCTCCGACGCGCGCACGATCTCGATGGCCTTCGTCGCGGGCGCGGGCTGGATGTCGCGTCGCCAGTCGCTCACGAGCCGCAGGCGCGCCGGGCTGCCCGTCAGATCGAGGTCTGCCTCGTAGGCCTCGTCGGCGGGCAGGCCGATGAAGTCGGAGACGTCGAACTCGGGGAACAGGTCCTCTTTCTTCATCTCCGCGATGCGCGTCTCGTACGCGGCGTCGAGCTGGCGGCGGCGCTCGGCGGAGTAGCAGGCGTAGAGGCGCAGCACGGCCTGGCGCGAGGGCAGCCGGTGGTCCCAGTCGACGATCCACAGGGCGCTCTCGTAGTCCGCCCCGCCGAAGGGGACGAGCGGCGGCAGCGCCGCCGCGATCCGCGCCGCCTCGTCGCTGCGGGAGAAGAGCTTCTGCTGCGCGACGCGCGGATGCGCGCGCATCTCGGCCCGGAGCAAGTCGCGCAGGTCCAGGCTCATGGCGGCCCGGAATCTTAGAAGGTTCGGGCGGCCGCCGCGAGTCCCGCGTCATGCGCGCGGACTTCGTGACGCGCCGTCCCGGAGGGGCGCCGGGTGCTACGCTCGCGCCGTGCCGCACGTCTTCTCGCACCGGCTCGCCTGGGACCGCCCCGAGAACGCGCTGGCGCGGGCCGAGCGCGCGCGGCGCGCGCGCGGCGAAGGCGTGCTCGATCTGACGGCGTCGAACCCGACGCGCGTCGGCTTGCCCGATCTCGGCCCGCGCGTCCGCGAGGCCCTCGCCGCGAGCGCCGGCGGCGCGTACGAGCCCGACCCGGCCGGGCTCCCGTCGGCGCGCGCCGCGATCGCGCGCGAGCTCGGCGCCGCGGGGGCCCCCATCGCGCCCGAGCGCCTGCTGCTCACGGCCAGCTCGAGCGAATCGTACGCCCACCTCTTCAAGGTGCTCTGCGACCCGGGCGACGCCGTGCTCGTGCCCGAGCCGAGCTACCCCCTCTTCGAGTACCTGGCGCGCCTCGAGGGAGTGGAGCCCGTGCCTTACCGCCTGGCGTGGGACGGCGTCTGGCACGTCGACCTCGCCAGCCTCGACGAGGCCATCGCGCGCGCGTCTGGACGCGCGCGCGCCCTCGTCGTCGGCAACCCGAACAACCCGACGGGCTCGTTCCTCAAGCGCGCCGAGCTGCCCGCGCTCGCGGCGCGCTGCGAGGCGCACGGGCTGGCGGCGATCGCGGACGAGGTCTTCGCGCCCTACGCCGTGGGTGACGACCCGACGCGCGTGCGCGCGCTCGCCGCCGAGTCGGCGTTCACGGCGCGCGTGCCGACGTTCGCGCTGGGCGGGCTCTCGAAGTCGTGCGGGCTGCCTCAGCTCAAGCTGGGCTGGATCGCCGTCGCGGGCCCGCCGTCCACCGCCGGCGCCGCCATCGAACGGCTCTCGCTCGTCGCCGACACGTACCTCTCCGTGGGAGCGCCCGTGCAAGCGGCCGCCGCGCGCCTCCTCGAGCTCGGCCGCGACGCGCGCGCGGCCATCGCGGCGCGCCTGGACGCGAACCGCGCGGCGCTCGCCGCGGCCTTGTCCCCCTCCTCACCGTGCACGGCGCTCGCGAGCGAGGGTGGCTGGTCGGCCATCGTGCGCGTGCCCGCGACGCGCCCCGATGAGGCGTGGGCCGAGGCGCTGCTCGTCGACGACGGCGTGCTCGTCCACCCGGGGTACTTCTTCGAGCTCGCCGGCGGCGCGTTCCTCGTGCTCTCGCTGCTGCCGCCGCCCGACGTCTTCGCCGAGGGCGTGCGCCGCCTCGTCGCGCGATGCGCGGCGTGACGGCCAGGAGGCAATTCCCCGCATGTCGGCGATAATGAGGTCGTGCTCGCGGCCCTGATGCTCCTCGCCTCCACGCTCGCGGACGCGGGCGCGGCGACGCCGCCCGACGAGTGCCCCGCCCCCGCGCCGCTCGCGGCCGCCCTGAACGCGCTCATGCCGGGCCTCGCGCCCGTCAGCCCGACGACGCTGCCCCTGCCGCTCGCGACGGGCGGACACCTCGCCGTGTCGACCTCGGCCGAAGGCGACGTCCGCGTCGATCTCGTCGACGCGCAGGGAGAGGTGGTGCTGCACCGGGTGCTCCCCGCGCCCCCACGCGGCCGGGCGCCGGACTGTCCCGCGCTCGCCGAGACGATCTCGATCATCGTCGACCGCTACCTGCACGACGTCGGCTACGAGGCGCCGCCCCTGCCCGCGCCCGAGCCGAAGCCGGCCCCCCCGCCACCGGCC
>DASZWW010000292.1:0-4957 GCA_035546175.1 Polyangia bacterium
TCGAGCGCCGCGAGCGCGCGCCGCAGCTCGAGCTCGTGCTCGAGCGCCGTGGGCGGGAGCAGCGCGACCTCGGCCTCGAGCAGGCGCCGCCGCTCGGCCGGCGCCTTCGCGGCCGCGATCGCCTCGTCGTAGGCGGCCAGCGCCTCGTCGCGCTTCCCGGCGCGGGCGAGGGCCCGGGCTCGGCCCGCGAGCATCGCGACCTCGGGACGGAGCGCCGCGGCCCGCGCGAACGCGGAGGCGGCGTCGTCGTTGGCGCCGAGCGCGAAGAGCAGCGTCGCGCAGGCGGCGACCTCCGCGTAGCGGGCGTCCGGCTTGGCCGCGGGGACCTCGAAGCGCGCGCGCAGCGACGCCGCGCCGTCCTTGCCCGCCAGACGCACCAGCCGCGCGGCGAGCGCCGCGTCCTCCGGCCTCGCCGCGAGCGCGCGCGCGGCCTGCTCGACGAGCGCCCGGTCATTCGTGCGCCGCACCTCCCAGTCGGCGGCGGCGACGCCGCCCCGCGCGAACGTCAAGAGCCCGATCGCCAGCAGGAAACCGCGACGCACTCCCTCAAAGATACACCCAAAAAAAACCGACCCCCGGTGCCGCACCATTGCGACATCGGGGGCCGACCGAGGCGATTCGACGGACGAAGCTAGGCGTAGCGAGGAATGCGGAGCAGGCGGGCGATGCGCAGCCGGCGCTCGCGAACGTAGTCGCGGAGCAGGCGCTGGTGCTTGTGGGCCATGCCGCGGAAGCGGAGGCCGGAGACGTGGAAGTCGTCGCCGACGGCGTCGAAGCGAGGCTCGGCGGCCGCCCAGATGAGCTCGCTCGTGCCGGGCAGCTCCAGCTCGATCCCGACGATCGGCGCGTGGGGAACGACCGGCTCGGTGAGCTTCTGGATCGCGAGCCCGGACTCGCTGATGTCCGTCGCGAGGGCGCGGTATTCGCGGTCCTTCACGTACTCGTTCAGGTAGAGCTGGAGGCGGAGGCGCCTGTCGGCGCGGCGGTTGGGTCCGTCAGGTACGAGCGAGTCATACATGTAGGACATAGTAGTCTCGAAACGTACCCTGTCAAAAAAAACGCCCTCACTCAGATCGCGCGAGCCTTCAGGTCTCGTCGCGGAGCGTGCGGAGGTAGCTGCGGACGGACTCGCGCACCGACTCCGGCATGTGGGCTTTCAGCGCCTCGCGGGACACCTCGGGCGTCCTGCGATACGTCTCGAAGAACCGGACGCAGTCGGGGCAGAGCGACAGGTGGCGTCGAAATCGCTGCTGCTCCTCGTCGGGGAGCGCCCCCTCGACGTAGTCGAGACAGAATTCGATGAGCTGATGGCAGCTGATCACGGCGCTCCAGTCACTCCAGCTGTTCGATGGTCCAGCGCGCGGATGGTTTCGCGGATCATACCGTATCTCCATGGATTCGACGCAACATACGTCGGGGTCGGCCGATGAACGGACGTGCAGGCCCGAGGAATCCAAGGCGAGCGCCCCTCACCTCGTCCTACAGCACCCGACGTTCGGGCCACCAGCGTCGTCGAGGCCGCGCTGTTTCACGCGTGGCTGCGGTCCCGAAGGTCGCTCCGTGAAAATCCGGGAGAGCCGGACGGGAGGTTGGGCGTCGCGAGCGGGCTCGGCGTCAGAGCGGGTTCAAGGATGGAGTCGCCGCGCGCCGCGCCGCCGCCCCCGGCGGCGCGGCAGCTGGCGGTGCCCTCGGTGAGCGGCCCCGAGATCGCCCGGCTGCTCGTCGGGCAGTCGCACGGCGTGGGCGAGGCGCGCATCCAGCTCGCGGGCGGGATCTTTGCGGGCGCGTCGATCCATCTCGTGACCGCGCCCGGCGGCCTCGAGGCGCGCCTCGGCGCGCCCACCGAGGCCGCGCGCGCCGCGCTCGCGAGCGTGCTCGATCGGGTTGGACATCACCTCCGTTCGCGAGGCATCGTCATGCGGCCGGGGGCGCCCTTGGATACGGGTTCGAGACAGAGACAGCGCGACGGGCGGGAGCGAAGATGAGGGTCACGGACCTCGAGCCGCGCGATCTGCCGCGCTTGAGAGGGCGCGACGCCGCGGCGATGACGCAGGCGGCGCGCGTGCTCGCGCGGTTCGCGTCGAGGACCGAGCTCTCGCTCGGCGCTCTCGGGACCCTCTCGCTCGCGCGGGCGGGGGTCGAGGCGCTCGCGCCCACGCTCGCCGGCGAAGCCGCCGGCGACGTCGTGCTCGGGCTCTCGCGAGGCGGCGTCGAGGGGCGGATCGTGATCGAGGGCGGGCTCGCGCGGCGGGCGGTGGCGCTCGCGCTCGGGGTCGAGACGCGACCAGGGGCGCCGCTGGCGCGGCTCGGCCTCGCCGAGCGCGGCGTCGTCGCCGGGCTCGTGGCGAGCGTGCTGCAGGCGACGGGCGCGCCCTTCTCGGTCGCGCTCGTCGCGCCAGGCACCGCCGCCATCGCGACAGACGGCGGCGCCGCCGTCGGGATTCGCGCCACCGTCGGCGGCGTCGAGGGCTGGGCGAGGCTCGAGCTACCGGCGCGCTGGCTGGCGGCGCTTGCGCCGAGCGCCGCGGGGCCGGTCGGCCCGCTGGAGGCGGAGGCGCGCGTCGAGCTCGCGCGCACGCGGCTGTCCGCGGGCGAGCTCGCCGGGCTCGTCGTGGGCGATGCCGTCGTCTTCGACGGCGCGCCGGCCTTCGCGGCTGGCGGCGAGCGCGTCGTCCGCGTCGTGATCGGCGCGCACGCGGCGCTGGCCCGACGCTCGGGCGACGGGCGCGTCACGCTCGAGGAGGAGCTGCGGCAGGCGCCGGCGCCGAGCGGGCGCGGACGGCTCGGCCAGCGAAGGCCGGAGGAGGTCACGATGGACGAACGATCGGGTGACGAGACGACGACCCGGACGGTGGACGTGGCGGCCGTGCTGGCCGCGGCGCCGATCGAGGTCGTCGCGGAGCTGGGACGCGTGGTCCTGCGCGGAGAGGAAATCGCGGGGCTCGGGCCCGGATCCGTCCTCGCGTTCGGGCGCCTGGGGGCCTCGCCCGTCGCGCTCCGCGTGGGCGACGAGATCTGGGCCGAGGGCGAGCTCGTCGACGTCGACGGCGAGCTCGGCGTGCGCGTGACGGCGCTGCGGCGCGCTCGTTAGCCGCGGGGCGCGCGTGCGCCCAGCTCAGGCGTACTGCGCGGCGATCTCTTCGACGGCGGCGGCGGTCTGCGTCCAGCGCGGCGCGCTCGCGAGGAGAGAGCGCACGAGGGCGGTCCACGTGTCGCCGTCGGCGCGCACGGAGATCGCGCGCCGCACGGCGCTCTCGATCTCGAAGGGCGTCGCGCTCGCGTAGAGCAGCGCGTGGCCGGTCGCCGAGCGCTCGTCGAGATCGACGAGGTAGTCGCGGTTCGCGCCCGTGTCGGGCGCGATGGGGAGCGTGCCGTAGACGAGCGCGAGACCGGCGGCGCGCCCGGCCATGTCGTGGTCGTCGCCGAGCAGGATGGCGTCGGCGGCGGCGCGCGCGGCGCGGTCGTCGCCGGGCTCGGACCCCGGCAGGAGCGCGATGCGGCCGGGGTGCTGGATGGCGAGCAGGCGCGCCCGCTCGACCAGGTCCTGGTCGCCGCGCGGCGCGATGACGGTGACGACGTCGAAGGGCCCGAGACGCTCGACGCCGGCCAGGATCGCCTCGGCGCCCTCGTCGCGGTGGAGCGGGCCCACGGTGAGCAGCAGCGTGCGGGGGCCGAGGGCGAGCGAGCAGCGCCGCGCGAGCGCGCGGCGGCACTCGGCCTTGCCCCCGAGCGCCGAGGCCGAGTAGCTCGCGGGGAGCGCGGCGTCCGTGGCGGGATCGTGGGGCGGGTCGTCGCAGCCGAAGCGCACGGCGACGAAGGGCTCGTCGGAGGCGCGCGTCGCGAGCACGGGGTCGTTCTCGTTGGCGCGCGCGGCGCTCGGGCTGGGCGCGAAGATCGCGTTGGCCGCGAGCGCGCCGAGCGCGACGAGCGAGCGCGACGCGGCCTCGTCACCGAGTGACAGCGGCGCGAGCACGCGGGACTCCTCCTCGGAGAGCAGGGGACCGAGGCGGCCCGTGGGCAGCGCGAAGAGCCGCACCGACGCGGCGGTCGCCGACAGCGCGCCGGCGGCCGTCTCGCCCCACCCGATCGTGAGGTCGGGCGCGACGAGGCCGTCCTGGCCGAGGGAGCGCACCGCGCTCGCGAGCAGGGCCGCCGTCTCGGCGCGGCCGAGGGCGGGCGCGCCGAGCACCAGCAGGCGCGCCTCGCTGAGGGTGGCCTTCCCCTCGTAGAGCGTGAGCTCGAGCGCGCGCTCGCCCACCGACGTGGCGACGGTGCGCAGGCGCCGAGCGAGGCCGGGCACGGCAGCGGCCGCCTCCGGCCGGGCGAGCGACAGGATGGTCGCCTTACGCCCCGAGGCCGCGAGCGCTCGGCCGAGGCCCGCCGCCGCGACGGCGGAGGGCCCGCCCGCGAGCGGCGCGACCGCGTCGGCGATCAGCAGGTATTCGCGCGATGACACGCGACGACAGATTGGCGGGCGCTACTCGGTCGCGCCGCGCTCGTCCTCTTCGCCCGGGAACTCGTTCACCGAGGGGTACTTCATGATCTCCTTGCGGGAGATCTTCCAGGCCTTCTGAACGATCCACGACAGCGACCGATCCTGCCGGGTCGCCTCTTCCTGGATTTCCTTCAGCATCTCTTCGGGGAAGTAGAGGCTTTGTTTTCTCTTGTCGGAACCGCCCATGTGGACCAGGCCTCCGCGTTGTACGTGCAACGCATGGTTAACGGTTGGGAGTGGGGAAGTGTAGTTTGCACCATCGGTAAGTGTCAATCTTTCTTGAGTCGTCTTTGACGGTCGCCTTGACCAATCGGGGTCGGGAGACTACTCTAGCGGGCTATTTCTAGCGCCAAACGGCGCGGGGACGTCCATGGAAGGGACCGGGCTGAAGAAGAAGGATCTCAAGCGGTTCAAGGACACGCTCCTGGCCAAGAAGAAGGAGATCCTGCGCAACGCGCAGCG
>DASZWW010000293.1:0-8419 GCA_035546175.1 Polyangia bacterium
CGCGCCCGCGCCGCCGTCGGTGCCGGCCGTCGAGCCCGCGGCGCCCGCGCCGCCGTCGTTACCAGCGACGCCCGTCGCGCCCGCGCTTCCATCTCCCTTGCCGTCCCGACCAGCGTCCTTCGGGTGCGATGTGCCTCCGCCGCAACCGAGGCCTCCGAGCGTCAGCGCTCCGAGGAGCGTGATTCCAAGCGCGATCCGCGAAGGCTTGGCGAGGGGCTTCTGCATTTGGGTCTCCCTGAGTAGGTGAAAAAAGAGCCGGGGAAAGCGTGCGGGCGCGGGCATTCTCACACAAATCGATCGCGGCCCGCAAGACGCGCGGTATGAATTGGCCGAAGAGGCACACCCGCACATCGGCTCACACGGTGATTCACTGAACCCCCAAGCAGTAAAAAAGTTGGTCGACGCCGTCCGAAGATCGGCCAAGCCCGGGACCTGGTCCGCGGCGGTCAAGCTGGCGCGGGCCGGGGCCGTGATGCTCGAGTCGAGCGACGACGACGAGATCGTCGCCCGCGTCCGCAGCCCGGGGCGCGCCGTCGCGCCAGCGGCCGTCCTCTACCCGGGCGAGCGCGAGTGGGACTGCGATTGCGGCGGGCGCGTCAGCCCGTGCGAGCACGTCGCCGCGGCCGCGATCTTCCTGGGCCAAGGCCCCGAAGGAGGGGTGGATTCCAGTGCCGAGGCCGACGCGGGGGGACCAGGGGGCGAGCGCGCGGGCGCCCCGCCGGCGAGCACGCGCCCCGCCGCCTGGGGGCGCGTCATCTATAGGCTCTCTCGCGCCGAGGGGGGCCTGCGGATCGCGAGGGCCGTCGTGAGCGGCGACCGCGAGACGCCGCTCGCCTCGACCCTCTCGGCGCTCCTGTCCCGCCCCGCCGACGCCGCCACCGTCAGCCCCGAGGAGGTCGACCTGCGCGCCGACCAGCTGCTCGGCCCCGGCTCGCGCGCCGCGCTGCCGGCGACGAAGCTCGACGCCCTGCTGCGGCTGCTCGCGGGCTGCGGGCGCGTGCTCCTCGACGGCCGCCCCGTCGCCGTCGCCGACGAGGAGCTCCTGCCCCGCGCGCGCGTCGAGGATCGGGGCGAGGAGATCGTGCTGACGATCGAGGCGTCGCCCGCGATCCGCGAGGTCGTGAGCGCGGGGGTGGCGCTCGTCACGGACGGTGCATCGGACAGCCTCGCCCTGCAACGTCTGGGAGAGCTCGAGCTGACGGGGCCGATGCTCCAGCACGTGCCGCAGGTGCGCGCCTTCGCGCCGCGCGATCTGGGCACGCTCGCGGGCACGGTGCTGCCCGATCTGGCCCGGCGGATCGAGGTCGACGTGCGCAGCCGCCGCGTGCCGCGCCTCGTGCGCGACGTGCCGCCGCGCATGGTCCTCGACCTCACGCACGCCGGCGAGGCGCTCTCGGTGCTGCCCACCCTCGTCTACGGCGCGCCGCCCTTCGCCCGCGTCGACGAGGGCAAGCTCGTGCTCCTGCGCCCGGAGGGCCCCGTGCCCGTGCGCGACTCGGCCGCCGAGCGCGGGCTCGTGCTCAAGCTGCGCGAGGAGCTCGACCTGCTGCCGGGCCGGCGCACGAGCTTCGGCGGCATGGACGCGCCCCGCTTCGCCGAGAAGCTCAAGCGCTGGCGCGGCGGGCTCACGGGCGACGCGACGTCCGTCGTGGGCGAGACGCGCAAGTTGCGCCCCCGCCTCGAGCTCGCCACCACGCCCGCGGCCGACGGCGGCCCGCCGCACGTGACCTTCGGGATGCGCTTCGAGGTCGAGGCGGCGCCAGGAGGCGCCCGAGGCCCGGGCTCCCCTGCGGCCTCGGTGGACGCCGAGGCGGTCGTGCGCGCCTGGCGCGAGGGCCTCGGGCTCGTCCCGCTGCTGGGCGGCGGATGGGCCGCGCTGCCGCAGGGCTGGCTCGCCAGGCACGGCGAGCGCCTGTCCGACCTGCTCGCCGCGCGCGACGGCGCCGGCCGCCTCGCGACGCACGCGCTCCGCGACCTCGGGCCGCTCTGCGACGACCTCGACGAGCCGCGCCCCGCGGGGCTCGAGCGCCTGGAGCCGCTGTTCGCGAGCTTCGAGACGCTGCCCGAGCCCACGCTGCCGGCCGACCTCGCGGC
Source organism: Polyangia bacterium (assembly GCA_035546175.1). Taxonomy (GTDB): domain Bacteria; phylum Myxococcota_A; class Polyangia; order Fen-1088; family Fen-1088; genus DASZFV01. The sequence continues at coordinate 2,095 of DASZWW010000293.1, forward strand.
CCGCTTGCGGCCCTACCAGCGCCGCGGCGTCGCCTGGCTCGCCTTCCTGCGCGCGACGCGCATGGGCGGCATCCTCGCCGACGACATGGGCCTCGGCAAGACGCTGCAAGCCCTCTGCGTCGCCGAGACCGGCACGCTGGTGGTCTGCCCGACCAGCGTGCTGCACAACTGGGCGGCCGAGGCGCGCCGCTTCCGGCCCGGCCTGAAGGTCTGCGTCTACCACGGTCCGGGCCGCGTGCTCGACCAGTCGGCCGACCTCACGCTCACGACGTACGCGCTGCTGCGCCTCGACGCGGCGGCGCTCGGCGCCCGCCCGTGGCGCGCCGTGTTCCTCGACGAGGCCCAGGCCATCAAGAACCCCGAGAGCCAGGGGGCGCGCGCGGCCTTCGCGCTGCCGGCCGACCTGCGCGTCGCGCTCTCGGGCACGCCGGTCGAGAACCGCCTCGACGAGCTGTGGAGCCTCATGCGCTTCGCCAACCCGGGCCTGCTCGGGGGCCGGTCCGACTTCGACGCCCGCGCGCGCGCCGTCGCCGCCGGCGACAAGCGCGAGATCGAGCGGCTGCGCGCGCGCATCCGGCCCTTCGTCCTGCGGCGCCTCAAGCGCGACGTCGCGCCCGAGCTGCCGCCGCGCACCGAGGCCGTGCTGCGCGTCGAGCTCGACGAGCGGGAGCGCGCCGTCTACGACGCCGTCCGCGCCGCCTCGCGCGCCGACGTCCTCGCCATGATGGAGGCCGGCGGCGGCGTCATGAAGGCGCTAGAGGCGCTGCTGCGGCTGCGCCAGGCGGCGTCGCACGCGGCGCTCGTGCCGGGCCAGACGGCCTCGGGCTCGTCGAAGATCGAGGTCCTGCTCGAGGCCCTCGAGACGGCGGCGGCCGAGGGCCACAAGGCGCTCGTCTTCTCTCAGTGGACGTCGTTCCTCGACCTCGTCGAGCCGCACCTCGCGAAGGCCGGCATCGCGTTCTGCCGCCTCGACGGCGCGACCCGCGACCGCGCGGGCGTCACCGCGACGTTCCAGTCGGAGGACGGCCCGCCCGTCATGCTCGTGTCGCTCAAGGCGGGGGGCAGCGGCCTCAACCTCACGGCGGCCGACCACGTGTTCCTGTGCGACCTGTGGTGGAACCCGGCCGTCGAGGACCAGGCGGCCGACCGCGCGCACAGGATCGGACAGGAGCGACCGGTGACGATCTACCGCCTCGTGACCGCCGACACCGTCGAGGAGCGCATCCTCGCCCTGCAGGCCGGCAAGCGCGAGCTCGTCGACGCGGCCCTGGGCGACGCCGCCCTCGGCGCGACGCTGACCCGGGACGACCTGCTCGCTCTCCTCGCCTGAGGGTTCACCCTCGGGTGGCCCTGGTACGCGGTGTGCAAGGCCGTGGGGACATGTCTGTCGTGCTGCCGCTCCACATCGGCCCCAAGGTCGACGTCCTCGTCGTCGACGACAACCCTTTCATGCGCGCGGCCGTCTCCCGGATCCTGCAGCGCCAGGGCCGACAGTGTGTCGCCGTGGCGACGATCGACGAGGCCAAGATGACGCTGCTCGATCACCCGCCGTCGCTCGTCCTCACCGACTTCGCCCTGGGAAGGCGCGAGACCGGCGTGGATCTCGTGCGGTGGATCCGCTCGCAGCCCACCCTCCGGCACCTGGCCTGCGGCTTCATGAGCGGCTCCGATCGCGGCGAGATCGACGACGCGCTCCGCGCGGCCGGGTTGCCGGCCCTGCCGGTCCTCGAGAAGCCCTTCGGGCTCGCCGACCTCGAGCTCTTCCTGGCGACGCTCCTGACACCCGCGCGAAACACCACGCGGCTCGACGTTTCGTAGCATCCACATACGTTTCGTGGCGATGCTCGGGCGATCAGGGCCCCGCCCCTAGGGCGGAGCCCGAGCGTGCGCGCCGAGGTTGTTGCAAATTTTCGACGCCTCAGGTATCGCGCGGCTCATGACGTCGAAGCTGATGAGCAAACGGGGCCGCCGGGACCGCTGGGCGCGCCGCCTCCTGCCGCTGCTCGCCCTCGTCCTCGTCGCGAGCTGCGCGGCCACCGTCGACGAGGGCATGGAGAAAGAGGTCAGGCCGGCCGACCTCGAGGCGCTCAAGGCCGAGGGCGCGAAGGCCAACGGCCTCGTGGCGTGGACGAGCTCGCGCGCCGGCATGCCGCACATCTTCACCATGCGGACGGACGGCTCGGACACGCGGCAGCTCACCAAGGGCGAGCACACCGACTGGCGCCCGCGCTTCTCTCCCGACGGGAGCAAGATCCTCTTCCAGCGCAGCCGCGCCAAGGACTTCGTGCGCGAGAGCGCCGCGAACGCCGAGGAGACGTGGGACCTCTTCACGATCGGCGTCGACGGCTCGGGGCTCGCGAAGGTCGCGGCCGACGCCAGCTGGGGCAGCTGGGCCGGCCCCGACGAGATCGTCTTCATGCGCGGCACGAAGGTCCTGCGCAAGAAGCTCTCCGCCGAGGGCGCCGCCGAGGCGAAGGTCATGGACGTCGCCAAGCACCCGCAGTTCGAGGGCGCCCTGGTCGAGGCGCCGCAGCTCTCGCGCGACGGCCACTACCTCGCCCTCACGCTCGGCGGCGGGCGCCGGCAGGTCGGGATCTACAACTTCAAGAAGCACCTCTGGACGGAGCTCGGACAGGGCAAGCAGATCGACTGGGCGCCGGACGGCGCGTCGGTCTACTGGGTCGACGCCGCGGGCAAGGAGGGCGTCCGCATCGCGCGCGAGCCCGTCGTGGGGGGGCTGCCCGGCGACGATCGAAACCCCGACGACCTGCTGCTCGTCGATCTGGGCGGCAAGCGTTCGCGCGAGGCCTTCCCGCGCCTGTCGAACGACGGCAAGTGGCTCGTCTTCGCCTCGGCGGTGGGCGGCCTCGAGAACGACCTCGAGGACTACGAGCTCTTCCTGTGGGAGGTCGGAACGTCGAAGACGAGCGCGACGCGCCTGACGTTCCACACGTCCAACGATCGCTGGCCGGACATCTTCGTGGGCGAGCCCGGCAAGGCGCCGGCGCCCGCGGCGGAAGAGAGCAAGGACGAGAAGGCGGCCGAGGCCGGCGGCGAGAAGGCCGAGGAGGGCGCGAGCGCGGCGCCCGGCGAGGAGCCCGAGGGCAAGAAGGCCGTGCCCGCCGAGGAGACGGAGAAGCCCACCGCGCCGGCCGTCGACTCCGAGGAGACGCCGGACGAGGCCGCGGCGCCCACGGCCCCGGCGAGGCCGAAGGCCAAGAAGAAGAAGCGCCGCTGACCTCGCGCGCTCACGGCGAGGCCGAGAGCACGAGGGCCCGATCGATCGTCCAGATGAGCTCGTCGAGGCTCATGGGCTTCTTGAGGCAGGCGACCGCGCCGTAGGCGTTGGCCGCCGTCACCACGTCGCGCGTCTCGTCGAGCCCGGTCGTCAAGACGACGGGGATGTTGCGCGCGAAGACATGCAGTCTCCGCGTCAGCTCGAGGCCGTCGATGCCCGGCATCGCCAGGTCGGAGACCACGAGATCGGGGCTGCGCTTGGCCGCGATCGAGAGCGCCTCGTAGCCGTCCGCCGCTTCCTCGACGGTGTAGCCGGCATCGGTGAGGCTCTCCGCCATCACGTGGCGGGAAGGCTCGTCGTCGTCGACGACCAGGATCCGCTCGCGCTTTTTCACCATTTTCATCATGGTGTAAGGTGGAGCAAGACCGGCGCCAAGGGCGCCGATCCGCGCCCTTGCGGCGCGCGTCGTAGGGCGCGGCGCAGCCGCACGCGGGCGGGGGCGTCACCCGCCAGTAACCGCCGCGCCGGGGGCAGACTACCGGGGCGCGGGCCCGGGTGCTAGCGTCACCGGCATGTGCCGCAGCATCAAGACGCTCTTCCACTTCGAACCGCCCGCGACCGACGAGGAGATCCGCGCGGCCTCGCTGCAGTTCGTGCGCAAGCTCTCCGGCATGAACGCGCCGTCCGCCGTCAACGAGTGGGTCTTCAACAATAGCGTCGACGAGGTGGCGGCCGTGGCGCGCCGGCTCGTCGACACGCTGGTCACGAGCGCGCCCTTCCGCGACCGCGCCGTCGAGGCCGCCAAGGCCAAGGCCCGCTCGGCCGAGCGCTTCGGCCGCGCGGCGCGCTGACGGCGACCCTCCGGGCGTCAGCGAGGCGCGGCGAGCGCGAGCCGCACGAGCTCGCGGACGTTCGGCGGGCACTCGAGGTCGACGGCGGCGCCGACCCAGCGCGCGTCGGTGTACTCGTCGCAGACCGCGAGCGCGCGCGTGGGCACGTCGGCGACGAACGCGAAGTTCATGTGCAGGCCCTTGCTGCCCGCCGGGTGCTCCTCGTAGCCGATGAGGCCGGGCGGCGTCCCCTCGACGCCGAGCCCGCGGGGGAACGTCCCCTCGAGCCCGGTCTCCTCGCCGAGCTCGCGCCGCGCCGCCTCGAGCGGCGTCTCGCCAGGCTCTATCTCGCCGCCCACGGGCAGCCACGCGCCGAGGCGCTTGTGGCGGATGAGCAGGACCTCGCCGCCGTGGCGGCAGAAGATCGCGACGGAGAACGCGCGGCGCCCGGACACGGCCCGAGCGTACCAGGTCCGGTCACTGGTCCCAGGAGTTGACGTCGTCGGCCGTGCCGAGCTCCTGTCGAATCCCGGGGTCCGCGTCAGATTTCTGCCGCGCCGCAGAAGGTGGCGTGCTCTCTACAGTTTCTCCGGGGGCGCCCGATGAGATGGCTTCGGGCATTCGCAGGAGGAAGCGCATGGCATGGCGATCGAAGCCGGAGAACGGGCGGGCGGCATCTAACGAACCGATCGAGAACGTCCTCGGACCGTCGCTCGTCATCCGCGGCGATCTCTCGGCGAACGGCGGCTTCCGCATCGACGGCACCGTCGAGGGCAACGTCGAGGCGAAGTCGGCCATCGTCGTCGGCGAGAGCGGCACCGTGCGCGGCGACGTGACCGGCACGGACATCGTCGTCGCCGGGCAGATCATCGGCAACGTGACCTGCACGGGTCACCTCGAGATCCTCGCCAAGGGGCGCATCGAGGGCGACATCGACGCCAAGAGCGTGCGCGTCGAGACGGGCGGCGTCTTCCGCGGCGTGAGCCGCATGGGCGAGGACTCGGGGCGCGGCGTCGACGCCGGCGCGCTCTCGGGCCGGCACCTCTCCCCCGTCGCCTAGCGCGCGTCGAGCATGGCGGACGCGCGGCGGTCGGTCCCCGAGCTCGAGCGCATCCGCCGCGAGGCGGCCGCGCCGAGGAGGGAGCGCCTCCGCATCGTCATCGCGAGCGACGCGAGCCGCCCCGTCCGCACCATCACGCTGCCGCGCGGCCTGCCGCGCGCCGTGACGATCATCGCGCTGATCCTCATCGCGACGACGGGCGCGCTCATCGCGGGCTCGTGGCACATGAACGGCTCGCTGCGGAAGCTCGACGACCGCGTGCGCTCGATGGTCGAGGCCGCCGACACGCTGGCCCTCCACCCGCTGCCGGGCGCGGCCGAGGCGAGCGCGGAGCTGCCCGCGGGCGCCGCCGTGCACCGCCCCACCGGCGACAAGGCCCACGTGGTCCTTCACCTCGTCAACACGGGCGAGGAGGTCGACGTGCAGCTCGATCTCGCGAGCGGCGAGGTCGAGGCCTCGTCGTACCGCGCGCTGCGCCGCCTCATGCGCTGCCAGCGCACGGGCGCCGAGACGCCGCCGGACCCGCGCCTCATCGAGCTCCTCTACCGGATCTCGCAGCGCACGCGCACGAAGATCGAGATCGTGTCGGGCTTCCGGGCGCCGATGTTCTCGCTCGCGACGCTCAGCTACCACACGCGCGGCATGGCCGCCGACATCCGCATCCCCGGCATGACGCCGCTCATGGTGCGCGACCTCGCCCGCTCGATGGGCGTCAAGGGCATCGGCTACTACCCCGTCTCGCAGTTCGTCCACGTCGACGTGCGCGACGACAAGCAGGAGTGGACCGACTACGGCGAGAACCGCTGGGACGCCGAGGGCGGCGAGCACGACCCGAGCCGCGGCCACGCGACCCCCGAGCCCGAGACCGAGACCGAGTAACTACCGGGGCAGGTTCACGCAGCCGGAGTTGTCGGCGCGCAGCGTGTTGAAGGCGGTGGCGTCGGGGTGGCGCTTGAGGGCGCGCAGCGTGGCCACGTACTCGCCCGCGGCGCGGCAGGCGTCGGCGTGACCCGAGAGCGCGTGCGAGAGGTGCTCGGCGGCGCCCATCAGATCGCCCGCCAGGCGCGCGCGCAGGCCCGCGACGTAGTGCTCGGCCGCGCTCACTTTCGGGCGGGCGGCCGCTGGCGCGGGCTCCCCCGCGGGCGCGCTGGCCGTCGCGGGCTCGCCGCCCGCGGGCGCCGCGAGCGCCTGGAGGAG
>DASZWW010000294.1:0-7101 GCA_035546175.1 Polyangia bacterium
CTGCGCGGGCGTCGGGGCGGGGCCCGCCCGGGACGCCGCGACGTCCTCGGCGCGCGCAGGCGCCGCCGCGCCCGCCGCGAGGACGAGGCCGAGGACCGCGGCGCGCCTCGTCACTCGTCGCGCTCCAGGCCGACGACGACGAAGCGCCGCTCGCGCTCGCGCCACCTCAGATGGATGCGCGAGGCCTTCGTCACGACGCTCTCTCCGCCCGCGCCGGCGGACGCCAGCTCGGTCGCGATCGAGACGACGCGGTACCCGGTGCCCGCGGCCTCCGGCGCGATCGGCGCGCACGCGCGCGGACCATCGGCCGGCCGCCGCCCGACGTAGAGGCGACGGCCGAGCCCGTCGCCGACGTCGATCCGGTAGCGCGCCTCCGCGGGCGCGACGTAGCCGCGCGCGATCGCCAGGTCCTCGAAGCAGACCCGCTGGCCGTCGGGCGACGGCGACGGGTCCTCGACGGCCGCCATGGCGCGGAGGTAGCGCCGGCCGATGATGTCGCGCCGGACCTCGAGCGCGTGGATCGCGTATGCGGCGGCGGGCGCCGGGAGCGCGGCCGCGGCGACGACGGCCTCGATCTGCGCGTCGGTGAACGACGTCACGACCTTCGCGCCCCAGTAGGCGTCGCGGTCGGTCATGCGCACGTGCGTGGGCAGCTTGCGGTCCGTGCGGTACTCGTCGGGCTCGAAGCTCTCGGCGGGCAGGTAGCCGATCGCGGGGTACTCCGCGACGAGCCACCGCCACTCCGCGCGCTGGTCCTCGAACGTGCGGTGGTAGAGCCCGAACGAGAACAGGGCGCGCAGCGACCGGCCGACCTCGATCAGGAACTCGCCCTGCTGCGCGGGGCTCTGCGGGTGCGTCGTCGCCGAGCCGAGCGAGGCGCCGAAGTCGAAGTGATAGTGCCGGAGGAACCGGCGCCCGTCCTCGACGACGACCGAGTCGAGCGTGTTGATCGAGCTCGGATCGAGCACCGCCAGCCACGCGAACAGCACCCGGTTGGCGCGCAGGGAGCGGCGGCGCTCGTGGGGGATGCGGTCGTTGGGGTCGTCCGCGCGGCGGCCCTGCAGGTCGAAGCCGCCGACCGTGTGCTCGATCCAGGGCACGGCGACGGCGCGCAGCCGGCCGTCGGGCAGGCGGGCCGCGCTCCGGAGCACGAGGTGCACGCGCGCGCGGGTGAGCGGCCGCTTCTCGACGCCGAAGAGCTTGTAGGTCGCCTTCGGATCGAGCGCCAGATCCTCCTCGCGCACGTCCGCGTGGAAGGCGCCGGGGACGTAGTAGCCGGCGGCGTGGAAGAAGCGGTAGCCGACGATCTCGCCGCCCGTCGACAGGCCGAGGTGTCCGGCGGGATCGAGCTTGAGCATGAACTTCTTGCCCGTCGCGTCGACGACCTGGAAGCCCGGCGCGGTGCCGTCGTCCTTCCCCTTCACGATCTTCAGCGGGAGCACGGGCGCGGCGGCGGGCGGGCCGGCGGCGACCTCCTCGGGCGTCATCGGGTGAAGGTGGTTGCGCGGGCAGAACCAGGTCGAGCAGGGCACCTCATCGAGCGCGTTGACGTCGAGCGCGGGCGTCCGGCCCTCGAGCGAGAGGATGCGGTCGATCTCGCCCTTGAGGCTGTCGCGGAGGAACAGGGTCGCATCGAGGTCCTGCAGGTCGTTCGTCGCGGGCGTGGTCGACATGTTCATGTCGTCGTGCTCGGCCCAGGCGACCGGCCGGTCGGGGAACCAGCGCGGCTGGTCCGCGCCGGCGGCGGGCGCGCCCGCCAGGACCACGCCGAGCGCGCCCGCCGTCAGGAATTCCTTGAGGATGCGCGATCGTCGGCCATGCTGTGAGAGCAGGAGGTTGAAGTTGTCACACCGCTCTTTCGCGCGGAGCCGGCCGATGGCCGCCGCCCGCGCCGGCGCCGCCCTGGCGCTCGCCGGGCTCGCGGCTTGCGCGCACCCCAACACGGCCGGGACCACGGACGCCGTGTGCCGGCCGCTGACCGCCACGACCGCGTCGCGGCCGAGCGCCTTCACCGGCACCGTCTTCACCATCGTGATGGAAAACCATAGCTACGGCGACATCATCGGCAGCGCGGCCGCGCCGTACATCAACCAGCTCGCGAAGCAGGGCGCGATCGCCGCCGGGTATCACGATCCGTACGTACACCCGAGCGAGCCGAACTACATCTGGATGGTCGCCGGCGAGAACTTCGGCATCCTCAACGACGACGATCCGAACCCGAGCGACGTCATCCAGTCCGAGTCCCACCTCGCCGATCAGATCGAGCGCGCGGGGCTCACCTGGAAGTCGTACCAGGAGAGCATGGGCGCGCCGTGCGGGCTCACGTCGCACGGCGAGTACCGGCCCAAGCACAACCCGTTCGTGTACTTCGCCGACATCAACGGCTGGAACGGCAAGACGTTCGCGCCGTCGGCGCGTTGCACGGAGCACGTCGTCGACTACTCGCAGCTCGACGCCGACCTCGCGGCGGGCACCGTGCCCGACTACGCCTTCATCACGCCGAACATGCAGAACGACATGCACGACGGCACGGTCCAGCAGGGCGACGCCTGGCTCGCGCGCGAGGTGCCGAAGATCCTCGCCTCCGACGCGTACAAGAAGGGCGGCGCGCTGTTCGTCCTGTGGGACGAGGGCAGCTCGCAGGGTGACCGCCCGCCCTTCTTCGTCGTCTCGCCCCACGCGAAGGCCGGGTTCGTCTCGGAGACGCCGTACGACACCAGCTCCTACCTCATGACGGTCGAGTCCATGCTGGGCCTCGAGACGCTGCCCTGCGCGAGCGACCCCGCGAAGGTGACGCCCATGGACGACCTCTTCGACACCCCGCTCGCGCCCTGATCGGCGGGCCCGGGCGCCGGGGCGGACCCGGCCCGCTGCCGGCGGCGCAGCCGCGCCGAGAGCCAGATCCACGTCAGGCCCGCGATGACGTTGGCGACGGCGAAGCCCCGCACGCCGAGGGCCAGGCGCGTCCCGACGAAGACGAGCGCCGTCGAGCCCAGGTCGCCGAGCCGCTTCGAGACGGTGTCGATCGCCGACTTCGCCTTGTACTTCGCGTCGTAGGAGGTGGGCAGGAACAGCGCGTGCTGGATGGTGTTCTGCAGCGAGTAGTCGGTGGTGCTCTCGCCGAGCTTGACGGCCGTGACCGCCATGAGCAGCGGCGCGAGCGCGAACCCCGCGTACCCGACGACGACGAGCAGGGGCATGAAGAGGAGCGCGTTGGCGATGCCCACGTCCTTGAAGACGCGCGCGACCACGAAGACCTGGACGAAGGCCGTGAGGAGCGTGACCCAGGTCTGGAGGTCTCCGTAGAAGGCGCCGATGAAGCGCCCGCGCGCCGCGAGCGGCAGCAGGTGCGCCTGGGCGCTGACCATGTGAGCGAGCAGGTAGTCGCCCGTCGCCGTGATGAGGTTGAGGGCGGTCACCGAGAGCCCGATGAGGAGCAGGTAGCGGTCGGAGAGCACGAGCGTGAAGCCGCCGCGCAGATCGCGCGCGCGCGGCGGCGGCCCTCCGCTGCGCGCGCGGCGCTCGAGGCCGACGACGTCCGCCGCGTGGGTCAGCAGCATGCAGGCGACGAGCAGGCCGGCCGCCACGAGCATGAGCGCCTCGGGAGACACGCGCGCGAGGGCCCGCGCCGCGAGCTGCGCGCCCACGATGCCCCCCGCCGCCCCGCCCACGGCGACCAGCGGGAAGAGCCGCGTGCCCTCGGCCTCGGTCATGACGTCGTTCGCGATGGCCCAGAACTGCGCGATGGAGAGCGTGCTGAAGATGCCGAGCCACACGAAGAACACGAAGCCGATCGAGAGCCCGGCGCGACGAGCCAGGAAGAAGCCGCCCAGGCTGACGACGAACACGGCGGTGATCCACTTGACGAGGCGGGCCGGCTCGACGCGGTTGGCGAGGGCGCTGTACGCGGGGATGAGGACGAGGAGCAGCCCCGCCTCGAGGCCGCGGGCGTAGCTCCGGTGCACGGCCGAGCCGCCCACGAGGATGAGCGGCTCCCGGATGACCTTGAGCACGTAGTATGCCGTGAGGAGCAGGAACAGGTTCGTCGAGAACAGGAGGACGAGCCTCCACTCGTCGTCGTGGACGTCGGCGCCGACGAGGCGCCCGAGCCGCGTCGAGAGTCTTCTGGGTCCCATCGAGGTCTGAGCGGACATGAGTGCGGTCGGGAGGCGCCGCCGGGGCTCGCCGCCGTCGGGAATATGCGCATCATCGGGCGGGCGCGAAAGCCGTGGCGCCGCTGTCTCGGCGAGCGCGCCGCCCGTCCGCGGTCGAGGCCGCCGGGCGCTCAGCCGGGTCGGGCGCGATCCGCGCTCATGGCGCCGCCGATGCGGGCCAGCGTGGCCAGCGCGGCCAGCAGCTCGGCCGGCTCGACCGGCTTGGGCAGGTGCATCTCGAAGCCCGCGCGCAAGGCCTGGCGCCGATCCGCGGCCCGCGCATAGGCGGTGAGCGCGGCGGCGGGCGTGCGGCCGCCCTCCTCGGGCGGCAGCCGGCGCAGCTGGCGCAGGAGCTCGTAGCCGTCCTCGCCCGGCATGCCGACGTCCGACAGGATCACGTCCGGGTGGAGCTCGCGCACGAGCGCGAGGGCCTCGCGGGCCGTCGCCGCGCCGTGCACGACGCACCCGCAGCCCGAGATCGTCGCCGTCACGAGCTCGCGCGCGTCGGGCTCGTCGTCGACCACGAGGACCTTGAGCCCCTGCAGCTCCGCGGGGCACTCGAGCGCCGCGGCCCGCTCGAGCGCGGGGGGAGCCGCCTCCGGCGCGGGCGCCTCCGGCAGCGCGCCGACGGGGAGGAGCGGCAGCTTGACGGTGAAGGTGGCGCCCAGGCCCGACCCCTCGCTCGACGCCTCGATGGTGCCGCCGTGCAGCTCGACGAGGTGGCGGGAGATCGCCAGGCCCAGGCCGAGGCCGCCGTGCGCGCGCGACGTGCTGCTGTCCTGCTGCTCGAAGCGGTGGAACACGCGCGGCAAGAACTGCGGCTCGATCCCCTCGCCGTCGTCGCGCACGGTCAGCTCCACCTGCGAACCGAGGCGCCGGAGCCGGAGCTCGACGTGACCCTCGCTGGCCGTGAACTTGACGGCGTTGGAGAGCAGGTTCCACACGACCTGCTGCAGGCGGACGGGATCGCCCAGCGCGCGAGTCGCCGCCGGGTCCAGCTCGGCGCGGAAGCGGATCCGCTTCGCCTCCATCGCCGGTCGGGCGGCCTCGATGGCGGCGCCGACCACGGCGTGCAGATCGATCTCGTCGCGCTCGAGGCGCAGCTTGCCGGTGACGATGCGCGACACGTCGAGGAGGTCGTCGATGAGGTGCGCCTGCGCGATGGAGCTGCGCTCGATGGCCTCGAGCGCGCGCGGGTTCTTCGCGACGTCCATGCGCCCGCTGCGCAGCAGGCGGGCCCAGCCGAGGATCGCGCTCAGCGGCGTGCGGAGCTCGTGCGAGACGGTGGCCAGGAACTCGTCCTTGGCGCGGTTGGCGGCCTCGGCTTGAGCGCGCGCGTGGCGCTCGCGCTCCTCGCTCGCCTGGCGCTCGACGAGCGCGCGCTGGTAGATGGCCTCGATGGCGCCGATCTGCCGGCGCAGCAGCACCATGATCCCGCCCGCCAGCGCCAGCATGACCGCCGCGCCGCCGAACATCAGCGCCCGCGAGGCGGTGGCCAGGGCGTCCTTCCGCTCGCCGAGCAGCCGCCGCTCATCGGCCACGATCTCGTCGGCTCGGCGGCGGATGTCGTCCGTGCGCGCCTTCGACGCCCGCAGCGTGTCGGGCGCGCCCTGGCGTGCACGGCTGGCGTCGCCGCGCCGCGCGTCCGCGATGGCCGCGGTCGCGCCGGCCTCCCAGTTCGCGATGGCCAGCCGCAGCCCGCGGGCCCGGGCGGCCTGCTCCGGGTTGTCGCGGACCAGATCGTCGAGCTCGCCCAGGTGACCGCTCACCTGTCCGTGGCCGCTCAGGTACGGCTCGAGGAACTCCGGCGCGCCGGTCAGGAGGTAGCCGCGGATCCCGGTCTCCTGGTCGACGACGAGCCGCAACGTGCGGGAGGCCGTGAACATCACCGCCTGCGTGTGCTCCACCCAGCCCGCGAGCCGCCGCAAGTAGACCACCTGCGTGGCCAGGAGCGCGGCGAGCGCCACGGCCAGCACGAGCGGCAGGGCGAGAGCACGAACGACGATCCGGCGGAGCTCAGAGGACATCGTCACCAAGAGGAGCGGGCGCTTGATTCAGGGGTTGTCCTGAATCTTGGCTCTTCCGGGCTCAAGCGCAATCGTCGCCGAGCGTCGTCAGCGCGCGCGTGACCTCCCGGCTCGCCGCTGAATGTTATGGTCGCTCTGGAGCGAGCCATGACTCGGGTTCGGACAGGGCTGATCGCCGCGTCGATGACGGCGTCGTTCGCCTGCGCGGCCTGCTCGTCCAGCTCGAACGCGCCGCCGCGCGCGGGCGCGGCGGACGGCGCCGCCCTCGACGCCGCCGGGACGGACGCCGCCGGCGGCGCGGGCGACGGCGCGGCCGGCGGCGCTCCCGACGCGGACGGTCCCCCCGCGGCTTGCGCCGACCCGCTCACGCAGGCGTCGACGCTCCTCGCCGGCGGGTTCGACGCGTGGGAGGGTCTCGGCGTCCTCGGGTGCCTCGACCCGTCCGATCCCGACGCGGGCGCCACCCTGTGCGAGGACGCGGACGTGACCGGCGGCGCGTTCACGGTGACGACGAGCGTCTGCACCGGCAGCTCCTGGGACGTTCACATCTTCGACGGCTCGCGCGGCCTCGACTGCGTCACCACGCGCCCGCCGACGAACCACGTCTTCACGCTCACGCCAGGGGACTGCGCGTGCGCGTCGCCGAACCGCGATCCGGCGAACGGGTGCGCCGGAGACGCGGACGGCGGATCTGACGGCGGATCTTCTAATGACAGGGACGCAGACTGAGACGGTGATCACGCGCTACCATGGCGGCGTGCGCCTGCCCGTGAACCCGCCCGTGCTGCCGATGCTCGCCAAGCGCGTCGAGGAGCTGCCGCGCGAGGCGGGGTGGAGCTTCGAGCCGAAGTGGGACGGGTTCCGCACGCTGATCTTCCGCGACGGGGACGAGCTCTTCATCCAGAGCCGCGACGAGAAGC
>DASZWW010000295.1:0-11181 GCA_035546175.1 Polyangia bacterium
GCCGCGCCCGTGCCGAATGCCAGGGTGCCAGACGAGCCCGCGACGCCCGTGCCGGACGCCACGGTGCCGGGCGAGCCCGCCGCGCCCGTGCCGGACGCCACGGTGCCGGGCGAGCCCGCCGCGCCCGTGCCGGACGCCACGGTGCCAGTCGAGCCCTCGAGGCCCGTGCCGGACACCAAGGCGCCCGACGAGCCCGCCGCGCCCGTGCCGGAAGCCACGGTGCCCGTGCCGGTCGTCGTCGTCGAGCCCGACGAAGCCACGGCGCCCGTCCCCGTCCCGCCCGTCACGAGCACGGGGATCGTGGATGCCACGGTACCCGTGGTGTCGCCGGTGGCCGGAGCGCCTGCGGCGCCCGGCGCGCCAGCGGCGCCCGTGTTGCTCGCGGCGCCCGCGGCGCCCGTCGTGTCGGTCGTTCCCGCGCTGCCCGCGGCCGCGACCGCGCCCGCACCACCCGTGGTGTCGCCCGTGCCGGCGGCGCCGGTCGCGTTACCGGTCCCTGCCGCGCCCGTCCCCGCCGCAGCCGTCGGGTCGCCGGAGCCGGCGGCCGCCGTGGCGCCCGCGCCCCCCGTGCCACCCGCCGCGTTCGGGGACGCGCCGTTCGTGTCGTCTCCTGCTGCACCGGAGCTTCCCGCGCTCCCGGTGGCTTCGCCGATCTTTGCACCGACCGACGTCGTTGATGTTCCAGTTCCGCTGCAGGCCACGCCAAGCGTGGACAGCAGCACGGCGATACTCAACCGCTTCATGAGGCGGCGGAACATAGTCGAGGCGATCGGAGGCGCCAGGCCGAATGTCCCGAAACCCCGAAACTTCGGGGCTTCGAGGTGTCGTTTTTTCGACCTGTCTAGGGGTTTCCCCTCGGTTTTTCGGATCTAGTATTTCGCGCCCACGAGATCGCCGATGACGCTCGGGGCGCCGGCCGCGCTGGAGTCGAGCGAGACGAGGTGCAGCCGCTCGCCCGCGACGCAGTAGGAGGCGCCGTCGATCAGGCCGCCCGCCGGGCTCGCGTCGATGCTCGAGCCGCTGGCCGCGTACGTGCCGGTCTCGGCCACGTCGTGCGGCGCGACGATGAACGTGCAGAGGCACCCGTCTCCGGAGGCGACGCACCTCGCGCCTGTCCCGGGGGGGACGGCCGGCGTGAGCTGGGTGCACGCGTCCGTCGGGCTCCCCGCGCCCAGGCAGGCGGCCGGCACGGACACCTCGATGGTCCCGGACTCGGTCGCGCTGATGCCGAAGGTGTGGTCGGCGCCGAACGTCGCCGAGCCGCTGACGTCGAAGCTGGAGTGGGCGATGGTGGCCCCGTCGCAGACCTTCGCCGGCAGGGCGGGACGCGTCGCGCAGGTGCTCGTCAGGGTCCAGGTGCCGACCAGATCGCCGCCGCAGGGCGCGACCTTGCCGCAGGCGTCCGGGGAGCCGCCGCCACAGCCCGCCGCCGACGCCGCGCCGGCGAGGCCCGCGAGAAGGCCGATGAAGGTCCCGCGCGCCGGCGTCATCGATCGCGCGCGCGCGGCCCGTCCGCCGTCGCCAGGAAGGCCATGACCTTCGTTCCGGTCAGCATGCGCCGCACGTTACCGCGGTTCCCGCGCCGTTCCGACGATGTGACGACGGCGGCGGCGGACCGCGGCGCGCCGCGGCCCGGGCGCGGCACGCCGCTTGAAACACCCCTCGTTGGCGCGAACGCGTCGCGGCTTCTCATGAAGGTCCAGCTGATCTTCGGCGCCATGTCTCTGGCGGTGCTGGTGGGCATGGTGGCCTTCCAGCTGCTCGGCCGGCGCTTCGCGGGGCGACGGGCGCCGCCCGACGGCGCGCGCAGCTCCGGTCCGGCGGCCATCGAGGCCGCCGTGTTCGCCCTGCTCGGCCTGCTCGTCGCCTTCAGCTTCTCGGGCGCCGAGACGCGCCTGCAGAACCGCCGCGACCTCATCGTGCGCGAGGTCGACGCGATCGGGACGGCGTACCTGCGCCTCGATCTGCTGGCCGAGGCGGATCGGGCCGTCATCAAGGAGCAGCTCCGCCGGTACGTCGACGCGCGCGTCACCTACTACGAGCGGCTCCTCGATCTCGACGCCGCGCGCATCGAGCGGAGCCGCGTCGAGGAGCTGCAGAGCCGGATCTGGGCGCGCGCCGTCGCCGCGGCCGCGCGCGCCGGCGACGTGCGGGCCTCGCTCCTCCTGCTGCCCTCGCTCAACGAGATGTTCGACGTGACCACGGCGCGGGACGCGGCGCTGCGCATGCACATCCCCCTCGTCATCTTCGTCTTCCTCGCCCTGCTCTCCTTCGTGTGCGCGTTCCTCGCCGGCATGGACATGGCCCACCCCGAGCGCCTGAGCCTGCTGCACGTCTTCATGTTCGCGGCGACGATGGCCCTCACGGCCTACGTCATCCTCAACCTCGAGTTCCCGCGCGCCGGCTTCGTGCGCCTGCAGTACCTCGACTCGATGCTCGCGCACCTGCGCACGACGATGCGGTGAGCGCGCATCGGGAGACCTCCCGACACGCGCGCCCGCGTCGAGTCGGCGACGCCCTGAAAAATCTTCGGCGGCCCCCTTGTTCGCCGCCGCGCGCGCCCCATATCGCTCCCCAAACGAACGACAGGAGCGCGCGATGTTCGATCAGCTCGTCGATGGGGTCCGCAAGGCATCGGAATCTTCCCTCCACATGCAGCAGGAGGCGTTCAGGCAATGGACGCGCCTGTGGCTCTCGGCGGCGCCCGGCTCGACGGGCGTCGGCGACCTCAACCGCGCGACGCAGAAGCGCTGGCTCGAGCTCGGCCTCGAGCTGCTCGACAAGCACCGCGCGGCGCTCGACTCGACGTACCGCTCGGGGATCCAGCTCATCGAGCAGACCTTCCAGATCACCGACGCGAAGTCGGGCGACGACTACCGCAAGCTCGTCGAGGACCTGTGGCGAAAGCTGTTCGACCTCCAGAAGCAGCAGGCGGAGAGCCAGTTCCGTGACCTCCAGGCGTGGTTCGAGAAGTCCTCGGGGCTGGTGCAGGATGCCCGCGCCTGAGGTCGACCTCGCCGGCGGCGGCGCGCCCTCGCCCCGCGCGGGGGCGGCCGATTGGGACGCCTTCGCGAAGCTCGTGGCGCTCGGTGACCCGCGGCGGCTCGGCGTCCTGTGGCTCGCCGAGCTCCGGCGGCTCACGACGGAGGCCCTCCGCTCGCCGGCGTTCCTTGCGCTCGCGAAGTTCAACCTTGGTTTCCTGGCCCGGCGCACGAGAGGAGAGGTGTCATGGCGGTCGCAACACAGCTCGCAACGGATGTAGGGTTCCCAATCTTCAGCTTGCTCGGCAAGCGCGCCTTCGTCACGGGCGGCTCGCGCGGCATCGGGCGCGCCTGCGCGCTCACGCTCGCGGCCGCGGGCGCCGACGTCGCGGTCGGGTCGAGCCCCGCGGGCGTCGACGCCGCCGAGGAGGTCTGCCGCGAGATCCGAGAGCTCGGGCGGCGGGCCGAGGCCTACGCCTTCGACGTCGCCGAGCGCGGCGCCGTCGAGACGACGTGCGCGCGCGTGAGCAGCGACTTCGAGTGGATCGACGTCCTCGTCAACAACGCGGGCGTCACGCGCGACGGCCTCTTCCGCAAGATGGACCGCGGCGCGTGGGACGAGGTCATCAACACGAACCTCTCGAGCGTGTTCGAGGTGACCCAGCGCTTCATCGAGGGCATGGCGGCGCGCGGCTGGGGCCGCGTCATCAACATCTCGAGCATCGTGGGCCGCATCGGCAACTTCGGGCAGGCGAACTACGCGGCCGCGAAGGCCGGCCTCATCGGCTTCACGAAGACGCTCGCGCGCGAGTACGCGCGCAAGGGCGTGACGGTCAACGCCATCGCGCCCGGGTTCGTCCGCACGCGCATGCTCGACCGCGTGCCGGACAAGGCGCTGCAGTCGGTCCTCGACGTCACGCCGGTGGGGCGCCTCGGCGATCCCATGGAGATCGCGGCCAGCGCGCTCTACCTCGCGTCGCCCGCCGCCGGGTTCGTCACGGGGCACGTCCTCGACGTCAACGGCGGCATGGCGATGTGACCGTGGCGGCGAACCCGTTCCTCGCGGCGCTGGAGGAGCAGCACCGGACGCTGCGCCGCTGGCTCTCCCTCCCGCGCGTCATCGAGACGGCGCTCGAGACGCGCGTCGGCACGACGGCGCGCGAGGTCGTCATGCGCTCGGGCACCCACGAGCTCCTGCGCTACTCGCGCGGAACGCCCGCCGCCTGGGCCGAGCCCGTGCTCCTGTGCTACGCCCTCGTCAACCGGCCCTACATCCTCGACCTCGAGGCGGACAAGAGCGTCGTGCGGCAGTACCTCGACGCGGGCTTCGACGTCTACCTGATCGACTGGGGCGTGCCCTCGGACGCGGACAAGGTCCTCGGGCTCGAGCACTACGTCGCCGGCTTCCTCGCGCGCGCCGTGGACTTCATCCTGCGGCGGCACGGGCGCCCGCGCCTGCACCTGCTCGGCTACTGCATGGGCGGCACGCTGTCCGCGCTGCACGGCGCGCTCGCGCCGGAGACGCTCGCGTCGCTCACGCTGCTCGCGGCGCCCATCGACTTCGGGGAGCGCGAGTCGCTGCTCACGGTCTGGACCGGCCGCGACGTCTTCGACGTCGACGCGTTCGTCGACGAGTGGGGGAACTGCCCGGCCTGGTTCCTGCAAACGTGCTTCCTGATGATGAACCCGGTGCGGAACCTCGTCGACAAGACGCTCGCCTTCTGGGAGCACATGGAGGACGGGCGCGCCGTCCAGAGCCACTTCGCGCTCGAGCACTGGCTCAACGACAACATCCCCGTCGCGGGCGAGACGTTCCGCGAGTTCGTCAAGAAGCTGTACCAGGGCAACGAGCTCGTGCGCGGCGCCCTCGTGGTGGGCGGCCGGCGCGTCGACCTGGCGCGCATCACCTGCCCGCTCCTGCTGCTCACGGCCGAGCACGATCACCTCGTCGCGCCCGCGGCGACGGAGGGGATCCGGCCCCACGTGGGCGCGCGCGACGTGACGTCGATGGGCGCGAGCGCCGGCCACGTGGGCCTCGTCGTCGGCGCGAAGGCGCACGCGCGGCTCTGGCCGGCGGTCACGCGCTGGGTCGCCGAGCGCTCGACGCCGCTCTCGGCGCCGGCGCGCGCGGCCGCGCCCGACCCGGCGTCGGCGTCCTTTTCCGCGCGCCACCTGCACGCCGTGCCGTGAGCCTCGCGCGAGGTCTCGCGCTCGTCGCCTGCCTCGGGGCGGCGCCGCGCGCCGCGCGGGCCTGGGGGACCGCCGAGCACCAGGAGCTCGGGAGCGCGTCCTACCTCGGGGCTTGCGACGCGCTCGCCCCCGTGGTCGCGAAGCCGGGCGCCGACGACGCGGCCCGCGCCCGCTTCGAGCTCGTGTGCGGGCGCAACCGCGCCCCGCTCGCCGCCCTCTACGGCGACGCCACGGCCATCGCCGGCGACTTCGTGGGCCACCCGTCCGAGCTCCTCTCGCCCGCGGGCGCCTGGCGCTTCAGCAGCCCGAAGCACTACTACCTGCTCGCGCTCGAGAACAGCGCGCACTTCAACCCCATGGCGACGCAGGACTGGCGCGCGTACCACGAGGCCGCCCTCGAGCACGCGCTCGCCGCCGCGGCCGGCCAGGGCCTGCCCGCCGTCGATGCCATCGAGCAGGCGCTGCGCGAGAGCGCCTTCGCCGATCACCTCCTCCACGACTCGTTCGCCTCGGGTCACATGGGCTTCAACCGCCGCGCCAGCAGCGCCGCCGCCGCGAAGCGCTTCCACGATCACTGGAACGCGCGCGGGCGCGTGGTCACCGATCGCGCCGGCGGCACCTGGCGGACCTACGGCGACGGCAAGCTCGACGCGCCGGAGGACGCGGACGGGCGCGCGCACGTCCTCGGCGCGGCGACGGCCTCGGTCCACGACGTCATGCTGACGTTCGTGACGGGCCGGCGCCACCCCGAGGTCTCGCTCGCCGCGTGGCGCCTGCTGCCGTTCACCATCGAGGCGCCCACGCTCGCCGTCGACGCCGAGGCGCTCGTCACGCGCGACACCGGGCGCGACGCCTCGCAGGCCCCGCTCCTGGGCATGGTCGTGCCCGCGCGCAAGAACACCGTCGCCAACGCCCAGGTCTGGACGGCCTCGCCCTTCTCGCGCGGGGACCCGACCGTCGCCGCGACGGCCAACGTCGAGCTCGCCGTTCCCGTGCTGCCCGCGCAGACGTCGCTGGGCGCGGGCGCGACGCTGCGTCGGCCCGACGGGCGCCAGGCCCTCGTCCTCGAGGGCGGCCTGCTCGCGCCCCTCGGCCTCAGCGTCGACGGCCTCCTCAGCCACGAGGTCTCCGCGACGGCCTCGGTCCTCGTCCTCCACGGCGTCGCGACGATGCTCCACGCCGAATATCAGGTGAACGTCGAGCTCGGCGAGTCGCTCATCACGCTCCACGCCGGCCTGGCCTGGTTCCTGCCCGACCGCGACGTCGGCTGGTACGCGGCCCTCGGCTACGGCTGGGTCTTCAGCGCCGCGGGCGGCGGGTCATTGTGACGCCGCTCGGCCAGCTCCTCGAGGGAGACGTCCTCGAGCGGGGCGGCCCAGCGCCGCCCGAGCTTGGGATCGCGGTCGACGGCGTCGGCGACGCGCGTGGCCGTCGTGCGGGAGGGGTCGCAGGCGAGGATGAACCCCTCCTTGCCGACGGCGAGCAGGCCGCGATCGACGAGGCGGAACGCGACGTCGCGCACGAGCGACGGCGGCAGGCGCAGCGGGCGCGCGAGCGTGTCGGCGGTGACCTCCTCCTGGCCGCCCGCCGCGCGCTCGGTGAGCTGGACCATGAGGGCGACGCCGGCGCGGCGCTGGCCGGCGCAGTCGAGGCGGAAGGACGCGGCGCCGTGGACGAGGACGCGATCGACGTGGTGGGCGACGGCGATCTCCGCGCCCACGAGGAACGTGTACCAGGACGAGAACACCCACAGGAGAAAGACGGGGAAGGCGAGGAAGCCCGAGCCGAGCGCGCTCGCCTTCGAGGCGCCGATCTGGAAGCTCGCGAAGACCCAGAAGACGACGACCAGCGCCAGCGAGGCCAGCGCGCCGCCCACGGCGGCCGACGCGAAGGGGATGCGCGCGCGCACGGCCGCCGAGTAGAGCAGCGTCACGGCGAGCCACAGCGCGCCGAGGCCGAGCGCGATGCCGAGCGCGAGATCCACGCCCGGGATGACGCCGAGGACGCCCGCCAGGCCGTGCGCGCGCGCGCCGCGCAGGAGCGCCAGGAGCACGCCCGAGACGGCGAGCAGCGCCGCGGGCACGAGCAAGAGGGCGACGTAGCCGAGGACGCGCCGCAGGCTGGGCGCGCGCTGGCCCGAGGCGGCGATGATGTGCAGCGCGCGCTCCGTGAAGGCGAAGAGCTTGGAGATCGTGAAGAGGAGGACGGCGAGCCCGACGACGCCGCTCGTGATCTCGCTCGTGCGGCCGACGGCGTCGAGGATCTGGCCGAGCGTCGCGGCGAGCAGCTGGTTGCCGGTGGGGACCTTCACGCCGGACGGGACCTCGGGCGTGATCGCCGGCAACAGGTGCGCGGCCTTGGCCGACCACAGGAGCACCACGAGCAGCGGGACGATCGCGAACGCCGTGTAGTACGTGAGGGCCGCGCCCTGCAGCCCGAGGCGGTGCGCGTAGACGCCGCGCGCGGCGTGGACGGCGATGCGCGCCGTGCGGGTCCAGAGCGCGGGCAGGCCCCGCAGGTCGGCGCGATCGCGCGTCCAGACGCCTTCGGTGCGGCGCCGCACGGCGCGTCCCAGCCGCGCGAAGGCGGGCACGTTCATGACCCAGGACATGGGGCTACGTCGTGGCGCGCACCTCGGGCGCCGGCGCGGACGCGCCGACCGACGCCGACTCGCGCTCGCGCAGGAACCAGCGCGCCTTCGTGTTCCCGAACTCGCGCAGCTCGTCGAGGAACTGCGGGCGCCGGTCGAGCTTCGAGCGGTACCCGAGCTCGCGGTCGAGCGCGATGCGCGAGACCTTGATGGGGCGGTAGCGGCTGTCGATCTTCCCGGCGGCGCTGGCGCGGTTGAGCCGCTCGATGAAGCCGAGCTCCTGCTCCATCGAGAGGTTGCCCGCGAGCGCGTTGCGGCGATCGAGGATCTCGTGGGTCTCCGTGGGGACGCCCGGGCACGTGCTCGAGTTGATCTGGACGATCCACAGCTCGTCGATCTGGCGGTCGATGAGGTCGTCGATGGGCGGGTTCTGCGAGAAGAGGCCGTCCCAGTAGACGCCGCGCCCCGGCACGGCGACGGCGCGGAAGAGCTCGGGGATCGCCGCCGACGCCAGCAGGCACTCGACGCAGAGCTCCTCGCCGCCGAAGAGCTCGAAGTGCCCGGAGAGGACCTCCACGGCGCCGATGCGCAGCACCGGCGCGCCCGGCGCGCGCGCGAGCAGCCGCAGCTCCTCGAAGTCGAAGAACTCGGAGAGGATCGAGCGGAAGCGATCCTCGCCCCACGGCGGGAACTGGTAAGGAGTCACCTCGGGCAGCACCATGAGGTCGCGCAGGCCCTGCACGGCCATGAGCGCGTGGTTCGCGAGCTGGTCCCAGGGATCGCTCGCGCCCATGGCGCGCCAGAAGCGCTCGAGCTTGTCGACGCCCTGCTGCGGGTTGCCGCGCACGAGCCCGTCCCAGGCGAGCGCGGCGCAGATCGCGCCGCCCGAGGTGCCCGTGAGCGCGACGACCTGGGCGTCGCCGGGCAGGCGGCGCAGGAGCCCCTGCAGCACGCCCGCCGTGAAGGCCGTGTGGCTGCCGCCGCCCTGGCAGGCGATCGCGATCCGCTTGCGTCCCCCGTCGTCCACGCGCACCTCCGGTCAGACAACCTGCGCCCCGATGGCGCGCGAACAATGGCCCTCGCGCAGCATCAAGCGCGACCCGACAGCCCGAGGCGCGCCCGCAGCCGGCGCCACGCGAAGGCGGCCAGCGCCAGCGCGCCCGCGACGGCGGCGACGATCGCCAGCGGCTTGAGCAGGCGCGGGGTGACCCCGTGCGTGCGGTGCTCGAGCTCGCCCACGAGGCGCTCGAGGCGCGCGCGGTGCGCGTCCGACTCGCGCTCGAGGCGCGCGAACCTGCGGGCGGCGTCGTCGTCCATGGCACACTCAGCGCGCGGCGGTCACCGGCGCGCGCAGGCTCCTCCGCGGCTCGATGAGCGGCCCCTGCCCCCGCGATGAAGACGCCCGTGTCGCGCCATGCCTCGAACGTGGGCTCGCGCCGCGGGGCGAGCGGGCGGCGCCGAGGGAAATACGAGATCGTCCGACCGCCGGCGAACCTACGTTTCTCGAGGCGGCGGAGGTGGGGCCATGACGGCGACGGAGGCGGAATCGAGGCTCTCGACCCACTGGGCGTGGGTGCTGTTTCGCGGCGTCGTCGCGGTGCTCTTCGGACGGCTCGCCTTCCCGCGCCCCTCGGCGACGAACCTCACGCTGGTCCTGGCGTTCGGCGCCTACGCCTTCGGCGGCGGCGTGACGGCCGTCGTGACGGCGCTGCGTCGCGTCCGCGATCGGACGCGCGGCCGCGAGAGCCGCGACGACCTGCTGCTCGACGGCGCGGTGGGCGTGGGCCTGGCCGCCCAGGCGCTCTTCTGGCCCACGCCGCTGCCGATCGCGATCGTCTGGGTCGTGGGCGCGTGGGCGATCGCCTCGGGCGCGATGGAGCTGGCGAACGCGCAGCGGCTGCGCCGCGCCCTCGAGAACGAGTGGTCGCTCGCGCTCGCCGGCGTCGCCTCCGTGGGGTTCGGAGTGCTCATGCTCTTCTGGCCGCTCCGCGGGGGCGTGGCCACGATGAGGGGACCGCTCGGCGCGTGGGCCACGGCCTTCGGCGTCCTGACGATCGCCCTCGGCGTGCGCCTGCGCAGCTTCTTCATTCACGCGCACGGCGGCGGCCGTCAGATGCCGCGCCTCTACCTCGCGCGCTGAGACCGCCGTGCCCGCGCCGCGACTCGCGCCCCTCGCCCTCCTGCTCCTGCCCGCCCTCGCCGCGGGCTGCCGCGCGCCCGTCACGCTCGCCGCCGAGGCCCCGCCGGCGCCGCCCGGATGGGTCGACCCGTCGCCCCACCGCCCGCAGACGATCGGCGTGGGCGCCGTCCATCTCTCCATCCTCGACTGGGGCGGCGACGGCCCGCCGCTCGTCCTGGTCCACGGCCTGGGGGGCAACCCGCACGTCTTCGACGATCTCGCGCCCCTGCTGCGCGCGCACCTCCACGTGCTCGCCTACGCGGGCCGCGGGCAGGGCGACTCGGACGCGCCGCCCAGGGGCCCTTACGACCTCGACGCGCGGGTCGCCGATCTGGGGCGGCTCCTCGATCGCCTGAAGATCGAGCGCGCGCACCTGCTCGGATGGTCGACGGCCGGCGCCGACATCACGCGCTTCGCGACGGTCGCGCCCGCGCGCGTCGGCAAGCTCGTCTACCTCGACGCGGCCTACGACTGGTCGGACCCGACGTTCCTCTCCGAGCTCGAGAAGATGGTGGCCGCCAACGCGGCGGAGCTCACCGATCTCTCGTCGCTCGACGCGTACCGGGGCTGGTTCACGGAGACCTGGCTCGGGAGGCAGCCGTGGACGCAGGGGCTCGAGGCGTTCCTGCGCGACCGCGTGCGCGTCGGCGCCGGCGGCCAGGTGGCGCCGCGCACGCCCAGCCTCGTGCAGCGGCAGCTCTTCGCCGGGCTGTCGGGGCCGCCGCCGGCGTACGCGCGCGTGCGCGCGGCCGCGCTCGCGCTCTACGCGTCGTCGTTCTTCGCCGTCGACTCGCCCAACCCGGGACGCGCCTTCCTGGCCCGCGACTTCGAGGAGCGCGTGGCCGCCCCCTGGCGCGCGCGGAGCCTGGCGCGCGCGCGGCGCGAGCTCGCGGGCGGCCTCACCGTGCGGCAGCTCGAGGGCGCGACGCACGCCTCGATCGGCGTGCGCGACGTCGAGGCCCTCGCCGCGACGATCGACGAGTTCCTCACGGGCGCGCCGCGCGCCGCGCGTCCCTAGCCCTCGCGCGCTATCGCAGCTCGACGACGCTGACGCCGTCGCCGCCCTGGCGCGAGGTGCCGGGCGCCCAGCGGGCGACGTACGGCGACTCGTCGAGGTAGGCGCGCACGCGCTTGCGGAGCGCGCCCGTGCCGTGGCCGTGCACGACGATGACGTGGCTCTGCCCGGAGAGCGCGGCGCGGTCGAGCGCCGCCTCGACCGCGGCCAGCGCGTCGTCGCCGGT
>DASZWW010000296.1:0-6349 GCA_035546175.1 Polyangia bacterium
GGGCCGGCAGCAGCGCCGATCGTCCCGCCCGCGGCGCCCGCGAGCCGCTGGCGGCGCGCGCTCTGGACCTTCGGCTCCGGCCCCGACGTGGCGCGCCTCTTCGGGATGCTGCTGGCCATCGTCTCCCTGATCGCCTGGCTCTCGCTCGGCGTCCAGGTGCGGCGGCTCGTCGGCGCGCGCGGCCTCCTGCCCCTCGCCGACTTCGTCGCCGCGGCGCGCGACGCCGGGGTGGCCCGCTTCCGCGACCTCCCCACGATCTTCCTGTGGACGCAGTCCGACGGCGCGCTCGTCGCCGGCGTCGTGGCGGGCGTCGCGCTGTCGCTCGCCGCCCTGGTCGGCCTCCGGCGGCGGCTCTGCTTCGCCCTCATCGGCGCCCTCTACCTGTCGTACGCCGCGGCGGCGCGCACGTTCCTCTCGTTCCAGTGGGACAACCTGCTGCTCGAGTCGTGCCTGCTCGCGGTCTTCCTGCCCCAGGCCCGGCGCGCCCCCGTGGCCCACTTCCTCTTCCGCGTGCTGCTCTTCAAGCTGTACTTCGAGTCGGGCCTGGCCAAGTGGCAGTCGCCGCTGCGCGACTGGCAGGACGGCAGCGCCATGACCTTTTACTACGAGACGGCGCCGCTGCCGACGGCCCTCGCCTTCTACGCGCACCACCTGCCCGTCTGGTGGCATCACCTCGAGAGCCGCGCGACGCTCGTGCTCGAGCTCCTCCTGCCGTTCGCGATCTTCGGGCCGCGCCGGGCGCGCCTCGGCGCCGCCGTCGCGTTCACCGGGTTCCAGGTCGTCAACGCGTTGACGGCGAACTACGGCTTCTTCTGCTACCTGGCGGCGGCGCTGCACGTCTTCCTGCTCGACGACGGCGACGTCGCCCGGTGGCGCCGCTTCCTGCTCCCCCGCGCCGCCGCGCCCGCCGAGGCGGCGGCCCGCGACGCCACCGACGCCCGGGACCTCGCCGACGCGCGGGCCATCGATCGCGCCGCCGCCGCCGCGGGCGTGGCCGTCTACCTCGGCCTGTCGCTCGCCGAGGGCGCCTTCGCCTTCGGCGGTGGAGACGAGCCCGGCCCCGTGCTCACGGCCCTCGCGCCGGTCGTCGATCGCGCCGAGGCGCTCCGCCTCGTGAACACGTACCACCTCTTCGCGTCGATCACGCGCGAGCGCGTCGAGCCCGAGCTCCAGACGCTCGGGGACGGCGATGAGGCCGACGACGCCGCGTGGACCGCCCACGACCTCCGCCACAAGCCGGGCGCTCCGCGGCGCGCGCCCGACTTCGTGGCGCCGCACCAGCCGCGCCTGGACTTCCAGCTGTGGTTTCACGGGCTCGCCTTCCGCCGCGGCCAGCCGCCCTACGTGCACATGCTCCTCGAGCGGATGTGCGAAGATGCCGACGCCGTGCGCCCCTTCTTCCGTGATCCGCTCCCGGCCAGGCCCCGCGCCGTCCGCGTCGTCTACTGGCGGTACCACTTCGCCACCCGCGCCGAGAAGCGCGCGACCGGCGCCTGGTGGACCCGGGAGCGCCTCGCCGCCACGTCGCCCGTGCGCTGCCCGGTCACGCCGTGACGGGAGCGCCGACCGGCGGCGCGCCCAAGGGCGTGCGCACCGCCTCGCTGGGGACGCTGTTCCTCACGGTCTTCCTCGACCTGCTCGGGTTCGGGCTGGTCATCCCCTTCCTTCCGGGCCTGGCGCGCGACCTCGGCGCGAGCGACTTCGTCGCGACGCTCCCCGGCGCCGTGTACTCGCTCATGCAGTTCCTGTTCATCCCCGTGTGGGGCCGCCTCTCCGATCGCGTGGGCCGGCGGCCCGTGCTGCTCTGGAGCATCGCCGCCTCGGCCGTCGGCATGGCCATCCTCGGCTTCGGCAGCTCGCTCGCCTGGCTGTTCGTGGCCCGCGTGTGGAGCGGCATCGCCACCGCGAACATCGCCGTCGCGCAGGCCTACATCGCCGACGTCACGACGCCCGAGACGCGCGCGCGCGGCATGGGCATGATCGGCATGGCCTTCGGCTTCGGCTTCATCTTCGGCCCCGCCGTGGGCGGCGTCCTCTCGCGCTACCCCGTGCCCGGCCTCGCGCAGGTGGGCGCCCTGCCCGCGCTCGTCGCCGCGGCCCTCTCGACGGTGAACTTCCTGCTCGCGCTGCGCACGCTGCCCGAGTCGCTGCCGCCCGAAAGGCGCGGCCAGCGCCTGCGCCGCGCCGTGCCCCTCGACCTGGCCGCCTTCCGCGCGGCCGTGCAGGTGCCGGGCGTGGGCGTGGCCGTGGCGACGAACTTCTTCGTGATCCTCTGGTTCGCCGGCATGGAGCAGACGTTCCGCCTCTTCACCGACGACGTCTTCGGCATGAGCGCGGCGGCGACGGGCGTCATCTTCGCCGTCGTGGGGGTCGTCGGCGCCGGCGTGCAGGGCGGCCTCGTCGGCAGGCTCGCGCGCCGCTACGGCGAGGCCCGCCTCGTCATCGCGGGCCCGCTCGTGCTCGCCGTGGCCTTCGCGCTGCTCGGCGCGAGCCCCATCTTCGGCGCGGCGGCGCGCCTGACGCTCTACGCCGCGAGCGGCCTCATCGCCCTCGGCAACGGCGTCGTGCAGCCCTCGCTGCCCGCCTACGTCTCGCGCCGCGCCGGCGCCACCGAGCAGGGCCTCGCCCTCGGCACCTTGCAATCCGCCTCGGCGCTCGGCCGCGTCGTCGGCCCCGCCGTCGGCGGCCTCCTCTACTCGACGTTCAGCGCGACCGCGCCGTACGCCTTCGGCGCCGTGGGCCTGCTCTTCGCGGCCGTCCTGGCCGCCGCCCGCCTGCCCGACTAGGAACGACTCGGGATGGGCGCGGCCACACCCGCGAAGGACGGCCTCGACGTCACCGCCCGGGCGCTCAGGCGACGTTGGGCCCGCTGCCGGTCTTGCGCGTCACGGGCTTGGGCGTGGTCTCGTTGCCGTGAACGCAGACGCGGTTGCGGCCCGTGCGCTTGGCCTCGTAGAGCGCCTTGTCCGACGCCGCGAGGAACTGCGCGTGATCGGTGATGGCCGTGTCGGGGATGGCGGCGATGCCGAGGCTGATCGTCACGGGGATGGCCTTGGCGCCGAACGAGAACGTGTGCGCCTCGACGGTGCGGCGCAGGCGGTCGGCGACGATCTTCGCGCCGCCGAGGTCGGTCCCGCGGCACAGCACGGTGAACTCCTCGCCGCCGAACCGCGCCAGCACGTCCTCGGTGCGCACCAGGGTGGCCATGAGCTGCGACAGCTCCGACAGCACGAAGTCGCCCGCCGGGTGGCCGTGCGTGTCGTTGATGCGCTTGAAGTAGTCGATGTCGAGGAAGATGAGCGCGAGCGGCGCCCCGTGGCGCGCGGCGAAGGCGAACTCCTTCTCGAGGTAGTCGGTGAAGTACTTCTTGTTGAAGACCTTGGTGAGGCCGTCGCGCAGCGCCGACTCGTACATCTGGCGCTGGAAGACCTCGTCCAGGTAGTCGTGGTACGTGAACTTCAGGATCGTGGTCGAGCCGACCATGATCTTGTCGCCGTCGGCGAGCTCGCGGCGGTCGACCCGGATGCCGTTGCAGAACGTGCCGTTCGTCGAGCCGAGGTCCTCGAGGACGACCTTGTCGCCGTCCTCCTTCGTCTCGCGCACGAGCTGGCAGTGCTCGCGCGAGACGCCCTCGTCGTTGAGGCGCACCGCGCACCGCGGCCCGCGGCCGATGACCGTCTTGTCGAGCTGGAGCTTGAACATCTCCCCCGCGCTGACGCCTGCGAGCACGACGAGGTACGCGAGGTTACGCTTCTGCTCCTTGTCCGACTCGATCGGCGTCGCGGGCTTGGTGTGGGTCTGGTCCTTGTTGGGACCGCCCGACCCCGACCCATTGTCCATGGCTCCATCCTAACCCGACACGGCGCGGCTGTCCTGATCGTGGCTTCCGGCCCGTTTTTCAGGGCGTTTCGCGCTCTCCGGTCTCGGGGTCGATGCGCCAGCGCACCTCACCGGGGTGGCCGGGACCGTCCGGGAGCCGCAGCCGCAAGGCCTCGCCCTTCCGGAGCGCCGGGAAGCGCTCGAGGCCCACGAGGGCGCCCGCGAGCGTCGAGAGGATGGGCTCGTGGGCGACGAGGGCGATCGAGCCCTCGGCCTCGAGCGTCGACAGCCAGGCGAGCGTCCGGGAGACCCGGCCCTCGGGGACGAGCGTCTCGCTGACGACGAGCCGCCCGCCGTAGCCCACGCCCGCCGCGACGATCTCGGCCGTCTGCAGCGCGCGCACGAGCGGGCTCGACGCGATGAGCGTGAAGTCGCCCCCACGCCTGCGGAGGGAGCGCGCGACGCGCGCCGCCGTCGCGCGGCCGCGCAGCGTGAGCGAGCGCAGCTCGTCGCGGGGCGCGTCGTCGCCCGCTTCGCCGTGGCGGATCAGCGTGACGCGCACGCGGAGCGGCGCTCCTTCTCAGCCGTGGTGCTCGGGGCCGGCGCCGGCGGAGGCGTCGTGCTCGCCCGGCCCGTCGTGGCCGTGGTCGTCGCCGGGGCCGGAGGGCGCGCTCGCGGGCTCGGGAGACGGAACCGACAGCGCGTTCGGCCCGGGCGCCGCCTCGGCGGCGGCCGCCGGCGGAGGGGGCGGCGCGGGCGCCGCGACCGGAACGGGCGCCGGTCCCGGATCGATGCCGTGCTGCTTGAGCGCCGCGAGGTAGTGATCGCGCTCGGCGATGGCGGTGAGCAGGCGCTGCCTCATCGTGTCGTTGTTCGCCTTGAGCCGCCCGATCTCCGAGAGGTCGCGCTGGCGCGTCGAATCCACCTTCGAGGCCCGGGCGAAGGCCTTCAGGAACTCGGCCTGCGAGAGGTCGGCGACCGTCGTCGCGCGGTACTTCCCGACCTCGGCCTTCTCGAGGTAGCCCTCGGCGGCCAGGCCCAGGAGCGCCTTCGAGACCTGCGGCTCACCCGCCCCGATGGCGAGCGACACGTCCACGGGCGTGAACGCCTCCCCCGTGCCGGCGAGCCGCTTCAGCTCGTCGTAGAGCTCCTGCCGATCGACCTTCGCTCCCGCTTCCCCGCCGCCACCGAAAGAGCTCCTTCCGCTGGACAGGCTCCGTTTCAGGCTCATGCGCGCCTTATACCACCAAAGTTTCCCCGCGCGAGGGCGGCTTTCCCGGCCTAAAAAAACGCGAGCTGGAGGGCGGCGCGGATCCGGTTCGACGTGGGCGCGGAGGTGGCGTCGGGCGTCGAGGCATGGGTGTAGTCGACCTGGAGCTTGGCGCCGTGCCCGTGCAGGTAGGCGTTGAGGCCCGCGGTCTCCTCGGTCGTCCGGGAGCCGTGCAGCGAGCGCGCGATGAGCGGCTCGCCATAGCTCGGCAGGTCCGTGCGGCCGACGCGCGCCACCGCCTGCAGGTGGTGGGCGAGCACGAAGTAGCTCGCCTCCGCGTAGCCTCCCCAGTAGGTGCGATCCGGGCCGGCGGCGCCCGGCTGCTCGCGGCGGCCCAGCCACTCGGCCTGCAGCGAGGCGCCCCGGAACATCGCGCGCAGCTCGAGGCCACCCTGCACGACGGCGACGTTGTCGACGTGGTGGTCGAGGTTGATGTCCAGCGGGGCGGTCGCGTCGTTCGTCCGCGCGCGCACGTCGGTGGGCAAGAGGAAGTACGCGCCGGAGACGCCGAACGACGCGAGCGGCCGAGGCTGGCCCTCGAGATCGCCCTCGTGCATCGGCAGCGGGCCGAAGGGGGCGGCGACGATGCGCGCCGCGTAGGCGAGATCGATCTGGTCGCACTGGGGTCCGCCGGGCACGGCGGGGCACGGCGCGCGCGGGCCGTTCATGGCGGCGACGTGGTACTGGAGCCGTCCCGCGAGCGGCCGGCCGACGAGCTCGACGCCGACCTCGCGGTCCAGCGAGAAGGCCGTGGTCGCCCCCGCGACGTCGACGAGCTCGAGCAGGGCGTTCCAGTACTGCGTCTCGAGGCCGAAGGGGACCTTGAACTGACCGACCCGCACCCCGAGCGAACGCAGGAACAGCCACTGCACGAAGGCGTCCTTGGGGATGACGGGCGTCGTCTCCGCGAAGTCGAGCTCGAGGCGGTACTCGAGGCGGGGGTCGAAGGCGTGCCCCTCGAAGAGCAGCTCGGCGTGCGCGAGCGAGAACGTCGATGACTCGGGGGCGACGAGGTCCTGCTGACCCGCCGAGGCGACGTCCCACTCGTAGAGGCTCTGCAGGCGCAGGCCCGGGCGCAGCAGGAACCGATCTCCGGGCGAGCGGATGACGAGCCCGTCCCGCGAGAAGCGCAGGCCGTCGGGGCCGCCGGGCAGCGAGCTCCAGTCGGCGGGGCCGGCGCGACGGGACGCGGCCTGACGCGCCTCGAGCTCGTCGAGGCGGCGGCGGAGGTCGTCGACCGACGCCCGCTCGCGCGCGAGG
>DASZWW010000297.1:0-4273 GCA_035546175.1 Polyangia bacterium
CGCGCGGCGCGCACGCCGCGGCCGCGCCCCCGCACGAGGGCAACGGCGTCCACCGCGCGGCCGGCAACGGCGCCGGCGACTTCAAGCGCTTCTGACGGAGGGGACCGATGTCGATCGAAGCGCGCGCCGGCGACGCCGGGAAGTGGATCCTGCTCGTCGAGGACAACGCCTACGACGAGGCGCTCGCGCTGCGCGCCTTCCGCAAGAGCGGCCTCGAGTCGTACGTCGTCGTCGCGCGCGACGGCGTCGAGGCCCTCAACCGCGTCTTCGGCGGCGACGGCCTCGGCGACGACCCGCCGCCCGGCGCGCCCGCCGAGGCGCCGCCGCGGCTCGTGCTGCTCGACCTGCAGCTGCCGCGCATCGACGGCTTCGAGGTGCTGCGGCGCCTGCGCGCGCGCCCGCAGACGCGCCTCGTGCCCGTCGTCATCCTCTCCTCGTCGCTCGAGCGCGAGGACCTGGCGACGAGCTACGCGCTGGGCGCCAACAGCTACATCCGCAAGCCCGTCGACTTCGCCGAGTTCGTCGTGACGGCCGCGCAGCTCGGCGTCTACTGGCTCGGCCTCAACCAGCCCTGCCTGCCGGCCCCGGGAGGGGGACGATGACGGACCGCGCGCTGCGCCTGCTCCTGGTCGAGGACTCCGATCTCGACGCTCGCATCGTCCTGCGCGAGCTCCGGCGCGCGGGCTTCCAGCCCCGGCACGCGCGCGTCACGACGGAGGCGCAGCTGCGCGGCGCCCTCCGGCGCGAGGCCTGGGACGTCGTGCTCAGCGACCACGCGCTGCCGGGCTTCAGCGCGACGCTCGCCCTCGGCGTGCTCGACGACGAGCGCTCGCGGCGCCCCGAGCTGGCCGACCTGCCCTTCATCATCGTGTCGGGCACGATCGGCGAGGAGACCGCCGTCGAGGCCATGCGCTGCGGCGCGCGCGACTACATCCTCAAGGACAAGCTCGTGCGCCTGGCGCCCGCCATCGAGCGCGAGCTCGCCGAGGCCGCGGCGCGCCGCGAGCGGCGCCGCCTCGAGGAGCGCCTCCAGCAGGCGCAGAAGATGGAGTGCGTGGGCCGGCTCGCGGGCGGCGTCGCGCACGACTTCAACAACCTCCTGACCTGCGTCGTCGGCTACGGGGGCCTGCTGCACAAGCGCCTCGGCGAGGGCGACCCCCGCCGCCGCTACGTCGACGGCCTGCTCGAGGCCGCCGAGCACGGCGCGGCGCTCACGCGGCAGCTCCTGGCCTTCAGCCGCCGCCAGGCCCTCGCGCCCGTCGTGGCCTCGCTCAACGAGCTCGTCGCCGACACGGAGAAGTTCCTGCGCCGCCTCATCGGCGAGGACGTGCAGCTCGTGAGCCGCCTCGCGCCCGAGCTCGGCAACGTGCGCGTCGACGTCGGACAGATGCAGCAGGTCCTCATCAACCTGGCGATCAACGCGCGCGACGCCATGCCCGCGGGCGGCGTGCTCACGATCGCCACGGCCAACGCCGACGGCGGCGCCCAGGTGACGCTCTCGGTCGCCGACACGGGCACCGGCATGTCGCCCGAGGTGCTCGCCCACCTCTACGAGCCGTTCTTCACGACCAAGGAGGGCGGCAAGGGCACGGGGCTCGGCCTCTCCACGGTCTACGGCATCGTCCAGCAGAGCGGCGGCTCGATCACGTGCGCGAGCGTCGTCGGCCACGGCACGACGTTCGTCGTGTCGCTCCCGCGCGTGGCCGCCCCCGTCACCCGCGCCGAGCTGGGCCTCGCGGGCCGCGCCGAGGGCGGCCGCGAGACGGTGCTGCTCGTCGAGGACGAGGAGCGCGTCCGCCAGATCGCCACCGAGGTGCTCGAGCGCGTCGGCTACTGCGTGCTGCCCGAGGGCAGCGCCACCGCCGCGCTGGCCCGGGCGCGGGCGCACGCGGGGCGCATCGAGCTGCTCCTCACGGACGTCGTGCTCCCCGACATGAACGGCCGCGAGCTCGCCGAGCGCCTGCGCGCCGCCCGCCCCGACTCGCGCGTCCTCTACACCTCCGGCTACACCGACGAGATCAAGATCCTCACCGGCCAGACGGGGCCGGGCACGCTCTTCCTGCCGAAGCCGTACGATCCGCCCACGCTCCTGCGCAGCGTGCGCGAGGTCCTGGCCGCGAGGGCCTCGTGAGGGCGCGCGCCGCAAAGCAGAAGCCGCGGCGGCGCTCAGCTGGGCGGCGTGGTCTTGTCCGGGAGGATCATGCCGTTCTCGAGCGCGTAGCGGAACAGCTCGGCGCGCCCCGACAGCCCCAGCTTCTCCGAGACGCGCGCGCGGTAGGTCTCGACGCTCTTGACCGAGAGCTCGAGGCGGTTGGCGATTTCCTTGTTCGTGTAGCCGAGCGCGAGCTGGCGAAGGACCTCGATCTCGCGGGGGCTGAGCCGATCGGTGGGGTTGTCGCCCGCGCCCGCCCGCTCGGCCGCCGCGAGGATGCCGCGCAGCGCGGCGCCCGCCAGCGTGGGGTCGACGTAGGTGCGCCCCTGGCGCACGGTGCGGATCGCCGTGATGAGCTCGGCGCTCGCGGCGTTCTTGAGGATGAAGCCCGCCGCGCCCGAGACGAGGGCCACCCGCAGGTACTCCGGATCGTCGTGCATGGTGAGCATGAGGACGCGCGTCTCGGGGCTCGCCTTGCGCAGGCGCTCGAGCGCGCCGATGCCGCCGCCGCCGGGCATCGTGATGTCGAGCAGCAGCACGGCCGGCTTGAGGTCGGCGACGCGGTCGACGGCCTCGGCGGCCGTGGCGGCCTCGGCGAGGACGACGAGGTCGGGCTCGGCCTCGAGCAGGAGGCGCAGGCCGGTGCGCACGACGGCGTGGTCGTCGACCAGCACGACGCCGATCTTCTCACTGTCGCCGACGTTCGCCCCCATGGCCGCCGGCCTCGATTGTCGCACGATGACGAGGAGGACTGTCAATGAGCGAGCACGCCGCGGAGGAGCTGGCCTGGCTGCTGGAGCGCGCGGGCTCGCTGCTGGGCGTCGTGCGGGCGAGCGAGCGGCGCCTCGAAGACGCCGCCGGCGAGCAGGCCCGGCGCGTCGCGGCGCTCGAGGACGAGGTGCGCGAGCTCGAGCGCCGCCTCGCCGCCGCCGAGCAGCAGAGCGAGCGGCTCATGCGTCTCTACGTCGCCACGTACCAGCTCCACGCGACGCTCGACCCGCCCGAGGTCCTGGAGGCGATCTCCGAGATCGTCGTCGACCTCGTGGGGGCCGACCGGTTCGTCCTCCTGCTCGCCGACCCCGCCGGCGGCCGCACGGCCGTCGTGCTCTGTCACGGGCTCGACGAGGAGGTCGCCGACCGCTCGTTCATCCGCTTCGCGGGCCGTCACTACCCGGGCGGCGACGCCCTGGTCGACGCGACGCTCGCCGACGGGCGCCTGCGCACGGGGACGGACGGCGGCCCGGTCGCCGTCGTGCCGCTCAACGTCGCGGGCCGCACCGTGGGCGCGCTCGTGCTGCTGCGCCTGCTCGGACACCGCCACGAGCTCGGCCCGGAGGACCGGGAGACGCTCGACCTGCTCGCGGCGCACGCGGCGGCGGCGCTCTTCGCGGCGCAGAGCTTCGCCACCGCCGACCGCAAGCTGCGCACGCTCGCGGGCATCCTCCAGCCCGCCGCCCCGGCGCGGAGGTCGGCGTGAGCCTCTCCGGCCTCATCGAGCAGGTCTCGGTCGTCGAGCTCCTGCAGTTCGTCCACCTCGGGCACCGCTCCGGCACGCTGCACCTGCGCGACGGCGCGCGCGTGGCGAGCGTCTCGGTGCACCGCGGCCGCACCGTGGGCGCGACGACCCCCGACGCCCTCGCCCTCGGCCCGCTGCTCGTCGAGCGCAAGCTCGTCTCGCGCGCGCAGCTCGCCGAGGCCCAGAGGCGTCAGGCGGCGGCCAGGCCCCGCCCGCGCCTCGACGCCGTGCTCGTCGAGATGAAGGCCGTCACGGGCGCCGCCCTCATCGCCGCCGTCGAGGAGCAGATCAGGACCTGCATCTACGACATCATGACCTGGGCCACGGGGACGTTCGACTTCGACGTCGGGCGGGTCGACGTCCTCGAGGACCTCTCGCCCGCGCCGGGCGAGGCCGTGCCGCCCATCGACATCAACACGCAGGGCGCGCTCCTCGAGGGGCTGCAGCGGGCCGACGAGCGCGCGCACGCTGCCTCGACCGACGCCGCCCGGGCTGCATCCGAGGCCGGGCAGCCCGACGCCGAGTCCGAGCGGCGGCGCGCCCGCGACGCCCGCCCCACCTCCCCCGTGCGCGTCATCGGCGCCGAGGGCGCGTGGCGGTCGGCG
>DASZWW010000298.1:0-1865 GCA_035546175.1 Polyangia bacterium
CGCCGCGGCCCGAGCCGGCGCGCCGTCCCCACCTGCCGCCGGCGGTCCTGCGCGCCGCCCTGGAGGGAGACCCTCCCGTGGCCTCCCTGCGCGCCGCGGCGACCGCGCTCGCGCTGGCCGAGCCCGAGCGCGCGCGGGCGCTCGTGAGCCGGGCCCGCTGGGCCGGGCTCCTGCCCGAGCTGCGCGTCCGGGTCGACCGGCGCTTCTCGCGGACCGAGTCGCTCGATCTCGAGCGCACGGCCGCCGATCCCCTGGCGAGCCCCGTCGGAGTGGACTCGATCAACGACATGCGTTACGAATGTCGAGCGACCTGGGATCTGGGGCGGATCGTCTTCAACCCCGACGAGATCGCCGCCAGCGCCCACGCGCTGCGGATGGCCGAGGTCCGGAGGGAGGTCGAGACCGTCGTGATACGGCTCTATTTCGAGCGGCGCCGCCTCAAGGCCGAGGCCCTGGCCTCCGATGCCAGCGAAGGGGGCCCGGCTGTCCACGTCGAGATCCGCATCCAGGAGCTCGAGGCGGAGCTGGACTCCCTGACCGGCGGGGCGTTCTCGCGCTGGAGGAGCTCGCGCGCGGGAGAGCTACCCGCCACGCCATGACCAAGACCAACACCGAAAAGACCGAGGCGCCGGCCGGGGCGGTGCCCCCCGTGAAGGACGGCAAGGAGATCACGGCCTCGCGCCGCGCCCACCCGCGCTTCGCCGTCGACATCCAGGTGTCCGTCTCGTCGGACAAACAGAGCGTCTCGGCGCACACGCGCGACATCTCCCGCTCGGGCCTCTGCCTCGTCTCGACGCAGGGGCTCGCCAAGGAGAAGGAGATCGGCCTCGAGCTCGTGCTGACGTTCGGCGAGGGCGGCCTCTCAGAGCCGCTGCACATGCGCGGCAAGGTCGTCTGGTGCACGGCGATGTTCGGCCACTACCAGATGGGCGTGAAGTTCCTCGACCCCGACCCCGAGCAGGCGCGAAACCTCGAGATGTTCCTGGGCTTCCTCGACGGCTCGCTGAACGCGGGCGAGCTCTTCGACGAGCGCGAGGAGACCGACGCGAACCAAAAGAAGAAGCTCCCGGACCCCGACGATCCCTTCCGTCCTTGACATGAAAAAACAACCCGGCCCCCCACCCCCCACGACCCAGCGCCGCCAGCACGCCCGCCTCGACCTGCGCATGTCCGCCGAGATCCGGACCTCGCGCTCGGTCTTCACGGCCACGACGCGCGATCTCTCGGAGGGCGGCGCCGGGCTCGACGCCGAGCGGGCGCTCGAGGACGGCGAGGAGATCGCGCTCGGGCTCTTCCTCGTGCTCGACGACGTCGAGACGGACACCCCGCCGCTGTGGGTCAAGGCGCGCGTCGCTTGGACCGGCGAGACCGACGAGGGGCGCCACACCGCGGGCGTCCGCTTCGAGGTCATCACGCCCGAGCAGCAGGCCTGGCTCAAGCAGGTCCTCGGCCAGCTCGGCGCGGCCTCGCCCGCCTCGGCCTGACGCCGTCAACCGGAGGCGAGGATGCGCTCGGCGGCGCGCGCGCCGTCGAGCGCGGCGCTGACGATGCCGCCCGCGTAGCCGGCGCCCTCGCCCACCGGGTAGAGCCCGGCGAGGCCGCGGGCGACGAGCGTCTCGGGGTCGCGCGCGAAGCGGACCGGCGCGCTCGTGCGCGTCTCGACGCCCACGAGGAGCGCGTCCGGGTGCAGGAACGCGGGCAGGCGCTCGCCGAGGCGCCGCAGGCCCGCGCGGAGCGCGTCGGCGACGAAGCGCGGCAGCACCCGCGCCAGATCGCCGGCCGCCGCGCCGGGCCGGTAGCTCGTCTCACCCACCTCGGCGCTCGCGCGGCCCGCGAGGAAGTCGCCGAGGCGCTGCGCGGGCGCG
>DASZWW010000299.1:0-26584 GCA_035546175.1 Polyangia bacterium
CGATGTCGGGCGGCGCGGGCAGCGGGACGACGTCGGGTGGCGCCGGCGCGGGCGGCAACGGGACGGCGTCGGGCGGCGCCGGCGCGGGCGGGACCGGCGGCGTCGCGGGCACCGCGGGCGCCGCAGGTTCGTCGAGCGACGGTGGCGCGGGCAACGGAGGGACGTCGGGCGCGGCGGGCACGAGCGTGGATGCCGGAGCGTTCACGCTGTCGTCGACGAGCTTCAAGATGGTCGACGGCGGCCTGGTGTTCCCCGCCGCCCAGTCGGCGCCGATGAACCAGTCGCCCGAGCTCATGTGGACCATGCCGCCTGCGGGCACGATGAGCCTCGCGCTCACGATCTTCGACGCCACGGCGAAGAACACGCACTTCATCCTCTACGACATCCCGCTCACGCCGATGATGCTGCCCGCCGACCTGCCGCGCGGCGCGATGCCCACGACGCCGGCGGGCGCCAGGTGGATCAGCGCCTTCGGTGGCACCCCCGGCTACGAAGGTCCCGGCGGCGGCACGATCAACAACTACGAGGTCGTCCTCTGGGCGATCAAGGACGCGCACCTCGACGTGGGCAACATGAGCCTCAACCAGATCCACTCGACGCTGCTGCCCATGGAGAGCCTCGGGAGCGCCCAGATCCTCGCCAAGGGCACGCGCAACGGGCTCTAGCGGGCGCGCGGACCCGAGCGCTGACCTAGAACGCCTCGCCCATGTTGAGGTAGATGCCCGACGAGGTCGGGGAGATCGCGCCGTCGACGTGGATGTTGAGATCGCGATCCTTCTTGAGGCTGAAGCGCACCGACAGCCCGGCCGCGTACTTCGGGCGCTCGAGCGAGATCGCCGAGGGCGACGAGAACACGTTCCCCACGGCGGCGAAGGGCGCCAGGGAGAAGCGCCCGTAGACGCGCACGCGCCACTCCGCCTGTCCCATGACGTAGAGGTGATCGCGGTAGCGGCCCATGAAGTACCCGCGCAGGCGCGAGCTGCCGCCGAGGGCGGGCACCTCGGCGAGCGGCACCTGGCCGGGCGCCCAGGCGCCGTACGCCTCCATGGCGAGGACGCTGCGCGAGCCCAGCTGGAAGTGGCTGCGGTGGTCGAGCTCGTAGAACGCGTAGCGGTACGACCCGCCGAGCGCCGTGGGAAAGAACGTGGCCGCGAACGAGGACAGGCTGCCGCGGTGGGCGCCGATCGCGTCGTCGCGGGTGTCGCGCCTGAGGATCGGGCCCACGCCGAGGGCCGGACCGGAGCGCGGGCTGCCCTGAAGGTAGGCGTCGACCGGGCCGTTCGCGGTCTCGCCCGTGATGTCGTACCAGGCCGTCGTGAGGCCCGCGCCCACGAAGACCTGCTCGAACGCGAGGCGCGCGACCGTGACGCGCGAGAACACGCCGGACTGAGTGAACGGCTCCTTCGCGCCGTCGGTCGTGTCGTCGCCGATCCCCCAGAAGAAGTTCGGGAACTTCACGACCGCGGCGTCCTCGGTGAGCTGCCAGCGCGCGTCGTCCCAGAACTTCGTGACGCTCAACGTCGCCTGGTACTGCTTGCGGAGCGTGGCCTGGAGGCCGAGGGCGACCGTGTCGTCCCGCCGCTGCTCGCCGGGCGCCTTGGGCGTGTCCTCGAAGATCGCCAGCCCGCCCACGAAGCCGAACGACGTCTCGGGCGCGTAGAACACGACGGGGAAGACCGCCCAGTCCCAGCGCGTCTCGGGCGGCGTGGGCGCGGGCTTCTCGGCGACGGGCGCGGCGCTCGCCGGCACGACCTCGGCGGGCGGTCTCGCGCCGTCGGCGGTCGCCGGCGCCGCCGGCGAGCCTTGCCCCGCGCGCGCCGGCGAGGCGAGAGCGCCGACCACGATCAAGCCCGCCCAGACGCCGCCCCCGAGTCCCATGTGGCGAAACAGATTGCCTGAAAATTGTCCGGAAGGCTTCCATTGCATCGCGGGGCGGGGTGCGGCAGGCTGGCCCGCGACGCATGTTGGAAATCGCGGGCGCTTCCGCCTTCACGCCGGCTCGCTTGCAGAAACGGCTGGCGGCGGTGCGCGTCCGCAACCCGGGTGTCACGAACCTGACGGCGACGTTCGCGCACTTCGCGGACGTCGAGGGCGCCCTCTCGGACGGCGAGCGCCAGATCCTCGGCCGCTTGCTGACGTACGGCCCGCGCGCCGCGGCGAGCGCCCCGGCCGCGGGCGAGGCGCGGCGGCTGCTCGTCGTCCCCCGCCTGGGGACGATCTCGCCGTGGTCGTCGAAGGCCACGGACATCGCGCGCAGCTGCGGCCTCGAGCGCGTGCGGCGCGTCGAGCGCGGCATCTGGTACGCCGTCGCGGGCGCCGTCGCCGACGAGGCGGCGCTGCGGCGCGCGCTCCACGACCGCATGACGGAGTCGGTGCTCGCCTCGTCGGCCGAGGCGGCGGGGCTCTTCGCGAAGGCGGCGCCGCGGCCGCTCGCCGCGGTCGCGCTGGGCGGCGACGGGCGCGCGGCGCTCGGACGCGCCAACGCCGCGCTCGGGCTCGCCCTCGCCCCCGACGAGATCGACTACCTCGTCGACGCCTACGCCGCGCTCGGCCGCGACCCGACGGACGTCGAGCTCATGATGTTCGCCCAGGCGAACAGCGAGCACTGCCGGCACAAGATCTTCAACGCCGACTGGGTGATCGACGGCGCGCCGCAGCCGCTCTCGCTCTTCGCGATGATCCGCCGCAGCACCGAGCGGAGCCCGGGCGGCGTGCTCTCGGCGTACAAGGACAACGCCGCCGTCATCGAGGGCCCCGCGGGCGGCCGCTTCTTCCCGGATCCGCGCACGCGCGTCTACGGCGCGCGCCGCGAGCCGGTGCACATCCTGATGAAGGTCGAGACGCACAACCACCCGACGGCCATCTCGCCGTTCCCCGGCGCGGCCACCGGCTCGGGCGGCGAGATCCGCGACGAGGGCGCGACGGGGCGGGGGGCGAAGCCGAAGGCGGGGCTGGCGGGCTTCTCCGTGTCGAACCTGCGCCTGCCCGGCGCCGTGCGCGCCTGGGAGCGCGACCACGGCAAGCCCGAGCGCATCGCGAGCGCGCTCGACATCATGATCGAGGGCCCCCTCGGCGGCGCCGCCTTCAACAACGAGTTCGGGCGCCCGTGCATCAACGGATATTTCCGGACCTTCGAGCTCGAGGCCGACGGGCCGGCCGGGCGCGAGGTCCGCGGCTACCACAAGCCGATCATGCTCGCGGGCGGGCTCGGCAACGTGCGCGCCGCGCACGTCCAGAAGGGCGAGATCCCGCCGGGCGCGCCCGTGGTCGTCCTGGGCGGGCCGGCCATGCTCATCGGCCTCGGCGGCGGCGCGGCGTCCTCGCTCGCGTCGGGCGCGTCGCAGGAGGACCTCGACTTCGCGTCGGTCCAGCGCGACAACGCCGAGATGCAGCGGCGCTGCCAGGAGGTCATCGACCGCTGCTGGGCGCTGGGCGACGAGAACCCCATCGTGTCGATCCACGACGTCGGCGCGGGGGGCCTTTCGAACGCGCTGCCCGAGCTCGTCAACGACAGCCGGCGCGGCGCCACCTTCGATCTGCGCGCCGTGCCCAGCGACGAGCCGGGGATGTCGCCGCTCGAGCTGTGGTGCAACGAGGCGCAGGAGCGCTACGTGCTGGCGCTCGCGCCCGCGCGGCTCGCCGAGTTCGAGGCGCTGTGCGCCCGCGAGCGCTGCCCGTTCGCCGTCGTGGGCCGCGCCACCGACGACGGCCGCCTGCGCGTCGACGACCCGCTGCTCGGAAGGCGGCCCATCGACCTGCCGCTCTCGGTGCTGCTCGGCAAGCCGCCGAAGATGACGAGGACGGCCGAGCGCGGCCGCGCGGCGGCGGCGCCGTTCGACGTCGCGTCCCTCGACGTGCGCGAGGCGGCGATGCGTCTGCTGCGCCTGCCGACGATCGCGGACAAGACGTTCCTCGTCACGATCGGCGACCGCACCGTCGGCGGGCTCATCGCGCGCGACCAGATGGTGGGCCCCTGGCAGGTGCCCGTCGCGGACGCCGGGCTCACCGCCACGGCCTTCGACGTGTACACGGGCGAGGCGATGGCCATGGGCGAGCGCGCGCCGCTCGCGCTGCTCGACGCCGCGGCGTCGGCGCGCATGGCGGTCGCCGAGGCCATCACGAACATCGCCAGCGCGCCCATCGGAGCGCTCTCCGACGTCAAGCTCTCCGCGAACTGGATGGCGCCCGCGGGCCACCCCGGCGAGGACGCGCGGCTCTACGACGCGGTGAGGGCCGTGGGCCTCGAGCTCTGCCCCGCGCTCGGCATTGCCATCCCCGTGGGCAAGGACTCGATGTCCATGCGCACGACCTGGGAGGAGCGAGGGGAGAGGCGCAGCGTCACGGCGCCGCTCTCGCTCATCGTGAGCGCGTTCGCGCCCGTGACCGACGTGCGCCGCGCGCTCACGCCGGAGCTGCGCGGCGACGGCGACGTCGACGTCACCGACACCGAGCTCCTGCTCGTCGACCTCGGCGGCGGCAAGCATCGCCTGGGCGGCTCGTGCCTGGCGCAGGTCTACGGCCAGCTCGGCGCCGAGCCGCCCGACCTCGACGAGCCGGCGCG
The DNA here is from genome assembly GCA_035546175.1 of Polyangia bacterium. Taxonomy (GTDB): domain Bacteria; phylum Myxococcota_A; class Polyangia; order Fen-1088; family Fen-1088; genus DASZFV01. The sequence continues at coordinate 4,562 of DASZWW010000299.1, forward strand.
CCTGGCCGGGCTCTTCGCGGCCGTGCAGGAGCTCAACGCCGCGGGCGCGCTGCTCGCCTACCACGATCGCAGCGACGGCGGGCTCTTCGTGACGCTCGTCGAGATGGCCTTCGCGGGCGGCACGGGCCTCGAGATCGACCTCGGCCGCGGCGGGCATCCCGCGGCGCTGCTCTTCTCCGAGGAGCTGGGCGCCGTCGTCCAGGTGCGCGAGGACGACGTCGCGCGCGTCACCGAGACGTTCGCCCGCCACGGGCTCGGCGGCGCCGTGCGGCGCATCGGGCGGCCCGTCTCGGGCGGCCGCATCACCATCCACGCGGGCGAGCACCACGTCTTCGACGAGGAGCGCACGGCCCTGCGCGCCGCCTGGTCCGAGACGACGCACGCCATCCAGCGGCTGCGCGACGACGCGGCCTCGGCCGACGACGAGCAGGCGGGCCGCCACGACGCGCGCGACCCGGGGCGGTCGGCGCACCTGACCTTTGCGCTCGACGAGGCGCCCGGGCGCTTCGACGTGAGGCCTCGCCCGCGCGTGGCGGTCCTGCGCGAGCAGGGCGTCAACGGACAGATCGAGATGGCCGCCGCCTTCGCCCGCGCCGGGTTCGAGGCCGTCGACGTGCACATGACCGACGTGCTCTCGGGCGCGGTCGACCTCGCGTCGTTCCGCGGGCTGGCCGCGTGCGGGGGCTTCTCCTACGGCGATGTCCTCGGCGCCGGCGAGGGCTGGGCCAAGTCGATCCTCTTCCACGCCCGCGCGCGCGAGGCGTTCTCGGCGTTCTTCGCGCGGACGGACTCGTTCACGCTCGGGGTGTGCAACGGCTGTCAGATGGTCTCGAACCTCAAGGAGCTCATCCCGGGCGCCGAGCGCTGGCCGCGCTTCGTGCGCAACCGCAGCGAGCAGTTCGAGGCCCGCCTGGCCCTCGTCCAGATCGAGGAGAGCTCGTCGATCTTCTTCGCGGGCATGGAGGGCTCGCGCCTCCCCATCGCCGTGGCGCACGGCGAGGGCCGCGCCGAGTTCGCCGCCGACGACGACCGCGGCGTCCTCGAGCGCGCGGGCGCCGTCGCGGCGCGCTTCGTCGACCACCTCGGCGCCGTGACGGAGCGCTACCCGGAGAACCCGAACGGCTCGCCCGGCGGCATCACGGCGCTCACGGCGGCAGGCGGCCGCGTCATGATCATCATGCCGCACCCGGAGCGCGTCTTCCGCAACGTCCAGCTCTCGTGGCGCCCGCGCGCCTGGACGGGCGAGGACAGCCCGTGGATGCGCATGTTCCGCAACGCGCGCGCCTGGGTGGGCTGAGGCGTGGCGGCCAAAAGATCGGCCAAGAAGTCGGCCCGGAAGCCGGCCCGGAAGCCGGCCTCGCGACGGGAGCGCCGCGCGGGCGCGAGCGCCGGCGGCGACCGGCCCGTGCACCACCAGGCCGCGCCCCGCGCCACCAGGCCCGAGTCCGCGCTGCGCGCGTTCGCGCTCTCGCTGCCGGGCGCCGTCGAGGAGTTCCCCTGGGGCGATCGCGTCGTCAAGGTGAACAAGAAGGTGTTCGTCTTCCTCGGCACGCACGACGGCGGGCTCGCGATGTCGGTGAAGCTGCCCGACACGGCCGCCATCGCGCTCACGCTGCCGTTCGCCTCCCCGACGCGCTATGGCCTCGGCAAGAGCGGCTGGGTCACGGCGCTCTTCGCGAAGAGCGAGCGGCCGCCCCTCGACATGCTGCGCGCGTGGATCGAGGAGAGCTACCGCGCCGTCGCGCCCGCCAGGCTCGTCGCCACGCTGCCCGCGCGCGGGTGAGGCGTCCGATGACCGCCTGCCCCCGGAGGGGCGCGCCTGCGCCTGCTCAGGGGCACGACCGCTGGCCCGCCGGGAGCCAGATCGTCGTCGCGTCGCCGCACGCCTTCGCGCGGCGCTCGTCGAGGCGCTTGCCCCACTTGTTGGCGGGGTTGATCTTCATCGGCTTGCACGCCTTCGTGGGGTCGCACGAGTAGGCGCCCCAGCCGGCCTGCTCGCCCGTGCCGAGGGCGATGACGGTGACCGGGCCGATCTCGCTCATGAGGATCGCCAGCACGTACGACTTGCCGAGCTCGGGCGTGCCCTTCTCGACGGCCGCGGCGGCGCACTTGCGCGCCTCGTCGGGCTTGACGTCCTTCGCGAGGATGCCCTGGCCGCCGCGGTCGACGCACGGCTTGACGCCGTGCTGGGGCCAGCTCTCGAGGCCGAGGGACTTGTTGACGGCGACGATCGCCTCCTGCATCTCCTTCGCCACGCCGGGCGACAGCTTGCCGCCGCCGCCCGGCTCGGCGGCCGTCAGCGCCATCAACGTCGAGACCCCAATCCCCGCGAGCAGCGTCATGGCGCGATGATAACGCCGGGCGCGAGCGTCGGCGCCTGCTAGATTGGCGGCGCGGAGGAGAGCATGAAGATCGCAGTTTTCGGAACGGGAATGGTCGGCAGCACGATCGCGACGAAGCTCGTGAAGCTCGGCCACGAGGTGAAGATGGGCTCGCGCGCGGCCGGCAACGCCAAGGGCGTCGAGTGGGCCAAGGCGAACGGCGCGAAGGCCTCGCAGGGCTCGTTCGCCGAGGCGGCGGCCTTCGGCGAGCTCGCGTTCAACTGCACCCTCGGCGCCGGGGCACTGGCGGCGGTGCAGGCGGCCAAGAAGGAGCTGGCGGGCAAGATCCTCGTCGACGTGTCGAACCCGCTCGACTTCTCGAAGGGGATGCCGCCCTCGCTGTTCGTGTGCAGCACGGACTCGCTCGGCGAGCAGATCCAGCGCGCGCTGCCGGAGACGAAGGTCGTCAAGGCCCTCAACACGGTGAACGCCAACCTGATGGTCGACGGAGCGTCGCTCGAGGGCGACCATGACATCTTCATGTGCGGGAACGACGCGGGCGCGAAGGGCCAGGTCAAGGAGATCCTCACCGGCTGGTTCGGCTGGAAGAACGTCGTCGACCTCGGCGACCTCACGGGCGCGCGCGCCCAGGAGGCCTTCCTGCTGCTGTGGGTGCGCCTCTACGGCGCGCTGAAGACGCCGATGTTCAACATCCACGTCGCGCGGTAGCCTCGTCGCCGGCGGCGCTCGAGGCGCGCCGCGTCCGCGAACCGGTGGACCTCCAGGCGGCGTTGGGCGAGGATGATCGTCGGTACCGAGGCCGATGTCGACGACGAGGGACCACGTGCGCGCGCCCCGCCTGGGGTTGCTGGTCGATCTCTTCGAGTACACGTACCAGTCGACCCTGATCCAGGCGGTGATGGACACGGCGCGCCGGCACGGCGCGGGCGTGCGCGTCTTCGTGGGCGGCGGGCTGCGCTCGCCCGAGCGCTTCGGCGCCGAGCGAAACTTCCTCTACGATCTGGTCGGAGGCGCGAACGTCGACGGCCTCATCGTCCTGTCGAGCACGCTGGCGAACTACGCGGACCACTCGGCGCTCGTGGACTTCGCGGCCCGCTTCCGGCCGCTGCCCATGGCGAGCATCGGCATGCTCCTCGAGGGCATCCCGAGCGTCGCCGTCGACAACGCGCCCGCGCTGCGCGAGGGCATCCGCCACCTCGTGCGCGTGCACGGTCACCGCCGCATCGGCTTCGTGCGCGGGCCGGCGGGCAACCAGGACGCCGAGGAGCGCTACCGCGTCTACCGCGAGGTGCTCGCCGAGCACGAGATCCCGCTCGACGCCGCCCTCATCGCCCCGGGCGACTTCACGCTGCCGGCGGGCACGGCGGCGGTGCGCGCGCTCATCGACGAGCGGCGCGCGTCATTCCAGGCGCTCGTCGCCGCCAACGACTACATGGCGCTCGGCGCCATCGAGGCGCTGCGCGCGCGCGGCGTGCGCGTGCCCGCCGACGCGGCGGTCATGGGCTTCGACGACCTCGACGAGGCGCGCTTCGCGCACACGCCGCTCACGAGCGTTCGCCAGCCGCTGCGCGAGCAGGGGGAGCTCGCCGCCGAGATGGTGCTGGCGCAGCTGCGCGGCGACGGCGTCCCGGCGCGCACGCTCCTGCCCGCGCAGCTCGTCGTGCGGCGCTCGTGCGGGTGCCGCTCGGCCGTCATGAAGGAGCACGACCACTCGATCGCGGCGCCCGCGACCGACTGGACGCTGGCCCTCGAGCACGCGGCCGCCTGGGTCTTCCTGTCGCTCAAGCGCGTCGGGCGCCCGGCCGACGCCGAGCGGTGCGCGGCCGTGCTCGCGGCCGCCCTCGAGGCCGAGATCGTGGGCCAGCGTGGCGTCTTCGGCGCGCGCTTCGAGGAGATCCTCGCGGGCGCCACCTCGCGCACCGAGCTCGAGACGTGGCACGACGTCATCAAGGGGATGCGCGATCTGCTGCGCCCGGCGCTCGCGGGCGACGCCGCGCGCGCGCTCGTCGCCGAGGACGCCTGGCACGAGGCGCACGTGCTCGTCGCGCAGGCCACGGAGCGCGCCCTGGCGCGACGCTCCCTCGCCGTCACGCGGTGGGCGCGGACCCTCAGCGAGGCGAGCGACGCCCTCGCCGCCGCGCGCGACGTCCCGGCCCTCATGGCCGCGCTCGTCGAGCAGCTCCCGCGCCTGCAGATCCCCGCCGCGCAGGTCGTTCTCTTCGAGGCCCGCCGCCCCGAGTCGGGCGCGCGCCTCGCGCTGTCCGTGCGCGACGGCGTGGTCGCGCCGCGGAACGACACCCTCTACCCGGCCGCCCGCCTCGTCCCCGAGGGCACGCTGCCCGTCGACCAGCGCCACGACCTGATCGTGCTCCCGCTCTTCTCGCGCGAGGCATCGCTCGGCATCGCCCTCCTCGAGCTCGGCCCGCGCGAGCCGACGATCTACGAGATGCTCCGCGACCGCCTCAGCTCCACCCTCGACTCCCTGACCTCTCCCCAGCCAGGCTCTCCCTCTCCCAGCCCCGCTGGGAGAGGGTTGGGCTGAGGGAGGACTACTTCGGCGGGAAGGTGCCCGCCGCGTGGCGGAACTGGAGATCGGCGGCGGCGACGTCGAACCGCGCCTGGACGAGGGCCACGTTCGCCACCGTGACGGCGTCCTGCGCCTGCAGGAGATCGAGCTGGGTCGCCGTGCCCGCCGTGTACTGCGTCCGGATGAGCTCGAGGGTCTCCTTCGAGAGCACGAGCGCCCGCTGCGCGGCGTCGACCGCTTGCTGCTTCGTGCGGAGGTCGGCCGACGTGTTCGCGAGGTCGTCGCGCACGCGGTCCGCGAGCACGGCCGCCTGCTCGCGCGCCGAGGCCGCTCGCGCGTTCGCCTGGTGTCGGGCGGCGTCGCGGCTGCCGCCGTCGTAAAGGAGCCAGTCGAGCTGGGCGCCCACGGCCCAGGAGTAGTCGTCGAGGTGGAAGTTGTCGTAGTTGAATCGGCGGATGTTGCCGAACGCCGAGAGCTGCGGCGCCCACAGCAGGGCGCGCGCGTTGCTCTCCTGCTCGGCCGATTTGGCCCTGAAGTCGAGCGCGCGGTACTCGGGCCTGAGGGTCAACGCCATCTTGACGTCGTTGGGATCCGGCATGGGCGCCGTCGGAAAGCTCGTGCTGACCTTGTACGGGTGGTTGATCTGGAGCAACGTCGAGAGCTCACGGTAGGCGCGGTCGCGCGACGTGAGCGTCTCGCGCTCTTGCTGCTCCGCGCGGACGACGGCGTACTCCGCGCGATCGACGTCGACCTTCGTGACCGAGCCTGCGGACAGCCGGACCTGGGCGTCGTTGAGGGTCGCGCGCGCCACGACGAGGCTCGAGCGCCTCGCCTCGACCAGCTCGTCCGTCCCCGCGGCGGCCAGGAACGCCGCGCCCACCTCGAGGAGCAGCGACGACTCCTGCTCCTGAAAGGTGGCCTCGGCGGCGGTGACGCTGGCATCGACGGACTTGAGGCCCGCCCAGGCGGCGGGCGCGATGAGAGGAGTCGTGCCGCTGACGACGCCGTCCCACTGGTTGAGCGGCTGGAGCAGGAAGGGCTTGGGCCCGAAGGCGCCGGCCGGGAACTCCACCTGGACGTAGTTGCGCGTGTACCTGCCCTGCGCGGCGATCGTGGGGAGCAGCGACGCCCAGGCCGACTGGGTCGCCGTCTGGGCCTCGGCGAGCTGCGCCCGGTCGACCTTGATGTCGCGGTTGTTCTTGCGGGCCAGCGCGATGGCCTGCTCGAACGTCAGCTCCGGCAGGTCGCTGGCCGCGGTCGATCCGTTCGGCAGCTGGGTCGCCGTCGGCGCCGTCGGGGCCGCGACCGGAGGGGTGACGAGCTGGGGCGTGGGCTCACCCATGTCCTGGGCCCGGGCCCAGCCCGGGGCGCCGAGGGTGGCGAAGGTCAGCGCCGCGATGAGCGTCTTCACGACGAGGCCTCCACGTCGTGGGCGCGCCCGTGGACGGTCGCGCGGTGGTGTCCGTCGCCGTTCGAGACGGTCACGTGAGGCGGCCCCATGATTTCGCTGGCGCCGGTTTCGGAGTCGGGGCGTGGCTTGATGCGAAGGAGTTTTTTCCATTTGACCGAGAGATCGTCGAAGAGTGAGTACGCGATGGGTGTGGCGAGGAGGGTGAGGAGCAGGGAGAGGATCTGGCCGCCGACGACGGGGCCGGCGGTCGCGCGGTTGAACTCGGCGCCGATGCCCTTGGAGGTCACGAGCGGGGCCATGCCGGCGACGAACGCGAGCGTCGTCATCAAGATCGGGCGCAGACGGTCGCGGTTGCCGTGGAGGATGGCGTCCCGCCGGCTCATGCCCTCGGCGCGCAGCTGGTTGATGTGGTCGATCTGGAGGATGGAGTTCTTCTTCACGACGCCGAAGAGCACGAGGATGCCGAGCATCGTGAAAATGTCGAGCGATTGCTTGAAGATGATCAGCGACACGAGGGCGAACGGCACCGTCAGCGGCAGCGCGAGGAGGATCGTCACGGGGTGCAGCCACGACTCGAACTGCGCCGCGAGGATGAGGTACATGAAGATGAAGGCCATGCCGAAGGCCATCACGAAGGCGCCGCCCGTCCGCTTGATCTCCTTCGACTGGCCGAAGGGCGCGAGGCGGTACTCGGGGGGCAGGTGCATCCCGGCGACGATCTTCTCGAGCGCCGTGCCGACCTCGTTGGCGCCCACGCCCGGGGCGGTGTTCGCGAAGAACGTCACCTGCCGCTGGCGCGCGAGGCGGTCGATCTTCGACGGGCTCGCGTCGCGCTTGAGCTCGACGACGTCGAGCAGCGGCACCGTCCCCAGCTTCGCCGACGGCACGGTGAGCAGCGACAGCGCCTCGGGGCTCGAGCGGAACTGGTTCTCGGCGCGCACGAGGATGTCGTACTCGCGGCCGTTCTCTTCGTAGCGCGACACCTTGAGGCCGCCCACGAGGATCTGCCCGGCCGACGCGACGTCGACGACGTTGACGCCGAGGTCGGCGGCCTTGCGGCGGTTCACGAGCGCGACGACCTCCGGGTTGCCCGTGATCATCGAGGTGTCGACGTCGACCGCCCCCGGGACCTTGCGCAGCCTCGCCGAGATCTCGTCGGCGTACTGCCCCAGCTTCTCGAGGCTCGGACCCGTGAGGGTGTACTGCACGGTCGCCGTGCTGAAGGACCCGCCGCCGAACGCCGCCACGGCGAGCACCGACACGCGCCAGCTGGCCGGGAGCTTGGCGACGATCTCCTTGCGCGCCTTGTCCTGCAGCTGATCCTGCGTGAGCTTGCGCTCGTTGGGCGGCACGAGGCGCACGAAGATCGACGCGAGGTTGGGCGTCTTCGTGGCGTTGTCGCCGATCGTGACGTTCGTCGCCGTGACCTCGGGCCACTCGCGCACGTCGCGCGCGATGCGCTCGGCGCTGAGCTCCGTGGACGCGAGGCTCGTGCCCTCGGGGGTGCGCACGGTGATCTCGAACTGCGCCTCGTCGTTCTTGGGCAAGAAGCCCTTGGGGACCGCCGGCCCGAGGAACTTGAGCGAGAAGAGCGTCGCGAGCGAGGCCACGACGACGATCCAGCGCCGGTCGACGACGAAGGCGAGCACCTTCATGTAAGCGCCCTCAATCGGGCGGTAGAAGACGTCGACGAGGCGCTCGAGCGCGCCCCGCTCGTGCTCGCCCTCGGGCGGCAGGCGCAGCCAGCGCGAGGCGAGCATGGGCGTGAGCGTGAAGCTCACGAAGAGCGAGATCGCGATGGCGGCGCCCATCGTGAGGCCGAAGCTCCGCAAGAAGCGGCCGGGGATGCTGTTCATGAAGCCGACGGGCAGGAAGACGGCCAGCAGCGACAGGGTCGTCGCGAGCACGGCGAGCCCGATCTCCTTCGTGGCGTAGATGGCCGCCGGCATGGGCCGGATGCGCTTCTCCTCGATGAAGCGGACGATGTTCTCGAGCACGACGATCGCGTCGTCGATGACGATGCCGACGGCCAGCGCGAGGGCGAGGAGCGTGATCACGTTGAGCGTGAAGCCCATGACCCACATCGCCATGAAGGTGCCGATGATCGAGGTCGGGATGGCGAGCGCCGCGATGATCGTGCTGCGGAAGTTGCCGAGGAAGATGAGCACGACGAGCGACGCGAAGACGGCGCCGAGGAGGAGGTGCTCGCGGACGGCGTCGACGCTCGTGCGCGTGCTCTCCGTGTTGTCGCGGATGACGCGCAGGTGCGTCCCCTTGGGGAGTGACTTCTCGAGCTCCTTCATGCGCTCGCGGAGGGCGTCCACGACGGCCACGCTGTTCTCGCCCGACTGCTTGCGGATCGAGAGCACGACGGCCGGCGCGCCGTTGACGCGCGCCGCGGTCTCGGCCTCCTCCTCGCCGTCGACGACGGTCGCGACGTCGCGCACGAGGATGGGGTGGTTGTCGACGTTGCGGATGATGACGTCGCCGACGCCCTCGACGCTGCCGATCCGGCCGCGCACCCGGAACGTCAAGCGCTGGGGCCCCGTCTCGATGGCGCCGCCCGGGATGGTGACGTTCTGCGAGATGATGGCGCGCTCGATCTCGGGCGCCGAGATGCCCGCCGAGCGCATCTTCACCGGGTCGACGAACACCTGGACCTGCCGCTTGCGCCCGCCGACGATCGAGACCTGGCCCACGCCCTGGATGCTCTCGAGCGCCTGCCGGACCTCGTGATCGGCGAGCTCGGTGAGCTCGCGCACCGGCAGCTTCGAGTCCATGGCCACGAAGAGCACGGGCGCCGCGTCCGGATCGAGCTTGCTGATGACCGGCGGCTTCGTGCCCTCCGGCAGATCCGGCAGCACGGTGCTCACGTGGTCGCGCACGTCCTGGGCCGCGCTGTCGACGTCCTTGTCGAGCGTGAAGGTCACGTACACCTGCGAGACGCCCTCGGTCGTCACCGAGCGCAGCTCCTCGATGCCGCCGAGCGTGTTGACGGCCTCTTCGATCTTGTCGGTGAGCTCGGTCTCGACCTCCTCGGGCGCCGCGCCCGGCAGCGTCGTGATGATCGAGATGATGGGGAAGTCGACGTTGGGGAAGCGGTCGACGTTGAGCTTGCCGTAACCGATGACGCCGACGACGACGATCGTCAGGATCATCACCGTCGCGAAGACGGGCCGCTTGACGGAGATCGACGCGAGCCACTGCATGGCGTCCTCACTGCACCTTCGCGCCGTCGCGCATCTCGGCCGTGACGTCGACGACGACGCGGTCGCCCGCCTTGATGCCGCTCACGACGGGCACGAGCCCGGCGCGCGCGTCGTCGACCTGCACGAGGTGGTCCTCGAGCCGGCCCTCCGTGACCGTGAAGACGTGCCGGAGGGTCCCCTCGGCGCGCACCGCCGACGCGGGCACGGCCGGCAGCGTCTGCTCGCCGAGCGCGACCTTCGCCGTCACGAACATGCCGGGCCGCAGGTCGTGGCCGGGGTTCTCGATGGACGCCTCGACGACGGCGTCGCGCGTCTGCGCGCGGACCGACGGGCCGATGTAGCGGATCTTGCCGCGGTAGACACGGCCGTCGTCGTTGGCCGCCGGGTGGAAGTCGACGACCATCCCCTGCTTGATCGACACGACGTCGGCCTCGGGCACGGTGAGCTCGACGCGGAGCGCGTCGACGTCGACGAGCGAGACGACCGGCGAGTCGACCCGCACGTACTCGCCCGCCGTCACGAAGCGCTCGATCACCATCCCCGAGAACGGCGCCTTGATCTCCGTGTCGTGCAGGGCCTCGGCCGTGAGGGTCTTGCGCGCCTCGGCGGCGGAGACGGACCACTTCGTCGACTCGCACGCCGTGTGGGCCTTGTCGTAGTCGGCCTTCGAGATGGCGCCCTTGGCCAGCATCTGCTCGGTGCGCGCGCAGTCGAGCTTGGCCTGCGCCTCCTGCGCCTTGGCGGACTCGGCCTGCGCGGCGGCCTCCTGCGCCTGCGCGCCCAGGGCGCGCGCGTCGAGCTTCACGAGGACTGCGCCCTTGCGGACGACCGAGCCGCGCTCGACGTACGTCGCGACGACCTTGCCCGCGGCGCCCGCGGCCACCTTCGCCTCCTGCGACCCGATGAGCGAGCCGGAGAGCACGAGCGTGCGCGGCACCTTGAGCGCCTGCGCCTCCGCCTGCTTCACCGCGATCGGCGCCGCGGCCTCGGGCTTGGGGTCGTGCGGGACCTCGGCCTCCGAGCGCCGGCAGCCAGCGGCCAGCGGCAGCGTGGCGAGCACGAAGGTCAAGCGGAGCGCGGGGAGATGAAGGGATTTCATGGCGGCCTCTCTGCCAGGGACTGTGTAAGGGTGAGTCGGGTGAGAGCGACTATATTGATATCCGACAAAGATTGAAGTTGTAAATTATTAAGTAGTGTGAAAGTCTAGAGCTCATAAGTTCTGGAGGTCGGTCAAGAGGACGATGGAAGCGAAGGTCAAGCCGGGCCGCATGGGGATGCCGAAGAGGCTGACGGGTGACGACTGCTGGCCGGTGATGATCGAGTTTCTCCTCAGTCAGAAGGCCTGGTGGGTCTCGGTGTGCGCGGAGTTTGACCTGACGCCGATGCAAGGGCACGCCGTTCGGGTGCTCGATCCCGACCGGCCGCTGGCCATGAGCACCCTCGCGCAGGAGCTCGTCTGCGACGCCTCGAACGTCACGGGCATCGTCGACAAGCTCGAGTCGCGTGGGCTCATCGCGCGGCAGGGCGCCGAGGGCGATCGGCGCATCAAGATGCTCGTCGTCACCGAAAAGGGACGGCAGCTCCGCGACCAGCTCTGGGCGCGCACGATGGAGCCCCCCCGGGCCGTGACGGCGCTGCCCGAGGAGACGCGCCGCCGGCTGGCCGAGGCCTTGCGCGCCGTCGTCGACGAACGTCTCGCCGAGACGGCCGACGGGCGTTAGCTTTTCTTCGTGCGACGCGTTCTCTACCTCGCCCGACACGGCGAGACGTCGTGGAATCGTGAAGGCCGCTGGCAGGGGCACACCGACATCGAGCTCAACGAGGTCGGGCACTGCCAGGCGCGCGCGCTCGGCGAGCTCCTGCGCGGGCGCGACATCGCGCGGATCCACACGAGCGACCTGGCCCGGGCGCGGCAGACCGCCGAGGCGGCCGCGGCGATCCTCGGCGTCACCGAGCTCGTCGTCGACGCGCAGCTGCGCGAGCGCTCCTTCGGCATCTTCGAGGGCCTCACGCGCCGCGAGTGCCAGGAGCGCCACCCGGAGCTCTGGACGAGCTACCGCGCCGATCCGCGGCGCGTGCCGCCCGGCGCCGAGTCGCAGGAGGCCCTCGCGGACCGCATGCACGCGGCCGTGAGCCGGGCCCTCGCGCGCCGGCACGATCGGGACGACGCCGCGGTGCTCGTCGTGAGCCACGGCGGCTCGATCCGCGCGCTGCTCGCCCGCGTCACGGGGGAGATGCCGCCGCCCCTCGAGAACGTCGCCGTCTTCCGCGCGGTCGCCACCCCCGACGGGATCGACGAGGTCGCGCTCTTGACGTGAAGACGCGCGCGCGCCGAGACTCGCCAGCATGAAGCTCACCCGCGTGCTCGACCACGCCGACGCCACGAGGATCTGCCGCGGCATCGTCGCCGCCGCCGCGAGCGACGGCGGCCTGCCCGTCACGGCGGCCGTCGCGGGCGCGGACGGCGTGCCCCTCGCGCTCGAGCGCATGGACGGCGCGCCCGCGCTCGGCGTGAACGTCGTCATCGCCAAGCTGCACACGGCGATCGTCGGGCTCAAGGACACGATCGAGCGCCACGGCAAGGGCGTCGATCCCGCCGACTACAACGATCCGCGCATCACGACCTTCGGCGGCGGCGTGGTGCTCCGGCACGACGGCCACGTCTTCGGCGCCATCGCCGTGAGCGGGCGGAAGCCCGAGGACGATCACCGGCTCGCCGACGCCGCGCGCCGCTCCCTCGCGTCCTGACGAGCCAGCCCTTACGAGGCCGCGGCGGCCGGCGCGTCGGCGGCGGCCTCGCGCGCGGCCTCGAACTTGTGCCGCTCGTCGAGGTAGAGGAAGTCAGGCGCGACGACGGCCACGAGCTGCTCGGCGCGGCGGAAGAACTTCGCGCGCGCGAGCAGCGGGTTGAGCATGCCGTGCGTGATGCAGTAGTAGGTCTCGAAGGGCGCCGTGTGGTGCGTCTTGTGGTGCTCGGGCGAGAGGATGAGCCCCGCGCGCTGCAGGCCCCGGATCACCGGGTGCAACTCCTCGGGCTCGCTGTGCGCCCACTTGTGGAACTGGTTCGTGCCCAGCGTGAAGAGCGCGATCGAGAACATGAGCGCGCCGTAATAGAAGAAGAACCCCGGCGTGCGCGGCATGAGGATCGCCACGTGCAGCATCAGCAGCACCGAGAGGATGCAGTTGTTGCCGTTGGTCTCGATGAAGTCGTGGCGGGTGATGTCCTTCTGATCGATGTGGTGGAAACGGAACGGCTTGACGAAGTGGGCGCCGAGGACGGGCATCGTCTCGCTGCCGAGCGAGTCGCCCGCCCAGTGCACGAAGCCGGAGATGAAGTCGGTCACGAAGTATCCGATCGTGACCAGCGCCAGCACGCCGAGGCCCTGGCCGAGCGTCGCGACGCCGAAGATCAGGCGCCAGGCGACGTAGCCGAGGAGCGCGAAGAGGCCAACGATCCCCGCGACCTCCATCGTGCGATGACCGCGGGAGTACGCGTATGTCTTCTCCGGCAGGCGCACAGGCCTCCCATTCTTAGAGGGAAGGGGCGCCTTTCGCAAGCCCGCCCGCCCCCGGCGCCGCCGTGCGCCTGCGAGAAAGTCCTATTTCTTCGCGGGCTTGCCGTTCTTTTTCGCGCGCCGTGCCTCGCGGTACTGCTTGATCTTGGCCTTGGGGACGTCCTTGTGCTCGGAGCAGACCATCCCGAAGATGGGGGCCGCGCGGTTCTTGCAGCCGGGGACGGGGCAGAGCTGGGGTGGCGCCTTCTTGCGCGGCTTCTTGCGGCCGTCGCCGAGGCCCGGAGCGGTCAGCCCGACCAGCTTCGCGAGCTTCGGCGGCCGGCCCGGACCGCGCTTGCCCTGCGCGCCCAGCGCGGCGGCGACCGTGGCGCGCGCCCGCTCGAGCACCTGCGCTTCGATGAGGGCGCTCAGTTGATTGGCGAAATCGTCAACGATGGACTGGATGTTGGACATGTCTGTTTCGTGCCCTCTCGATTGGGAGAGCAAACATATACATTACTTCGGCGGGCCAACGAGAACTTTGATGTTCGTTGGGCGAATCAGGAGATCCCCGCCCGGGATTTCTTGCCCAGGCCCAGGAAGAACACGATGGCGGCGGCGATGAACATCGAGGCGGCCATGATGAGGATCCCGACGACGTAGGAGCCGGTGCTCTTCTCGAGGTAGCCCATGACCGGCGTCGCCAGGCCGCCGCCCCCGAGGTTGCCGAACGAGTTGATGAAGCCGATGCTCCCCGCGGCCGCCGTGGACGTCAGAAACATGCTCGGCAACGCCCAGAACGCGGGTTGGTAGGCCTTCGTTCCGGCCGCCGCGACCGCCACGCACGCGATGGTGAGCGCCAGGTTGCCGCGCGAGAACGCCAGGCCCACGAAGGCGATCCCGCCGATGAAGACCGGGATGACCGTGTGCATGCGCCGCTCGCGCGTGCGATCGGAGCTCCACCCGACGAAGAGCTGGCTCGCGAGGGCCAGCGCCGGCCCGAACATCATGTACGTCGTGATGCTGGAGATCTTCAGGTGGTACCAGGAGTCGAGGATGCTCGGCAGGAAGAACTCGATGACGCCGTAGTTGCCGGCGACGACGAAGAAGTACGCCAAGACGAGCAGGAGCACCTTGGGGTTCCGGAACGCCTCGGCCAGGGTCATGCGGTGCTTGGCGGCCGTCGCGGCCCGCTCGCGCGCGAGCTCGTCCTCGAGCGCGTCGCGCTCCTCGGGCGTGAGCCACGAGGCCTGGCGCGGCCGATCGGTGAGCGCGAAGAAGACGACGACGCCGAGCACCGTCGCGGGCAGCCCCCAGACGATGAAGACCCATTGCCAGCCCTTCAACGTCAGGCCGACGAGCGTCGTCGTGCCGCTCGCGACGATCGCGCCGGTGAGCTTCGGGCCCAGGATCTGGGCCGCCGGCGTGGCGATGAGGAAGACCGAGAGGGCGCGGGCGCGGTCGCGGCTGGGGAACCAGTGCGTGAGGTAGATGATGATGCCGGGGAAGAAGCCCGCCTCGCCGAGGCCGAGGAGGAAGCGCACGGCGGTGAACTGCGTGGGCGTCTTCACGAACGCCGTCGAGGCGGCGATGATGCCCCAGGTGATCATGATGCGGCTGATCCACTTGCGCGCGCTCCAGCGCTCGACGAGGATCGAGCCCGGGATCTCGAGCAGGAAGTAACCCCAGAAGAAGGCGCCGCCCGCGAAGCCGTAGACGTCGCTCGTGAGCCAGGGCAGGCTCTGCTTCATCGTGAGCTTCGCGATCGAGATGTTGGTCCGATCGACGTAGGCGACGACGTAGCAGATGAAGCAAAGCGGGAGCAGGCGCCAGAACGCCTTGCGCTTGGCGTTCGCGAGCGCGCTCGCGGCGGCGTCGGTGGACAGAGTCGAGGCGGCGGCGTCCATGGTCGTGTTCTACTACACCCTCTATTCGGGCCGTGACCAGCAGATTGGGATGGTCTTCTCCCGCTGCTCGAAACGAAGCGCGCGTTTACGGCGCGGGCGCGAGCTCGTGGCGCGTCACGGCCCCGGAGGCGCTCTCGTCTCCGACGGTCACGAAGAGCAGCCCGTCGTTGCGCAGCAGCGTCCAGCGGGCGTTGCGGTCGGTGAGCGCCTCGAGCTCGGCGAGGAACGCGGGCTCGAGCGAGTAAACCTCTATCTGCTGGACCTTGTGGATGGCGCGGCTGGCCGCCTCCTCGACGAGGAGACGCGGGTCGTGCTGCGTGAACACGACGACGCGCGGCGCCGCCTTGCTGGCCTTGTGCAGGCGCTCCGCCGAGGGCGTGCCCACCTCGATCCAGGCGCGCACGTTGCCCTGGAGATCCTTGATCCAGAGCGCGGGCTCCTCGGTGGTCGAGAGGCCCTTGCCGAACGCGATTCCCTCCTCGTAGAGCAGCGCGTAAGCGAGCACGCGCGTGAGGAGGTAGGGCATCGACTCCGACGGGTGACGCGCGACGCGCAGGTCGAGCGACTCGTAGACGCCGCGGTCGACGTCGGAGAGCTCGACGCGCAGGTGATAGAGGGTCGCCTGGAGGGCCACGGGGACACTCTACGGCACGGCGGGCGGAACGACCGAGAGCGTTCGATAGGCCGCCGCGTCCCAGGCGGGCGGATCCCCCGCGAGGTCCGGCTCGGGCTGGGGCTCGATCGTGATGGCGAGGCGCGCGCGCCCTCGCGTCACCGACGGCGGCAGGAAGAAGTCACGCTCGGCCCAGCGGAGCGTCTCGTTCGACTCGGCGACGTACCAGGTGCCGGCGACGGCGCCGTCAACGCTCACGGCGGCGCGCTGGCGGCCGCGCGCCTGATCGTAAGCGCGGCGAAGGATCACGCCCGCGTTGTCGGGTGAGACGGCGAGCGTGAACGTCGCGCGGCCCGTGTGGGCGTGGTGGCACATCGTCACGGTCGTCTGGTAGGCGCGGCCCTCGAAGGCGCTGGCGAGCGGGGGCAGCCGGGTCTCGCCCGCGACCGAGAGGGCGTGCGCGGCGCGCGACGCGTCGTCGCAGACGTCGAGCGCGTCCGAATCGACCAGCCACGGGCGCGGCTCTGCGTAGAAGAACGTCGCGGCCGATTCGTTGACCTGGCGGACGTTCTCGGTGCCGTGCTCGACGCTGTGGCGCACCTCGCCGAGGAAGGGGATGCCGCGCCAGACCCGGTACATCGTGACGTCGCCGTTGTATTGCCCCGTGTGGTCGAGGATGCGCGCGAGCGGCTCTCCGTTGAGGGGCAGCGAGAACGGCGTCGAGAAGAACTCGTTGCTCCACCCCCCGAAGTGATCGTCCTCGTAGCCCGTGCCCTGGATGCCCGGCGTGCGGCGCCCGTCGGCGTACGAGCGCAGGTCGCCCTCCCACCATTGCTTGTCCGTCGCCGCGTCCGGCGGCTCGACGGTGAGCACCGTCGCGACGAGCCGCCCGGCCCCCGCGTAGGTCAGGAGCTCGAAGTCGGTGGCCGGCGTCGTCGGTCGTTCCTCACGCCAGCGGACGCGCAGGTGCGCGGCCTGGCTCTCGTCGTACGGGTTGGGGGCGACGCGCAGGAAGAGGCGCCCGCTGACGCCCGTGAGCTGGACGCGCGCGCGCCGCCAGAAGGGCATGGGCAGGTGGCTCACCCACCGGCCAGGCGCCATCGAGAAGGCGAGCGAGGCGACGCTCGCCTCGCCGAGGCCGCTGCCGAAGAACGCGTCGACCGGGCAGTCGACGCCCGGCTCCGCCTCGTCCTCCCACCAGATGCGCACGCGCGCCGCGCGGAGCGCGTCCGCGGCCACCGGCCCCGCCGGCAGGAACGTCAGCCTCGTCACGAGGCCGGGCCCCGCGCGCTCCGTGTCGAGGGGCGCCTCGTCGCCGTCGTCGGCGTCGGCGTCGGGCACGAGCCCGAGCGCGCGCGCGTCGACGGGGTCGTCCGGGCTCCACGAGGCGACGGCCTCGTCGGGCGGGAACGTCTCGTACTGCGCGCTGTAGAACGAGGCGCGCCGCTCGGTGGTGATGCGCAGCCGCCGCGCGAAGGGGATCGGCACGTACGAGACGAAGCCGCCCGTGCTCTCGTGGTTGTCGAAGACGAGCGAGGGCGGGAAGCCCGGCACGCCGCCCGCGAAGAGCTGATCGGCGTCGGCGGTCGCGGCGGGCGTCGCCGCGCCGTCGAGGTAGAAGCGCACCCGGCCGATGCCGAGCGGCGCCGTGCCGCTGACCGAGCTCGTGAACCACAGCGTGTCGAGCCGCCCCGGTCCGAGCGCGTCGAAGATGACCTGCTCGCCCTTCGCGTCGACGTACAGCGCGGAGTAGGTCCCCGCGAAGCCGTCGTCGTTCCCGCCCGTGCGATCGAAGCTGGAGAACTCGCGGCTCTCGACGCCCACGCGCACGCGTGGCCAGTCGGCGAGGATCGGCGAGAGCGTCGCCAACGCTGCCTCGGCGCCGTCGACGGTACCGGCGCCGTCACCGTCGCCGGCGGCGTCGCTCCCGACCTCCGCGGCCGCCGGGCCGCTCGCGTCGAAGGAAGCCGCGTTCGGTTTGAGCCGGCCGCACGCCGACGTCGTCAAAGATAGGCACGCGACCAGCGTGAAAATGCGCGCCGCATCGCTGTGAGCCATTTCCGGTATGCGATAAACTCTCTTCTCGTGCGGAAAAGTCAATTGCGCATCGTCTTCGCCTGCGCGGCGAGCGTCGCCGTCGGCTGCGCGGGCGGCTCGCGCTCCGGTTCGACAGGCGCCGCGGGGAGCTCGACGGGCGCCGCCGGAAGCACGTCGGCGGGCGCGGCCGGCAACACGTCGGCGGGCGCGGCGGGCAGCACGTCTGCGGGTGCGGCGGGCAACGCGTCTGCGGGCGCGGCGGGCAACACGTCGGCGGGCGCGGCAGGGAGCTCGTCGGGCGCGGCCGGGCACGGCGGGGCGGCCGGCGCGTCGTCGACGGGCGCCGCCGGCGCCGGCGCTGCTGGCGCCACGGGCGCCGCGGGCAGCATGACCAACCCGACGGGCGCGGGCGGGGGCCTCGGCATGTTCCCCGGCCTCGACCCCGGCCCCGTCTCCGACGGCGCGACGATCACCTTCCAGATGATCGGCGCGCCCGGCATGTACCCGAGCCGCCGCGATCCCGCGAAGGGTCCCTGTGACGTCGAGATGATGGGCACCACCTGCTGCCTCACGAACCAGGTCGAGACGGGCGACGCCCTCAAGCCCTGGGACGAAGAGCTGTCGGCGACGCTGCGCGGCCCCATGCTCGTCAAGCAGATGGCCGTCTACCAGCCCGCCTCGGGCACGTCGGGCCCCTGGAACCTCACCTCGTCGTGGGACGCGCGCGCGCCGACCGCGGGCACGAACATCGCGTTCTCGGGGCCGCCCACGCCGGGCGCGACGAGCTTCGCGGGCGTCGTCGGCAACAAGTGCCTCGTCGACGTCTCGACGGCCAAGGAGTTCCCCTGCGGCGCCGGCAGCGTCCCTTATTGCCCCGCGCCCGGCGCCGGCCAGCACAAGTACTACGGCTGGGCGGGCTCGAAGCTCTACGTCTGGCTGGCGACGTTTCCGCACTATGGCTCGGGCGCCATCACCAACGCGCAGAACTGCAACAACGCGACGACGGACGGCTGGTACGACGCGCCCTGGATCGGCATCAGCCACGGCGAGCTCGTGCGCCAGGGCCTCTACAACGGCTGCCAGTGCTACTCGTACCCGAACAACCCGAACGCCGGCAACGGGTGCGGCCAGCTGAACGCGTTCGAGGTCGTCAACGACAACAACACGTACAGGAACCTCGACGTCTTCAGCACGAACTTCTTCGGCTACGCCGGCTACGTCGGCGAGGGCCCCTGCGGGACGGGCTGCAACGTCACGAGCCTCCCGGCGTCGGTGGACCTCGTCAACAAGAAGACCGGCGACACGGAGGCGGCCGCGGGCGCCATCTCGACGCCCAAGCAGGGCCCGGGCGCCGCGTTCCGCAGGCCCGCGACCGGCTACCGCTACGTCATCGTGCTCTTCGACGTCGCCTCGCGGACCGTCCAGCAGGCCTTCATCCACCCGGGCGCCGTGCCGGCGTCCGTGTCGGCCCTCCTGCCGGGGCTGCCCGCGCAGGTCCCGCAGACGACGATCGACGCCCTGGTCGCGCTGCGCCTGCCGCACTGAGGTTCGTCCCGCGGCGCTTCTGCGCTACGCTACGGGCGGGATGTTGAGCCTCTACAAGGACGTCGCGGTCCTCGCCGCGAAGCGCGCGGCGCAGTCGTGGCTCGCGGCGGTCTCGATCCCGATCTACGCGTTCGCGGTGGCGGGCGCCGCCGCGCTGTCCGCGCCCCTCGGGATGTTCGCGGGGATCGTCGTCTATCTCGTCGCCGCCGCGTGCTTCGGCGCCTACCTCTCGCTGCTCGCCTCGGCGATCGACGGCGTGCCGCTCCGCGCGGCCGATCTGAAGAAGGGCCTGGGCGCCATCTGGGACGTGGTCAGCGTGTTCTTCGCCCTGTGGGTCATCGGTCTCGGTGTGGGCGTGCTCCGCGGCATGGCGGGGCGGAACGGCGCGGCGGTGGGCGGCGTCGCCGCCCTCGCGATCGCCATCTTCTTCAACGTCGTCCCCGAGCTCATCTACCAGAGCCGGAGCCGCTCCTTCGCCCTCCTCAAGGAGTCGGCGAGCTTCGTCATGGAGCACGCGTTCGCCTGGTTCCCGCCGAACCTCGTCTTCGCGTTCGTGATCCTGTGGGCGACCGGGACGCTGTCGTTCTCGTCGCCGGGCGAGCTCCTCGTGCGGCTGTCGCTGCTCGGCTCGGCGGGCGGGGTGCTGGCGTTCATCACCGGCGCGCCGCTGTGGGCCGCGCCGCTGCTCATCGTCTTCGTCCACTACGTCATGGTCTTCAGAGGTCTGCTCTTCCGCGAGCTCGGGACGGGAAGCCGGCGCATGCGGGCCTTCCGCCGCCGCATGGATGGGTGAGGCGCCCGTGAACGCGCTGCTGCTCCTCGCGCTTCTGGCGCGTCACGGCGAGCTCCTCTCGGAGGGCACGCCCGCCCCGCGCATCGAGGCGTACGGCCACGATGGGCGCGCCTTCGGCGCCGACTTCGCGGGGCGCATCACCATCGTCGACTTCTTCGCCACCTGGTGTCCGCACTGCCGCGAGTCGCTCTCCGGTCACGACCGCCTCATGAGGGCGTTCGGGGATCGCGTGCGCCTCCTCGTGATCGACGTGGACGAGGAGCCGGCGTTCGTGCGCGCGTTCTTCGCGCGGCGCGCGCTTCCGCCGGGCGCCGAGCTGCTCTTCGATCGCGCGAGCTTCACGAGCCGCGCCTGGAGGGTCACGGGCTTCCCGACCCTCTACGTCGTCGATCGCGGCGGCTTCGTCAGGTGGGCCACGTCCGGCTACGACGACAGCGACATCACCCACCTGTCGAGGCTCATCCCGAAGCTCGAGAACGAGCGTCCCCGCGCCCGGACCGCGCGGGGGGGCGGTCGCGGCGGCACCGCGGCGGACACGGCCGCCGACGACGCGCGGGCCCGCGCGATGGGCGTCCAGGTGCTGCGCTAGGCTGGTGGTCTGGAGCGGAGATGAGCGCCACGCCTTTGTCTCGACCCGCGCCCGACGACGGCGAGGGCCCCGCCGTCGTCATCGTGGGCGCCGGGTTCGGCGGCCTCGCGGCGGCGCGCGCGCTCGCCGGCGCGCCCGTGCGCGTCACCATCGTCGACCGCATGAACCACCACCTCTTCCAGCCGCTGCTCTACCAGGTGGCGATGGCGGCGCTCAGCCCCGCGGAGATCGCCGTGCCGATCCGGGCCGTGTTCCGCGACGATCGCAACGTCACGGTGCTCATGGCCGAGGTCGTCTCCTTCGATCTCGACCACGGCCGCCTGGCCCTCGCCGATGGGACGAGCCTCGCGTGGGACTACCTCGTCGTCGCGGCGGGCGCGGAGACCAACTTCTACGGCCACCCGGAGTGGTCGCTGCACGCGCCGGGGCTCAAGTCGATCGAGGACGCCATCGAGATCCGCAGGCGCGTGCTCGTCGCGCTCGAGCGCGCCGAGAGCGCGACCGACGAGGCGCTGCAGCGCGCGCTCCTCACCTTCGTGGTGATCGGCGGCGGGCCCACGGGCCTCGAGCTCGCGGGCGCGATCGCGGAGCTCGCGCGGCCCATCGCGGAGAGCGACTTCCGTCGCATCGACCCGTCGTGGATCAAGGTGGTGCTCGTCGAGGCGGGCGACCGCCTGCTCGCCACGTTCGACCCGCGTCTGTCCGAGAAGGCGCGCGACTCGCTCGTCGAGCTGGGCGTCGAGGTGCGCACGAACGAGCGCGTGACGAACATCGACGGGCAGGGCGTCTGGCTCGGCGACGAGCTCATCCGCTCGCAGTCGATCCTCTGGACGGCGGGCGTGCGCGCGAGCGGCCTCGCCGCCCGCCTCGGCGCCCCGCTCGACCGCGGCGGCCGCGTCGTCGTCGGCGAGGACTGCTCGCTGCCGGGCCGCCCGCGCGTCTTCGCCATCGGCGACATCGCCCGCTTCGACACGCCCGAGGGTCCGCTCCCCGGCGTCAGCCCCGTGGCCATGCAGCAGGGACGCTACGTCGCGCGCATGATCGAGCGCGATCGGCGCGGCGAGCCGCGCGAGCCGTTCCGCTACGTCGACAAGGGCTCGATGGCCACGATCGGCCGCTCGCGCGCCGTCGCGCAGCTCGGGCGGCTGCGCCTCTCCGGCCTGCTCGCGTGGCTCATGTGGCTCTTCGTCCACCTCTGGTACCTGCTCGACCGCCGCAACCGCGTGTCCGTGTTCCTCGACTGGTGCTGGTCGTACGTGACCTTCCGCCACGGCGCGCGCCTCATCACGGGCAGCGAGAAGCGCTGAACGCCGCGTCGAGCGGTGTTGGGCTCCGTCGAGTGCATCCCTGACGCGGGGGATGCACGGTCGCGCGCGGGCGCGATGCGAGAGTGCCTCGATGATCCGGACGCTCGACAAAGGCCTCGTGCTCGCAACCGCGCTCGCCGCGCTGTCCGTCGGCTGCACGAGCTCGGACGGCCGCCGCGCCGGCGGCGCCGCCGGCGGCACGCAGGCGGGCTCGGCCGGCGTGACGGGCAGCGCGGGCGCCGTCAACCC
>DASZWW010000300.1:0-3078 GCA_035546175.1 Polyangia bacterium
GGTCCGGCCGGGCGCCGAGGTGGGCGGCGAGCCGCGCCGTCACCGCGTCGAGCGCCGCGTCCGAGCGCGCCGACAGCGGCAGCAGCTGCCAGGCGCGCGCCGGGGGCGGCGTGGGCGGAGCGGGCGGCGCCTCCTCGAGGATGACGTGCGCGTTCGTGCCGCCCGCGCCGAGGGCGGTGACGCCCGCGCGCCGCGGTTGCGGCCCGCGCGGCCAGGCCTCGAGCTCCCGGACGACGCGGAAGGGGCTCGAGCCGAAGTCGATGTTCGGGTTCGGGAGCTCGTAGCCCGCGGACGGCGGGAGGCGCTCGTGCTGGAGGGCGAGCACGGTCTTGATGACGCCGGCGACGCCCGCCGCCTCCGCGAGGTGTCCGATGCTCGACTTGAGCGAGCCGAGCCCGCAGAAGCCGCGCTCCTCGGTGTGCGCCCGGAACGCCTGCTGGAGCCCGCTCACCTCGATGGGATCGCCGAGGAGCGTCCCCGTGCCGTGCGCCTCGACGTACGAGATCGAGCGCGCGCCGAGCCCGGCCACCGTGAGCGCCTCGGCGACGGCCCGCGCCTGCCCCTCGACGCTCGGGGCCAGGTAGCCGACCTTCTTGGACCCGTCGTTGTTGACGGCCGAGCCCTTGAGGACGGCGCGGATCGTGTCCCCGTCGCGCTTGGCGTCGGAGAGGCGCTTGAGGACGACGGCGCCCGCGCCGCTGCCGTAGACGGTGCCCTTCGCGCGGGCGTCGAACGGCCGGCAGCGCCCGTCGGACGACAGGATTCCCCCTTCCTTATATATGTAGCCGAGCTGGGGCAGCTCGATCGTGGCCCCGCCCGCCAGCGCGAGGTCGCACTCGCGCCCGATGAGGCTCTGCGCCGCGAGGTGGAGGGCGACGAGCGTCGACGAGCAGGCGGTCTGGACGTTCATGCTCGGGCCGCGCAGGTCGAGCTCGTACGAGACCCGCGTGGCGAGGAAGTTCATGTCGCCCGCCGCGTGCCGGAGGAGGGCCTCGCCGCTCGTCTGCATGAGCTCGGCGCTCGTCGCGAGGTGGTGGGCGAGGTACGAGTTGGCCCCGCAGGCCGCCCACACGCCCACGACGCCCGCGCGGACCGGGTCGTAGCCGGCGTCCTCGAACGCCTCCCACGCGACCTCGAGGAACACGCGGTGCTGCGGATCGGCGGCGGCCGCCTCCTTCGGCGAGAAGCCGAAGAAGCCGGCGTCGAACCTGTCGACGTCGTCGAGCACCGGGCAGACGCGCACGTAGCGCGGATCGCGCAGCGCGGCCGCCGACTCGCCCGCCGCGAGCAGCTCCTCGTCGGTGAGGCGGCGCATCGACTGGACGCCGCCGGCGAGGTTGCTCCAGAACCGCTCGAGGTCGGGCGCGCCCGGGAACCGCCCCGCCATGCCGATGATCGCGACGACGGTCTCGTCTTCCTCGGAGGCCGTTCCCTGATTCACCTCATGCTGATCGACGTTCGACACGTGATCCCCCCCGCCAGAGCGGCCGCCCGCGCGCGGAGTTCGGCGCTCAGCAAACGTTGGTACCCGTGGGGCCGCGCCGCAAGGGTGGTGGGTCGCCGCGGTTACGGAGAATCGGCCCCCGCCTCACAAATTCGCACCACCAGCCTGTCGCCGGCCGCGCAGCGCGCGGCGAGCGCCAGCGCGTGCCGCGGCGTGGGCCGCAGGCGCTCGAAGCGCCAGCCCTCGGGCTCGGCGTCGACGGAGGGCGCGCACCGCAGGCGCAGGTCGGGCCCGCGCGCGTCGAAGGCGAACCCGGCGAGCGGCAGCGCGAGGCCGAGGCCGCGCGCCTTCGTGTAAGCCTCCTTGAGCGTCCAGATCTCGAAGAAGCGCGCCCGGCGCCGCTCGGCCGGCTCGGCGGCGAGCGCGGCGACCTCGGCGGGCGCGAAGTGCGCGGCCGCGATCTCCAGGCAGGCCTCGTCGCTCCAGCGCGGCGGGAAGAGGTGCTCGACGTCGACGCCCACGTCGCGGCCGCGCGCGACGGCGCAGGCGACGAGCCCCGCCGTGTGCGAGAGGTTGAACCGCAGCGCCGTCGCGGCCGCGCCCTTCGCGTCAGCGATCTCGGGCCGGCCGTGCGCGCCCGCGCGGAACCGCCAGCGCTCGGGCGGCACCTCGGGCGCGTACCGCGTGAGGGCCGTGCGCGCGAGCGCGTGCGCGAAGAGGTAGCGGCGGGCGTCCTCGGGCGCGTGGAAGCGGCTCATGCGGGCGCGCTCGTCCGCGTCGAGGAGGGCCAGCGCGCGCGCGGCCCGCCCCTCGTCGGCCTCCTCGGGCGCGGCGAGCAGCCAGAGGTGGACCTCCGCCGCGCCCATCATCTCGGGCGTCCCGGGGGGTCGTCGTGGCTGGGAGGGATGCATATGTTAGCGGGGAATGATGAGCCGTCCCCAAGACCTGCGCGCAGAAACCTCACGAGGCACCAGGGATCATGACTGACGGTTTGCCGGGCGTTCTCGGATTGATGGCCAGGGAGGGCAAGCGCCGGCTGCTGCCCCTGACGGTCGTCTTCACGGTCGTCTCGCTGCTCGTGCTCGGCCTCGGGCTCGTCATGCCCAAGAAGTGGGACGCGACGATGTCGATCATCGTCGACACCGACGACGTCATCAAGCCGCTCATGGAGGGGCGCGCCGCCATCTCGAAGCCGTCGACGCAGATGGCGCTCGTCATGCAGGTCGTGCTGGGGCACAAGTCGCTCAAGCAGCTCGCGCTCGACTCGGGGATCCTGCCTCCGCGCACGGACCCGGCGGACGCGGAGAAGATCCTCGCGGCCTTCCGCAACCGCATCAAGATCGACAACAAGACGGACTCCATCGTGAAGATCTCCTACAGCGATGACGACCCCAGGCGGGCCGCGCGCATCACGAACCTCATCGGCAAGACGTTCATCGACTCGAGCGCGGCGCTCAAGGAGACCGAGAGCCGCGAGGCCTTCAACTTCATCGACAACCGGGTCAAGGAGTACGGGCAGAAGCTCACCGACGCGCACAAGAAGCTCCTCGATTACTACCGCGGCGAGGCCGTCACGCGCGCGCCGGGCAAGCCGGCGCTGGCCGCCGCGCCGCGCGCGGGCACGGACGCCGAGC
>DASZWW010000301.1:0-2220 GCA_035546175.1 Polyangia bacterium
CGCCTGCTCGCGTCCTGGGGCCTCACGCCGCTGGCCATGATCGGCCACAGCGTCGGCGAGTACGTCGCGGCCTGCCTCGCGGGCGTGCTCACCCCGCGCGACGCCATGCGCCTCGCCATCGAGCGCGGGCGGCTCGTCGAGGCGCTGCCCCCGGCCGGCATGCTCGTCGTCCCGCTCGCGCCCGAGGAGCTCAACCGCGAGGAGCCCGACCACGGGCTGTCCATCGCCGCCGTCGACGCGCCCGAGCTGTGCGTCGCCTCGGGACCCGCCGAGGCCGTCGCGGCGCTCGAGGCGCGGCTCGCCGCCAAGGAGATCGACGCGCGCCGCCTCCCCGTCACCGCGCCGGCGCACGCGGCGATGCTCGATCCCATCCTCCCCGAGCTCGAGCGCTTCTGCCGGACCCTCGAGCTCAAGCCGCCGTCGAGCCGGCGGCCTTACGTCTCGAACCTCACGGGAACGTGGATGACGGCCCGGGAGGCCTGCGACCCGAGCTACTGGGTGCGCCACCTGCGCCAGACCGTGCGCTTCGCCGAGGGGCTGGCCACCCTGCTCGCGCATCATCCGGGCTGCGTGATCCTGGAGGTGGGTCCCGGGCGGGCGCTCACGCGCCTGGCGGGGATGCAGGCCGCGGCGCCCGCGGCGGCGCTGCCGACGATGGCGCGGCCGGGAGAGTCGGAGTCGGGCGTGGCGTTCCTGCTCGGCGCCGTCGGGCAGCTCTGGGCGGAGGGCGCCGAGGTCGACTGGACGGGACTGCGCGGGCCGGCGCCACGGCGGCGCGTGCCGCTGCCCACGTACCCGTTCGAACGCGACCGGTACTGGATCGATCGCGTCGCCAGGTCGGCGCCGGCGCGGGCGTCCGCGCGCGGCGCGCTCCGGCGGGAGCCGGACGTCGCCGGATGGTTCTGGCTGCCGTCGTGGTCGCGCACGGCGGCGCTGCCCGGCGCCGTGCCGAGCGGCGTGACGCTCGTCTTCGCCGACGATGCGGGCCTCGGCGCCGAGCTCGCCGCGCGGCTGCCGGGCTCGATCGTCGTGCGCCCGGGCCCGGGCTACGCCCGCCTGCCCGACGGCACGTTCACCGTCGCGCCCGACCGGAGGGCCGACTACGAGCGGCTCGTCGAGGCCCTGCGCGCCGAGGACAAGCGGCCCGACGAGATCCTCCACCTGTGGGCGGTCACGGCGGCGCCGGGCTCGAGCGCGGACGCGCTCGCGCGCTACGATCGCGCCTTCGACCTCTTCTTCGCGAGCCCGCTCGCGCTCGCTCAGGCCCTCGCCCTCGAGGAGCGGCCGGCGCGCCTCACGATCGTGTCGAACGGCCTCCATCGCCTGGGCGCCGAGCCCGAGCGCGATCCTCTCAAGGCGATGCTGCTCGGGCCCGCGCGCGTCATCGGCGCCGAGCGGCCGGCCCTCGCCAGCCGCAGCGTCGACGTCTCGTGGCCGCCCGCCGCGCCCTGGCAGGGCCGCAGGGTCGTCGACCAGCTGCTCGCCGAGGTGGGCGCCGCCCGGCAGGCTGATCCCGCGCGCGAGGAGCGGGTCATCGCCTACCGCGGCGCCGAGCGGCTCGTCGAGTCGTTCGAGCGCGCCCCCCTGCGCACGCCGTCGGCGACGGCCCGCGGCTTCCGCGACGGCGGCGTCTACGTCATCACGGGCGGGCTCGGCGGCATCGGAGCGACGCTGGCCGAGGACCTCGCGCGCTCGGCGCGCGCCAAGCTCGTGCTCGTGAGCCGGACGGCCCACCCCGAGCGCGAGAAGGCGCTGCGCGCCGTGGGCGCCGAGCTCTTCGTGACCCACGCCGACGTCACCAACCTCTTCCAGATGCGCGGCGTGATGAAGGAGGCGCGCGCGCGCTTCGGGGCCATCACGGGCGTCATCCACGCCGCGGGCGTGCTCGAGGAGGAGCTGGTCCCCGCCAAGACCCTCGAGTCGGCGGCCCGGGTCATGGCTCCCAAGGTCAAGGGCGCGCTCGTGCTCGACGCGCTGGCGCGCGAGGCGGAGGCCGCGGGCGAGCCGCCGCTCGAGCTGTTCCTCATGTTCTCGTCGGTGAGCGCCGTGCTCGGCCCGCGAGGGGCCATCGACGACGCGAGCGCGAACGCCTTCCTCGGCGCGCTGGCGCTCGAGCGCGCCGGGCGCAGCCCCGAGGCGACCATCGCCGTCGACTGGGGCGGCTGGCGCGAGGCCGACGAGCACGGCCGCGCGCCGCGCGTCGCGGCCGGCGGCGGGCTC
>DASZWW010000302.1:0-3018 GCA_035546175.1 Polyangia bacterium
GGCCCGGGCGGCGAGCTTCGTCGACGCCGCGGGGGCGGCGCTCGTCGCGACCGGGCTCGTCGCCGTCGACGCCGTTCAGCTCTTTCAAGGCCCCAAGGCGTCGCGCGGCCCGGGGCACGCGCTCCTGTCGGCGCTCGTCACCCTCCTCGGCGGGGCGGGCGCGTTCGCCCTCGCGCGCGGCTACGGGCGTCTCCTCGGCGCGGCGGGAGTGGGCCGGCGGGCGCGCGCCATGGTGGTCGCCGCCGCGCTGGCGGCGGCGGGCGCCGCCGCGCACGTCGCGAACCGCGACGTGCTGCCGCGCCTGTACCCATGGTTCCACTCGACGCTCGCCGTGGTCACCTTCGCCGCCGCCGTGCTCGCCCCGCGGCTGCTCGTGGCCGCCCTCTCGCCGGGCGGGCGCGGCCGGCGCGTCGCCGCCGCGGGCCTGGCCGCGATGACCGCCGCGGGTGTCGTCTTCTCCCTCTCCGCCCTCGCGGGCAGCCAGGTCCTCCGCTACGCCGCGCACGAGCGCACGGCCATGACCTCGCTCGCCCTGCGCGGCGTGCCGACGTCGCTCGAGCCGCACACCGCCGCGGGCGCCGAGCGAGAGGTCGCCGAGGCGGCGCTCCCCCCGCTGCCCGACGGGCCACGCCGCCCGGACGCCGACGTCCTGCTCATCACGATCGACGCCCTGCGCGCCGACCACGTCGGCGCTTACGGATACGCGCGCGCGACGACGCCCCACATCGATCGCCTCGCCGCGACCGGCGTGCGCTTCGCGCGCGCCTACAGCCAGGCGCCGCACACGTCGTTCTCCGTGGCGTCGATGCTCACGGGCAAGTACTTCCCGACCCTCGCGCGCCTGGCGCCCGGCGAGAGCCACGATCCCATCGCCACCGTGCTGCGCACCTACGGCTGGCGTACGGCCGCGTTCTATCCGCCGGCCGTCTTCTACGTCGACGCCGCGAAGACCAAGGCCTACGCGGCCACGAACTTCAGCTTCGAGTACGTGAAGTTCGAGTACATCGACGCCCAGCGCCGCGTCGATCAGGTGCTCGCCTACTACGACACCGTCAAGCCCCCGAAGTCGTTCGTCTGGATCCACTTCTTCGAGCCGCACGAGCCCTACGAGGCGCACCCCGGCTTCTCCTTCGGCGCGGGCGACATCGATCGCTACGACAGCGAGATCGCGTACACGGACGCCGCCGTGGGCCGGCTCGTCGCCGAGGCGCGCAAGCGACGGCCCGGGACGATCGTCATCATCGCCGCCGATCACGGCGAGGAGTTCGACGAGCACGGCGGCCGCTACCACGGCTCGACCCTCTACGAGGAGCAGCTCCACGTGCCGCTCGTCGTCTCGATCCCCGGCGTCCCGCCCGGCGTCGTCGCGGACCAGGTCGAGCTCATCGACGTGACGCCGACGGTGCTCAACCTCCTCGACATCCCGGTGCCGGCGCGCATGCGCGGCACCGATCTCGGCCCCTGGCTCGCGACGCCGCCCGCGCCGGCGTCGCGGCTGCCGCCCGCGTTCGCCGAGGTCGAGGATCGCCGCATGGTGGTCTGGCGCGACGAGAAGCTCATCTGCGACCTGCACTGGGGCTTCTGCGCCTACTACGATCTCGCCGCCGATCCGCGCGAGACGCGCAACCTCGCGGAGGAGCGGCCCGAGCGGGCCGCCGCCATGCGCGCCATCCTCGACCACTGGCTCGACGGGCACGTGCGCCTCGAGCCGCTCCTGGCCCGCGGCGCCTCGAACCCCGAAGGCGGGCCCATGCCCAAGGCGATCGAGCGCGGTCGCCTCGGCGATCTCCTCGCCGCTCCCGAGCTCGCGGCGCTCGTCGTGGGCGACGCGCCGCTCGCGCAGCGTCGCGAGGCGGCGCAGCTCCTCGTCGGGTTGCCGGCCCGTCGCGAGACGGCCGCCGCGCTCGCCCGAGCGAAGTCCGATCCGGACCCCGTCATCGCGGACTGGGCGGCCGTGGGCGCGGTCCGCCTGGGAGACGACGCGGCCCGCGCGCGCGTCGCCACGCTCATCGAGTCGGGCTCGTCGCCGACGCTGCGCGTGCGCGCGGCGCTCGCGCTCGCCGGCATCGGCGACGCCCGGGGCGTGCCCGTGCTCGCGGAGGCCCTCGATCACTGCGACGACGTGCTCCTGTGCCGGGTCATCATCGTGAGCCTCGGCAAGCTCCGCGATCCGCGCGCCGTGCCCGCGCTGCTCGCGCACATCCGCGAGGTGCAGAATCGGCGCGAGATGGTCGACGCCCTGGGCGACATCGGCGATCCGTCCGCGCGCGACGCGCTGATCGCCCGCCTCCGCGAGGACGAGTACGTCCCGGTGCGCGTCCGCGCGGCGGCGGCGCTCGCGAAGCTCGGCGATCCCTCGGCGCTTGGCGCGCTCGAGCACGCCGCTCGCCACGACACCGAGCCCACGGTCGTCGCGGCGGCGCGCGACGCGGCCGCCGCGCTCGAGGCGCGACAGCCGCGTCAACCCTGACGTTCGCTACTTCTTGTTTCCGCGGCGCGCGCCGCCGCTCTGGACCGGGGCCGGCGCCGGACGACCGCCGCCCGTGTTGGCCGTGCTCGGGTGCGGGGACATCGGTTGCGAGGCCATGCCGCCCGGGTGCGCGTTCCCGCCCATCTGGGACGCGGCGCCGCCCGGGGCCGCCGGAGCGGAGTGCCACCCCCCGTTCGAGCCGGGGGCGGGCCCGCGCGAAGCCGCGCCGGCGCTCGCCGAGCCCGGGAGCGGCTTGTCACGACCGAGCTGTCCCGGAGGAGGCGCGCTCGAATGCCAGCCGGCGGGCGCCGCCGCCGTCGGGGACGTCGTCGGGTGGGCGCCGGGCATCGACGCCGCGGTGCCGCCGCCGTAGGCGGGGGCCGGAGCGGCCGCGGCGGACCCTGGGCCAGCGGCGGGATGCCATCCCGTGTTGACCGGCGAAGAGCTGCCTGGGGGCGTGTACCCGGGCGTGCCCGGCCGGATGCCCGAGCCCGGGCCGGGCGAGGCGACCGGCGTCGGGCTCGAGCCCGATCCGCGCCACCCGTTCG
>DASZWW010000303.1:0-6796 GCA_035546175.1 Polyangia bacterium
CGCAGAAGCTGCGCGCCCGCCGTCCGCGCCCGAAGCAGATGCGGGGTTCGGCCGCCCGCCGCGCGGCGCGCGCCCCCCCCCGCGGCCGGGCACGCTCCTTGAAGTCACGAAAGCCGAGGACCATGGCGCGCTCGCTCTTCCTGTTCGTTCGCCGCTTGGCCCAGGACTTCCGGCGGAATCAGGGCCTGCTCCTCGCGGGCGCCGTCGCCTACAACACCCTCCTGTCGCTCGTCCCGCTCTTCGCGCTGCTCCTGGTGACGCTCTCGCGCTTCGTCGACGAGCGCCTCCTCATCCGCACGGTGGCCATGAACCTCGAGTTCCTCGTGCCGGGCGAGGCGCCGGCGATCACCGAGCAGGTCGGCGCGTTCCTGGCGCACCGCGACCTCGTGGGCGGCATCGGCCTCGTGGCGCTGCTGTTCTTCAGCGCCATGGCCTTCTCGATCCTCGAGAACGCCATGGCCATGATCTTCCATCATCGCGCCCCCAAGAGGCGGCACCCCGCGCTCTCGGCCGTCATTCCTTACGTCTTCGTGATGGCGCTCGGCGCCGGGCTCTTGCTGGTGACGCTGATAACCGGCGGGCTCGAGGCCCTGGGCCGAGCCTCCGTCCAGGTCCTCGGACACGCCTGGTCTCTGGCGCGGCTCTCGCGCACGCTCCTGCACCTGCTGGGGATGGTCGGGTCGGCGCTCATGCTGACGGCGCTCTACATGGTGTTGCCCGCGCGGCGCGTGAGCTTCCGGCGCGCCGTCTCGGGCGGCGCCGCGGCGACCCTCCTCTGGGAGGCGGTCCGGCACGTCCTCGTCTGGTACTTCAGGACCCTGTCGCTCGTCAACGTCGTCTATGGCTCGCTCGCGACGACCGTGATCGTCCTGCTGACCCTCGAGGTCGCCGCGCTCATCCTGCTCCTCGGCGCGCAGGTGATCGCCGAGCTCGAGCGGCGCGCCGATCCGTGACGGCTACTTGATGGCGAGGAGCTCGACGTCGAAGACGAGCGGACCGGCGGGCGTCCCCTGGTCCTTGGGCGCGTCGCCGTAGGCGAGCTTGCTCGGGATCCAGAAGCGGACCTTGTCGCCCACGACCATGAGCTGCACGCCCTCGGTCCAGCCCTTGATGACGCCGCCGAGCGGGAAGCTGAGCGGCTTGCCCCGGCGCACCGAGCTGTCGAAGAGGATGCCCTCGCGCGTCCACCCGCTGTAGTGCACCTCGACGGTGCTGTCCGCGGTGGGGTGCTCCTTGCCCTTGCCGTGCTTGAGGACCTTGTAGGCGAGGCCCGAGGGCGTCCGCTTGGCGTCGGCCGGCGGCGCGTCGACGTCTTCGGGCACGGGGATGGGATCGGGCATCTTCACGATGTCGACGAGCTCGACGTCGATGACCGTCGGCGCGGCGGCGCCGCGTCGCCGGGGGCGGCCCGTCGCCGCGAGCGAGGCCGGGATCCACAGGCGCCGCCGCTCGCCCTTCGCCATCGCGCCGAGCGCCTCGGAGAGGCCCTTGATGACGTCGTCCATCAGGAACGTGCGCGGCTCCCCGTCGGGGATCGAGCTGTCGATGACCTCGCCGCCGGGGGTCCAGGCCGTGAAGGTGACGCTCACCTTGTCGTGGACGCCGGCGCGCGCGTCGCCGCGGCCCTTGGCGAGGACCTTCCAGGCGAGGCCGCTCGCGCTCTTGGCGGCGCTCGCCGGCGCCTCGGCGACGTCGGACGGCGCGGGCGGCGGCTCGGGGCGCGTGTTCTGGAGCGGCTCGATGGGCTGGGCGGCGGCGAGGGGCGCCAGCGAGAGCGCGGCGAGCGCCGCCAGGACGAGGACGAGGGGGCGAGGGGACGACATGTCCCCTCCGCATACCACACGATGCCGACGCGCGAGGCGACGACCGCCTGAGCCGGGGGCGTCGCGCCCGGCTAGAGCTCCTGCAGCGCGCGGTGGACGAGCTGCACGCAGATGGAGCCCTCGCCGACGGCGGAGGCCACGCGCTTGACGCTCGTCGCGCGCGCGTCGCCCACGCAGAAGACGCCGGGGATGCTCGTCTCCATCAGGTAGGGGCGGCGGGCCAGGGGCCAGCGCGCGGCCGCGAGGTCGTCGGCGCCGAGATCGGCCCCCGTCTTGACGAACCTCTTGTCGTCGAGGAGCACGCAGCCCTCGAGCCAGCGCGTGTGGGGCTCCGCGCCCGTCATGAGGAACAGGTTGGCGATGGGCCGCGTCGTGCGCTCGCCGGTGTCGACGCGGCGCCAGGTGACGCGCTCGAGGCGCCCCTCGCCCTCGAGGGACTCGACCTGGGAGCGCGTGCGCAGCTCCACGTTCGGGCTGCTCTCGAGGCGCTGGACGAGGTAGCGCGACATGCTGTCCGAGAGGCCGGCGCCGCGCACGAGGACGTGCACGCGCCGCGCGATCTGCGAGAGGAAGGCCGCCGCCTGGCCCGCCGAGTTCGCGCCGCCCACGACCGCCACCTCCTCGCCCGCGCAGAGCTGCGCCTCGAGGTGGGTCGCGCTGTAGAAGACGCCCGCGCCCTCGTAGCGCGCGAGCGACGGCAGCTCGAGCTTCCGGTACTTGACGCCCGACGCGATGATGATGGCGCGGGTCCGGATCTCCTGGCCGTCCGAGAGGAAGAGGCGGTACGGGCGCGCGTCGCAGTTGATGCGCATGACCGTGCGCCCGATGGCCACCTCGGCCCCGAACTTCTCGGCCTGGGCGAGCGCCCGTCCGGCGAGGGCCTCGCCCGAGATGCCGGTGGGGAAGCCCAGGTAGTTCTCGATGCGCGAGCTCGTGCCCGCCTGGCCGCCCGGGGCCGTCGACTCGATGACCAGGACGTCGAGGCCCTCGGAGGCGCCGTAGACCGCGGCGGCGAGGCCGGCCGGACCGGCGCCGACGACCACCACGTCGCGCAGCGCGCCCGTGTCGAGCTGGGGATCGAGCCCCGTGAGCGAGGCGAGGGACTCGGTCGTCGGGTTCTTGAGCACGTGCCCGCCGTGGCAGATCACGACCGGCACCTCGTTGACGCCGACCTGGAAGTGGTCGAGGACCGCCTGCACGCCCGGCTCGACGTCGACGTCCTGGTACGTGAAGGGGTGGCCGTTGCGGCTCAGGAACTCCTTGATCCGCATGGTGTCGGCCGAGTGGCGCGAGCCGACGAGCACGAGGTCCTGGCTGCCGGCGTCGAGGAGCGCGACGCGCCTCAGGATGAAGGCCCGCATGAGGAGCTCGGAGAGCTCCGGGTCGCGCTGCACGAGCCCGCGCAGCGCCGCGCGGTCGAGGACGACGAGCTCGCTCTCGGCGGTCGTGCGGGCGCGCACGAGGCTGCGGCGCGCCGAGAGCATGTTGATCTCGCCCGTGAACTGCCCCGGCCCGTGGGTGACGATGGGCCGCTCGATCGCGCCGACGGGCTGGACGATCTCGATGCCGCCGCTCAGCACGACGAAGAAGCGGGTGTTCTGCTCGCCGGTCTCGAACAGCACCTCGCCCGCGGGCAGGCGCGCGCGGCTGCCCAGCGCCGAGATGCGTTCGATCTGAGCGGGGGTCAGGACGGGGAAGGTCTGCGCGGCGCGTTCCATCGCGCTCAGCCTACGTCCGACGTCGCGCCGCCGCCACGTCGCGCGGGCGCGCGCGTCGGGCGCGGCCCGAGACGCCCCCTCTCGCCCCGGCGCCAGCGCGTCGCTAGGTTTGTCGGAGCGGTTCTCATGCGCCTCCTCGATACGCACTCCAGCGCGCGCCCCGGCGCCGGGAGCCCGGCGGCGCTCGACGTCGCGACGCTGGACGCCGTCGCGGCGGCGGCGCGCGACGGGCTGCTCGGCCGCCCGAAGCGCTTGCCGCCCTGGCTGCTCTACGACGAGCGCGGCTCCGCGCTGTTCGACGAGATCACGCGGCTGCCGGAGTACTACCCCACGCGCACCGAGCGCGCGATCCTCGCGCGCGAGGCGGCCGCCATCGTCTCCGCCGTGGGGACGCCGGTCGAGGTCGTCGAGCTCGGCTCGGGCTCCGCCGAGAAGACCCAGCTGCTCCTCGCCGAGCTCCAGGCGCGCCAGCGCCGCGTCGTCTACGTGCCCGTCGACGTGTCGCCCACGGCCCTCGGGGCGGCGGCCGAGCGCCTGCGGCGCCACCCGCGCCTCCGCGTGCGCCCGCTCGTCGCGCGCTACCCCGAGGAGCTGGGGCTGCTGGGCGCGCCCGACGGCGCGCGCCGCCTCGTGCTCTTCCTGGGCTCGAACATCGGGAACTACGATCCCGCGGGGGCGCGGGCGCTGCTCGCCGGCGTCGGGCGCTCGCTGCGCGCCGGCGACGCGCTCCTGCTCGGCGCCGACCTGCGCAAGGCGCGCGGCCTGCTGCTGCGCGCCTACGACGACGCGCGCGGCGTGACGGCGCGGTTCAACCTGAACCTCCTCGTCCGCCTCAACCGCGAGCTCGGCGCCCGGTTCGACGTGGGCCGATTCCGCCACGTGGCGCGCTGGAACGCGCGCCGGTCCCGCATGGAGATGCTCCTCGAGAGCGCGACCCGGCAGCGGGTGGTGATCGACGCGCTCGGCGCCGTCGCGACCTTCGCGCGCGGCGAGCGCATCCACACGGAGTCGAGCTACAAGCTGACGACGGCGGGCGTCCGCGCGCTCCTCGCGCGCGCCGGCTTTCGCCTCGAGGCGCGCTGGCACGACCCGCGCCGCTGGTTCGGCGTCTACCTCGCGCGCCGTCTCCCTGCCGGCCGCTAGCTGAGCGCCCCCGCCCCCCCACGAGATCACTGCCCCAATCGAACCGCCCCGGCGGCCGAACGGACCCTGGAATCAGTGCCCAATCAAAATGCGCCGCGCGGCGAGCGGAAGCGGCCGCAGAAGGGGGCCGCGCGCCGGGCGGCGACCGGCCGCCGGCATGACGGAGCCGCTTGATTGGAGTATGAAGTGGCTGGCCCCACAAGATCCGAGCCGCGTCGTCGTAGAGACCTGCGCGGAGGCGTTCGCTCGGAGCTGGAGTTCTCCCCGGGCACGAGGCCCAGGTACGATTCGACCTGGTGGGCCTCCGTGGCGACGGGCGCGCGGGCGCACGAGAGCGTCGTCCGCGGGGCGCTGGCGCGCATGAGCGGCGCGGGGCCGCGCGCGCCGTCGGGCCCCCACGAGGCGGGAGACGGCGACGGCGACGACGGCGGCGGCCCCCGGCGCGAGGACGCATCGGCCTCCCCAGTCGACGCCTTCGACGCCGTCCTGGGGAGCGGCCGCCGCGCGCGGGCGCCGGTGTTCACTCGGGTAACGGTCGCGACGAGTCGACGGCCGCCCGGCCGTGTCCCGCGCCGCGCTACTCCTTGTCGCTCGCCTGGACGAGGTGGCCGACCGAGAAGTGCGAGTAGTCGGCGATCACCTCGGCGTGGCCGTCGAAGTCGAGGTCGCGCTGCTCGAGGACGAGCTGGCCGGCTTCGTCGTAGAAGAAGCGGGCGTCGACGAAGCCGTCGCCGTTGTTGTCCGAGGCCTCGCAGCGGAGCACGCGCGCGCCGCCGTGCTTCCCGGCGGCGTAATAACGCCAGATCGTCGGCTCGCCCTTCGCCCCTTGCTGGACGACGAGCGTGAGCTTGCCCTTCGGATCGCAGCCCTGCCGGTCGAGCGTCGGGCCGAGCGGCGTCGGGCGCGACGGCCGCGCCGGCTTCGTGATCGACAGGTCGGCGGCCGCCGTGGGCGAGGAGGCCGCGCCGGCCGCCGGGTGGCCGGCCCGCGACGTCGCGCAGGCCAGGGGCAAGGCCGAGAGCAGGACGGGGTACAACGCGAGCGCGGGCGCACCCGCGAGAGGCCGGGGGAGCTTCATGCCCTCATCGAATAGTCCCTCCCGGGCCGAGCGCGCGCGCATCGCGCCGGCGCCTGATGCACACCCGCAGATTCCCTAGGGTTGGCGCGCGCGGGGGGCCCCGCCGTCGCCGCGTGTCAATTCGCCGTGAGAGAGTAGTCGTCGACCGTGAAGGTGGCGTCCTTGCCGTCGGTCGAGCACACCTCGATCCCGAAGGCGAGCTGGCTCACGGTGGCGTCCGCGGGCAGCCAGCCGTTGCTCGCGGCGTACTTGAAGAGCGCCAGGAGATCGATCGTGCCGGAGGTGATGGTGCTCGTGGCGTTGAAGGCGAGGTAGCCGCTCGAGGCGACGTACCAGACGTCCCAGCCGTGACCGGAGAGCGTGACATTCGAGGCGACCTTCTTGCCCGCGGGGACCTGGTTGTAGTTGTCCACCCAGACCATCACCTCGTTGGCGAGCCCGTTGAACCAGCAGTCCCAGGCGACCTCGTAGTCGCCGACGTGCGGGCTCGTCTCGGAGAACGTCGACGTGATGCTCTTGAACGACGCGAGCGGCGGCTTGCCCGTGAAGTTCTTCTGCACCGCCGGGTAGGTGAGCACGGCGGTGTTCTTCGCGGGCTCGTTCGACGTCACGACGAAGCTGACCGATTGATCGGCGTTGGCGCAGGCGTAGCCCGACTCCGCGCCGCAGTGGTTCCCCGACTGGGGGCCGCAGTTCCACTGGTTGTCATAGAAGTAGTAGCTGCTGACGTTGCAGCCCGTGTTCGAGGCCGTGCACGCCGCCTTCGCCTTCGTGCAAGCGGCGCCGGTCCCGACCGAGCCGCCCGCGGCTCCCGCGGCCGAGGAGCCTCCGGCGGAGGAGCCCGCGGCGGAGGAGCCCGCGGCGGAGGAGCCCGCGGCGGAGGAGCCCGCGGCCGAGGAACCGGCGGCCGAGGAGCCCGCGGCCGACGAGCCGGCGGTCGAGGAGCCCGCGACCGAGGAGCCGGCGGCCGAGGAGCCCGCGGCCGCTCCCGCGGCGGAGGAGCCCGCGGCCGCGGTGCCGCCGGCCGCGGAGCC
>DASZWW010000304.1:0-4526 GCA_035546175.1 Polyangia bacterium
CGCCCCGGCCGGGCGTCGACTCGGGCGCGCGTTGACGCTCCCTTCGAGTATCGGGTATCAAAGAAGGACGGGCCGATGAAGAAGATGCGCGTGCTCGTCCTGTTCGACACGGATGGCGATCCGCCCGCGTCACAGGAGTACAAGAAGGAGCTCGAGGCCTCCGAGGAGGCCGAGTTCGACGTCGCGCGGGCGCTCGTCCAGAAGGGCCACGAGGTGCGCTTCCTCGGCTTCAAGAGCGATCTCGACCAGCTCACGCAGGGCCTGCGCGCCGCGCCGGTGGACGTCGTCTTCAACCTCACCGAGCGCTTCCGCGACAAGTCGGCGCTCGACTACACGGTCGCGGGCGTGCTCGAGATGCTCGGCATGCCCTACACAGGCGCGTCGTGCGAGGGCCTCATGCTGGCGCGCGACAAGGCGCTCACGAAGAAGGTGCTGGCCTACGACGGCATCCGCATCCCGCACTTCATGGTGTGCCGCCATGGCGCGCCCGTGCAGCGGCCGTCCGACCTCCGCTTCCCGCTCATCGTCAAGCCGCTCGACGAGGACGCCTCCGTGGGCATCGCGCAGTCGTCGGTCGTGCGGGACGACGACGCGCTCAAGGAGCGCGTCGCCTTCATCCACGAGAAGTTCGACACCGACGCCATCGTCGAGGAGTTCATCGTGGGGCGCGAGCTCTACATCGGCGTCATGGGCGGCGAGGCGCCCGTCTCGTTGCCGCCCATCGAGATGGTCTTCGGGAGCGACACGACCGTCGAGAGCCGCTTCGCGACGTT
This sequence comes from Polyangia bacterium, assembly GCA_035546175.1. Lineage (GTDB taxonomy): Bacteria > Myxococcota_A > Polyangia > Fen-1088 > Fen-1088 > DASZFV01. Next base: position 774 of record DASZWW010000304.1, read on the forward strand.
CAAGGCGAAGTGGAGCGTCAAGTACCGCGAGAGCCGGGGCATCCAGAACGAGATCGCCAAGAACCTCTCGCCCGACGTGCGCAAGCGCATCAGCGAGGTGGCCGTGCGCGCCTACCAGGCCGCGGGCCTGCGCGACTACGGCCGCATCGACGTCCGCCTCGCGCACGACGACGCCATCTACATCGTCGAGGCCAACCCGAACCCCTACCTGGCCGACGGCGAGGACCTGGCCTGGGCGGCGGAGGAGGGCGGGTACCTCTACCCCGACTTCATCGAGAAGATCGCCGAGATGGCCTGCAAGCGCGCCCGCAAGCGCCCCTAGCGGCCCCGGCGTTTCATCGACGCCGGCTGTTTTGCACCAAGGGCCGTCGATCGGTCTTGCCGCCGATTTCGCGCCCCGTTTAAGCTGATCGCGATGGCAAAGCGTCGAGCGTCGGCGAAGAGGGTGCGCCCCGTGCGCGCGGTGGCGCGGCCCGTCCGGACCGTGCCGGCGGGGGGCGGGGGCGTCTACGTCGGCATCCACTTCGGCGTGCGCGCGACGACGGTGGGCATCGCCGGCGGCGACGGCACGATCGAGGTCGTGCGCAAGCAGCCGTCGCTCGTGGGCTCGCCGGCGCGCTCGCTCGCGGCGGCGCGCGCGCTCGTCTCGGACGCGCTCACCGAGGCGGGCGTCTCGCGCGGCCGCGTCAAGGTGGTGGGCGCGACGGTGCCGGGGCTCGTCGATCAGGAGAGCGGCGTGTGCGTGCTCGCGCCCAACCTCGGCTGGCACGACTTCCCGCTGCGCGCCGCGCTCGCCGACGAGCTCGAGGCGCCCGTCGCCATCAACAACGTCGCGCAGGCCGCGGCCGTGGCCGAGGGACGGGTGGGCGCGGCGCGCCGCGCGCGCTCCTACGTGTGGATCCACGTGGGCAGCGGCGTGGGCTCGGGCATCGTCATCGACGGCAAGCTCTTCTTCGGGCACCGCGGCTTCTCGGGCGAGATCGGGCACTGTCCGGTCGTCTACCCGGGCTCGCCGTGCGGGTGCGGCCGCCTCGGCTGCCTCGAGACGGTCGCCTCGGCGAAGGCCATCGTGCGCGCCGCCGAGGCCGCCGTCATCGCCGGCGAGCCGACGGTGCTCGCCGAGCTGCCGCCGCCGCTGTCGTCGACGTCGGTCGCCGCCGCGGCGCGCGAGGGCGATCCCGTCGCGCGCCGCATCCTCGGCGAGGCGAGCGAGTACCTCGGCCGCGGCATCTCGTACCTCCTCAACGTCCTCAACCCCGAGATGGTCGTCCTGGGCGGCGCCGTCGCCCAGGCGGGCGAGACCCTCGTGGGCCCGGTGCGCGCCTCCGTGGCGCGCCACTCGCTCCTGTCCGCGGGCGTCGCCGTCGTGCCCTCGACGCTCGGGAACCGCGCCGAGCTCACCGGCGCCGTCTACATGGCCATCGACCAGAACGCCGCCACCGCCGAGCCGGCCGCCCCCGCGCGCGCGGCCGCGGGGGGCCGCGCGCGGCGCTGACCCTCACCCGCCGCTGGGGCTGCGGACGCGCATCATCTGGTAGGTCTTCCAGCGGACGCGCTTGAACTTGATGCTGCCGTCGTGGTCGCGCTGCTTGTAGGGCGTGCTCCGGGCCACGAACCAGGTGGCCATGCCGCCGCGGAAGGGCATGGGGACGCCGACGCGGACGCGCTCCTTGAAGGCGCTGTCGATCTTGTACTCGACGGCGGTGGTCGCGTTGCTGACGGCCTGCTGCTCGCCGAAGTGCAGGAGGCCGCTCATTCCCCCCGACATGAACGAGGTCGCGGCGCCCTTGGCGACGTTGAGGCCGAGCTCGGCCTGCGCGTTGAGGAGCATCTTGTCGTCGTCGGCGAGGGCCTGCGGGCCGAGCACGTCCCGCATCGAGGCGATGATCCCGCGCGTGTAGCCGAGCTGCGAGATCACGAAGGCCTCGCTGCCCTGGTCGGACCAGGCCATCGCCTCCTGCATGCCCCAGGCGGCCTCGGCGTGGCCCGCGAGCTCGAGGGCCCAGGTGTCGCGGCCGCCGTGGACGTTGTCGAAGCGCGGCGCGCACGAGACGCCGAAGCGCCCGCGGCGCGCGAAGTCGGCGTAGACGATGCCGAGCGGCAGCGAGCCCGCGACGCCGGCGCGCAGCTTGAGGACGACGTAGCGCTCCTCGTCGTGCGGCACGCTGCCCAGGCGGATGATGACGCGGCCCGGGCCCGTGACGATGTAGTCGTAGCCCATGACGTCCTCGAGCGTGAGCCCCGGCGGCAGCTGCAGCTCGACGTCGGTGGCGCGCGACGCCGTGCGCAGGATGGCGCCCGCCTCGCGCTGGAAGATCCCCGACATGTCGCCGGGCGCGTCGACGTAGTAGTAGTTGCCCCCCGACGCGTCGGCGATGCTCTGCATGAGGATCTCGTCGTGCAGGTGGCCGAAGCCGATGGTGGTGACGCTCACGCCCGACTCCGAGGCGCGCTCGGCGATGCGCGCCAGCTCGGCGGCGCTCGTGATGCCGATGTTGGGCTCGCCGTCCGAGAAGAGGATGACCTGGTTGATCTGCCAGGGCTGGAAGGCGCTGAAGACCTCGAGCAGGCCGGCGAGCATCCCGCCCGAGAAGTACGTGCCGCCGCCGTCGCGCAGCGAGCGGATGGCCGTGATGACGGCCTGCCGCGAGCTCGCGTCGATGACGACGGAGGGCACGGCCTCGTAGACGGCGTCGGAGAACGGCACCACCGAGACGCGGTCGCCGTCGCGCAGCTGGCTCACGAACGCCTCGGCCGCGAGCAGCATGTTCTTGAACGGCTCGCCCGCCATCGAGCCCGAGCGATCGAGCACGAGCGAGACGTTGAGCGGCGCGAGCGTCGGCGAGCCGGCCCGGCCGCGCACGCTGACGGCGCCGTACATCACGCCCGAGGAGACGCGCGGCGCGAGCCCGCAGGAGACGTCGACGGCGGCCTGCGCGGCGTTGTCGGCCTGCGGCGGCGAGCCGTCGGGCGGAGGGGCCATCGCGAAGACCTGCTCCTCGGTGAGCGCCGCGAAGCGCGGCGTCGCGGGGAGCTGGACGAAGACCGTGCAGCCGGCGGCGCCCAGCGTGGACAGGGCGGACGCGGCGAGGGCGAGGGCGAGCGGGAGCCGGAGGGGTCGCGTGGTGTCGGTCATGGCGGAGGGAGGATATCCGAACCCGGTCCGAACCGGGTAACATGCGCGGCATGCGTCGCAAACCTGTCGCTTCGTTCGGCCTGGCTCCTCGTCACCTGGCGCTCGCCGCGCTCCTCGCGCTGGCCGCCGCGCCCTCGTGCGGGGGCGGCGGCGGCAATCAGACGGCGAAGTTCGTGGGGCCGTGGACCTTCTCGGCGGGGACGCTCACGCCGATGTGCCCGCTCGCGGGCCTGACGGTGCCGAGCTTCAACCTCATGGGCCTGAACGTCACGTTCCAGGAGGTCGACGGCTCGACCATCAGCCTGACGCTCAACACGAGCTGCGTCGTGAAGTTCAAGGTCAGCGGCAGCAAGGCCACGGTCGCGCCCAACCAGACGTGCTCCCTCGACGTCGGCGCGCCGCTCGGCATGGTGAACATCGACATCACCACCTGGACGCTCTCGCTCGTCGGCGGCCACATCGACTGCACGATCGATGGCTCGGCGGCGGGCCTCTGCACGGCGATGGGCACGGCGACGCTCGTCCCCGGGACGACGGACGCCGGCGTGCTGGGCGGTGGTGGCCACGGCGGCGGCGGCCACGGCGGCGCGGGCGCGGGCGGCAGCGCGGGCGTCGGG
>DASZWW010000305.1:0-7871 GCA_035546175.1 Polyangia bacterium
ACGAGCGCCATGAGCCCCACGAGGCAGCCCACGCCCGCGCCCAGCGCCCACGGACGGACCCGCACCCGGCGCGTGCGCTCCGTCGACGTCCGGGCGCGCGACCCGGCGCTCGGCGCGGCGCGCGGGTCGGCGTCGGCGTGCCCCGGCGCGCCCTGCCGCAGGCCGATGCAGCGCAGGATCTCGTCCTTGAGCGCCGACATCGACGGCTGCCGATCCGCCGGCCGCCGCGAGAGCGCCCGCATGACGAGCCGCTGCACCTCCTCCGGCAGCTCGGGCCGCAGCTTGCCGATGGGCGTCGGGTCCTCGGTGGCCTTCTTGTTGAGCACCGTCAGGACGTCGTCGCCCGTGCAGGGCGGCGTCGCCGTCAGCATCTCGTAGAGCAGGCCGCCCACGGCGTAGACGTCCGTGAGCGCGTCCGCGCGCATGCCCGCCGCCTGCTCGGGCGACATGTAGACGGGCGTGCCCACGGCCACGTCGGGCCGCGTGAGGCCGCGCCGCCCCGGCAGGTCGTCGCCCGAGCCCTCGAGGTCCATGTTGCGCGAGATGCCGAAGTCGAGGACCTTGACGAAGTCGTCGTCGTCCTTGCGGTTGACGAGCATGACGTTGGCGGGCTTGAGGTCGCGGTGGATGATCTCGCTCGCGTGCGCGGCCTGCAGCGCCCGGCAGAGCTGGGCCGCGATGAGCAGCGCGCGCTCCACGGGCAGCGCGCCCTCGAGCTGGATGAGCTTCTCGAGGTCGACGCCGTCGAGGAACTCCATGACGAAGAAGAAGGCCCCGTCGGGCGTCGTGCCCGAGTCGGTGACGTCGACGATGTTGGGGTGGCCGATCTTCGAGGCGGCGCGCGCCTCGCGGCGGAAGCGCTCGACCACCTCGGCGCTGTGGCGGAAGCTCGAGTGGAGGATCTTGACGGCGAGGCGCCGGCCGATGTCGACGTGGCGCGCCTCGTAGACGCGGCCCATCGCGCCCTCGCCGCACAGGCGCTCGAGGCGGTAGCGCCCGCCCAGCGTCGTGCCGATGCGCGGGTCCTGGCCGAGGTGGCCCTCGCCGCTGGTGGTCGCCTCGTGGCCGTGCGGCGTGACCGCGGCGGCGCGGCGGCCGCCCGGCGCGTCGCCGACGTCGGGCGCCGTGTCGGTGTGCCGGCGGCCGATGGTGCGCGGCTTCTGGCTGGTGGCCTCCTTCGGGAGCTCGGGCGCGCCGGCCGGCGGCGCGGGCAGCGCGGCGCCGCCGGCCATCTCGGCGCTGAACGATCCCGAGAGCAGGCCGCCCGCGCCGCGGACGAGCTCGTCGCGCTCGGCGCGCTCCGACTCGGCGATGTCCTGGAAGAGCGGGCGCAGGAAGCTGGCGAGGCGGGCCGCGTCGGTCTGCGGCGTCGTCGCCGCGAGGAAGGCCGCGAGGTCGGCGCGCAGCTCCTCGCCCGTCTGGTACCGGTGCGCCGGCTGGGGCGCGAGCGCCCTCAGGACGATGGCGTCGAGCTCGGGAGGGACGCGCGGCGTGACGTGCGACGGGAGCGGGACGTGCGGATCCCGCACGCGGGCGAGCGCGTCCGCCGTCGAGTCGCGCCGCGCCGCCTCGTCGTCCGGCGCCGCCGCCTTGACCGGGAAGAGCTGCTGGCCGGTGAGCAGCTCCCAGAGGAGGATCCCGGCCGCATAGATGTCCGTGCGTCCGTCGAGCGGCTCGCTGCGCGCCTGCTCGGGCGCGAGGTACGAGAGCTTGCCGAAGATGATCCCGGGCGCCGTCTGCTGGAGCTTGAGCGTCGAGCGCGCCAGGCCGAAGTCGGTGAGCTTGACCTCGCCCGTGTACGAGAGCAGCACGTTCGCGGGCGAGACGTCGCGGTGGACGAGCTTGAGCCCCCCGAAGGCGTGCGCGTAGGCGAGCCCGCGCGCCAGCTCCTTGACGATGTAGACGGCGACGTCGATGGGGAAGGGGACGCGCCGCTGCGCGCACCGGTTCCAGACGGCGAGCAGGTCCTTGCCGTCGACGTACTCCATGGCGATGTAGATCTGGTTCTCGTGGCGGCCGGCGTCGAAGACCGGCACGAGGTTGCCGTGCTGGAGCTTGACGACCACCATGGCCTCGTCGCGGAAGCGCTTGGCGTTCTCGACGGTGACGAGGTTGGGCAGGACCGTCTTGATGACGCACAGCTTTTCCATGCCGCGCGAGCCGGAGACGGCCAAATACAGCTCGCCCATGCCGCCTCTCGCGAGGGGCTTGAGCAACACGTACTGGTCGAAACGCCTCGGAAACCCGCCCGGTTCTGCCATGTCGTCCCGCTGACGGCATCGGTTATACCTTTTGCCGCGCACGGTGAGAATTCCGTCTCGATTTTGGGTTAAGTTCGGGGCCCCGACGTGACCGATTTCGAGAGGCCCCGCGCATGAGCACAGCCCCCGAGACGGAGGAGCGCAGCGCGCTCGCCGGCAAGCGCATCGTCCTCGGCGTGAGCGGCGGCATCGCCGCCTACAAGGCCGCCGAGCTTTGCCGCCTGCTCGTCAAGGCGGGCGCCACCGTGCGGGTCGTCCTCACCGACGCGGCGGCCCACTTCATCACGCCGCTGACCCTGCAGACGCTGTCGGGGCACCCCGTGGCCCGGAGCCTGTTCGATCCGGCCGAGGAGGCGCAGATCGGGCACATCCGCCTCGCCGACGAGTGCGACCTCCTCCTCGTCGCGCCGGCGACGGCGGACGCCATCGCGCGCATCGCCGCCGGGATGGCCAACGATCTGCTCTCGGCCGTCGTGCTCGCGTCGCGCGCGCGCGTGCTGCTCGCGCCCGCCATGAACGTCAACATGTGGGAGAACCCCCTGACGCAGGCGAACCTCGGCCGGCTGCTCGGGCCCGAGGGCGCGGGGCGGTTCCACACCGTCGGGCCCGACCGCGGCCCGCTCGCCTGCGGCTGGGTCGGCGCGGGACGGCTCATCGAGCCGCAGGAGATCGCCGCCGAGGTGGCGCGGCTTTTCGCGCCCCGCGACCTCGCGGGCCGCCGCGTGGTCGTGGCCGCCGGGCCCACGCAGGAGCCGGTCGACGACGTGCGCTTCCTCGGCAACCGCTCCTCGGGGAAGATGGGCTTCGCCGTCGCGGCGGCGGCCGCGGCGCGCGGCGCCGCGGTGACGCTCGTGGCCGGGCCGGGCACGCCGGCGACGCCGCCGGGGGTGGCAGAGCGCGTCGACGTCGCGACGACGGCCGACATGCAGCGGGCGCTCGGGCGGCACGCGCCCGACGCCGACGTCGTCGTCATGTCGGCGGCCGTCGCGGACTTCCGGCCCGCGGCGCCCGCGGCGGGCAAGCTCTCGCGCCGCGCGGCGGGCGGCTCCGGGCCGACGCTCGCGCTCGCCGCGAACCCGGACCTGCTGGCGGGGCTCGTCGAGGCCCGCGGCGACGCGCACCTGCCGTTCATCGTGGGCTTCGCCGCCGAGACCGCCAACGGCGACGCCGCCGCCCTCGCCGAGCGCGCGGCGGCCAAGCTCGTCGAGAAGGGCTGCGAGGCCATCGTCGCCAACGACGTCAGCCAGCCCGGCATCGGCTTCGGCGGCGACGACAACGCGGTCACGGTGATCTTCGCCGACGGCTCGCAGACCGAGATCGGCCGCACCTCGAAGGCCGCGGTCGCCGACCGCCTGTGGACGCTCCTCGTGCCGCGGCTCGCGGCGCGCCCGCCCGAGAGGATCGCGCGTGAGCGCTCGGGGCCGACGTCGACGTCGTCGACCTCGACGCGCAGGACCCGCAACACCCGCATCCCCACTTGAGCGAGCCGGCCGCCTCCTCCTAGCATCTCCACAAAAGAGTCAGAAAGCCCGATGCCCGATCCTCGCCTCAAGACCCACAGCGCCATCGCCGCCCGCCACCTCGGCCTGGCGGGCGCCGTCCTCGCGGCGCGCCAGCCCACGGCGGGCGCGAACCGCGGCAACGTGCCGCCCTGGCCGCGCGCCGAGGACGCGGACTTCCACGGCACGCTCGCGGCGATCTGGATCTGGGCGCGCCACCACCGGCTCTCGGGCGACGCGCGCTTCGCCTCGAACCGCGCGGCCGCCTGGTCGTTCGTCGACGCGCAGGGCAAGCGCTTCGTCCCCGAGTCGCTGGACGACGCCGCGAGCGACGAGGCGGCCTACGACTGCGCGATGCTGCTCATGGCCCACGGGGCCGAGCGCGCGCTGACGCCGAGCGACGGCCGGCGCCAGGCGCTCGTCGATCGCGCGGCGCGCGTGCTGGCGGCGTACCTCGCCTCGCTCCACGACCTGTCGGGCCGCGAGTTCAAGGACCCCGGCTTCCTCGCGCGCGCCCTCCTCGAGCACGCGCGCTCGGTCGAGGATCGCGGCCTGCTCGCGGCCGGGCACAAGTTCGTCGAGCGCGCGTTTGGCATGCGGCCGCCCGCGCCGTTCGCCGAGGAGCCGGCGGCCGCCGGCGGCCTCTTCGACTTCTCGTCGACGACGGGCACGCGCGTGCTCGCCGTGCTCGCGGCCGAGGGCAGCACGCCCTTCGTGGGCGCCTGGCTGCGCGAGCGCATCGTCCCCACCGTGCCGGCGGGCTTCATCGCGCGCCGCCAGGACGAGAACACCTGGAACGCCTGCGCGGCGTGGGCGCTCGGACAGGCCTACGCCGCCTCGACCGATCCGGCGTTCCTGCAGGCGTACTCCGAGATCATGGACGAGCTCGAGCGGCGCGACGGCGACCGCGACGGCGCGCTCGGCCGCGACCGCACCGTCAAGGAGGCCGAGACGCCCGCGACCTTCTACTACGCGCTCGCCGTCGACGCGCTGGTCGCGGATGGCCGCTGACGACGGCGAGCCGCGCGCTGAGCTGCGCGCCCTGGTGGGCCAGCTCCGCACCAACCTCTCTCGCCGCCAGCGCTCGGGGTTGCAAGGCGTGCCCAGGACGCCGAGCGCTCGAAGGGCCGTCGTGGCGCCGACGCCCGCGCCAGCGGCGGCGCCGGCCGGCGGGGCGCGGGCGGCCTCGGCCGCGCCGGTCGAGCCCGCCGAGGACGGGGCGGGACGTCCCACGGGCGGCCGGGGCCTGGCCCTCGTGCGCGAGGACCTCGGCGACTGCCAGCGCTGCAAGCTGGCGCCGCTGCGCACGAACCTGGTCTTCGGCGTCGGCAACCCGAACGCGCACCTCGTCTTCGTGGGCGAGGCGCCGGGCGCCGACGAGGACGCGCAGGGCGAGCCCTTCGTCGGCAAGGCGGGCCAGCTCCTCACCAAGATGATCGAGGCGATGGGCTACGCGCGCGAGGACGTCTACATCTGCAACATCCTCAAGTGCCGCCCGCCCGGGAACCGCAACCCCGAGCCGGACGAGATCGCGAGGTGCGAGCCCTTCCTCAAGGCGCAGCTCGCGGCGCTGCGGCCGCGCATGATCGTCGCCCTCGGCAAGTTCGCCGCCCAGTGCCTGCTGCGCGACGACACGCCCATCTCGCGCCTGCGCGGCGCCTTCCGCTCCTACGAAGGGATCCAGCTCATGCCGACGTTCCACCCGGCGTACCTGCTCCGCGACCCGACGAAGAAGAAGGAGGCCTGGGCGGACCTCAAGGCCGTCAACGCCGCGCTGGCGCGCCTGGGCATCGACCCGCCGCGCCCGCCCGCGGGGGGATCTTAATGATAGCGAGGCGGGGCGTGATCGCCCTCACAGCGGCGCTCGCGCTCGGCGCGTGCGCGTCGCAGAAGGACCTCAACATCCTCTTCAAGCGCGGCATCAAGGAGGCGAAGCGGGACGACTTCGCGCCGGCGATGAAGGACCTCGAGCAGTTCGCCGCCGACGCCTGCGCGGGCGCGCGCCCCGATCGCCGCTGCCGCGAGGCCTACCTCGCGCTCGGCCACTGCCGCGAGAGCGCCGGCCTGCCCGCGAGCGCCTGGGCCGCCTTCGACCGCGCCCTCGCGCTGCCGCCGCACGACAAGGACGAGGCGGTCAAGCGGGACCTCGATCGCGCCGAGGCCGAGGTGACCGACAAGCTCAAGCAGCAAGCGGACCACGGCCCCGTGCTCATCCGCTACCGCGACGAGGTCCCCGAGGAGTACACGCTCCGCTCGGTGACGGTCTCCATCGACTTCCAGCCCGTGGTGACGCGCGACAAGAACGCCGCCGAGCTCCACGGCCAGGACTTCCTGCAGATCTACGCCGGCCCGCTCACCGCCGGCCAGCACGTCCTGGTCCTCGACGCCGTCCACGCGTGCAAGACCGGCCAGGACGCTCCCTGCGCGCGCTCCGAGCTCCACCGCGCCTGGGCCTTCGACAGCGAGGGCCACGCGCCCACGACCATCGAGCTCCGCGGCTACGCGGACCCCGGCCAGGACGGCAAGCCGGCGCAACCGACGGCCTCGCTCACGAAGCGATGAGCGGCTCGCGTCTTCGATGGTCCCGAGCGGCAGACGGCCTCAGCGGGAGAGCTCGAGGCGCTCGACGTCGTCCGCCGACATCGGCGGCAGGTACTCGCCGAGCTCCGTGCGCCGCCACCACGCGCCGGTCTCGCGGCGCTCGCGGCGGCTCGTGAACTCGTAGCGGAAGAGGCGCGCGCGGACGTAGCGCGGGCGGCGGCCGGCGAACGGATCGCGGCGGAGCAGCCGGAGCACGTCGGGCTGCGCCGCGAGGAGCTTGCCGACGAGGCGCACGAACCAGGTCTCGTAGAGATCGGGCGCGGCGCCGTACACCGAGAACGGCAGGAACCACATCATCCAGTCGAGGCGGAGGTGGTAGGGCGCGACCTGGGGCGGGCGGCGGCGCACGTCGCCGGGCTTGCCCTTGAAGTCGTACTCGCGCCACGCGCCCGCGTCGGCGGGATCGTCGGCCTCGCTGCCCTCGAGCACGACCTCCTTGCGGACCTTGGAGACGCTGCCGAAGGCGCCGTAGGTGTTGACGAGGTGGAGGGCGTTGTAGCTCATGTTCATGGCCTGGTCCCTCGAGAAGAGGTTGAGCGTCGGCTTGACGCTGAGGGCCGCCGTGACGCCGACCAGGGCCCAGCCGAGGGGAGCGTAGAACGCGGGCCAGGCGTGGAGCGCGGGAGCCGCAGGGAGGGCGAAGGGCAGGACGTGCCGGAGCACGCTGTCGGACAGGGTCGAGAGGCCGAGCACGACGGTGAGCCAGTTGAGCCACGAGTAGTTGCCGCTGACGATGAGGAGGAGCTGGTGGAAGATCGCCAGGCCGCCGGCGGCGGCGGCCACGGGCTGCGGCGCGAAGAACGCGAACGGCACGACGAGCTGCACGAAGTGGCTGAAGAGGACGCTCCCGCGGTGGAGCGCCTTCGGCAGGCGGTGGAAGTGCCAGCTCGCCGGGTTCGGGAGGGGCTGCGTCTCGTAGTGGTAGTAGAGGCAGGTCAGCGCTCGCCAGCAGGGGTCGTGGCGCAGCTTGATGAGGCCCGCGCCGAGCTCCACGCGGAAGAGCATCCAGCGCAGCAGCAGGAGCGGCACGGCTGACGGCGCCAGCCGCGCCGGTCCGAGGAAGGCGGCGAAGAACCCCGCCTCGACGAGCATCGACTCCCAGCCGAACCCGTAGAAGCGCTGGCCGACGTTGAGGATGGAGAGGTAGATCGCCCACAGCGCGAACCAGGCGGCGAACGAGAGCCACAGGGGCCCCGCGTCGGTGAGGCCGAGCAGCGCGGCCGCGGCGAGGGCCACGCCGGCCGTCGCGACGACGGAGAAGAAGCGGTCGCTGTAGTGGAGGCGGAAGAGGCTCGGTGCCTCGAGGAACCGGGCGCGCTCGAGCGACTCCGGGACGGGAAGCAGGCCCCGCTCGCCGAGCAGCGGCCGGAACTCGAGCAGCGCCCCGACGAGCGCGACGAGGTAGATGGCGGCCAGCCCGCGCTGGAGCGCGAGCCGGACGAGCCAGAGCGCCGCGGGCGCGCTCACCGGGCGGCGAGGAGGAGGCGGCGCCGGCGGCCGCGCCGGCGCG
>DASZWW010000306.1:0-2286 GCA_035546175.1 Polyangia bacterium
GCTTCGCCGGCGCCGCCCGCGGGCCCGGTCGGCGAGGAGGGCGCGGAGCCCCCCGAGCAAGCGAAGGCGGCGGCGGTCATCGCGGAGAGAATCAGGACGCGGGCACGAGCCATGGCGGCACCTCGTCCAGGTAATGCCCGGTCCGGGGCCGCCGCTTCAAAGGATGTATACTGGCGGCCGGTCGGTGGGGTGGCAGAGGCGCCTCCCAGCGATCTCGCGGCAAGCGTGAAGGAATGACGCGCCACCGGACATCACTCCTCCGTGAGCCCGCTGCCCTGTCCGCGAGCCCGTCGACGGAGCGCACCGTCGCGCTCGACCTCGCCTCCGTGTACGGGAGCCAGCGCGACTTCGTGTGGCTCACGCTGCAGCGCATGGGGGTCAGGGGCTCCGACCTCGAGGACGTCTTCCAGGACGTGTTCATGATCGTGCACAAGCGGCTGGACTCGTACCGGCGCGACGCGAAGCTCTCGGCGTGGCTCTACGGCATCTGCCTGCGCTGCGTCTCGCGCCACCGGCGCCGCGCGTTTCGGCGCCGCGAGCGGCCCGAAGGGCTCGAGCTCGAGGCCCGGGGCGACGGGTCGTCGCCGTGGCACGCGGCGTCCGAGGCCCCCGACGCGCACCTGCACGAGGCGGAGAAGCAGGCCCGGCTCGCGCGCCTCCTCGACGCGCTCGAGCCCGAGCACCGCGCGATGGTCGTGATGTACGAGATCGAGGAGCTCTCCTGCGCGCAGATCTCGACGCTGACGGGCGTCGCCGTGGGCACGATCCACTCGCGCCTGCACTACGCGCGGCGGAAGCTCGCCGAGGCCGCGCGCCGGCTCGCGGCGGGAGGGGGCGCGTGAGCGATCCCGTGCGCATCCGCGAGGCGGGCTCCGACGCGCCCGAGGAGCTGCGCGACCTCTTCCGCTCGGCCGTCAAGCCCGCGCCGCCGTCGCCCGCCGTTGGCGCGATGCTCTCGAGCCGGATCGCCGGCCTCGCGGCGGCGCCGGCGGCTCCCCCCGTGCTCGCGAAGGTCCTCGTGGGGCTCCTCGGCGGCACGCTGGCGCTCGGGGGCGTCGTGGGGTACCGGGTCCGCCACGTCGAGCCCGCGACGCCCGCGGTCGGCGCGCCGACGCCGGTCCGCGCGCCGAGCCCCGTCCGCGCGTCGACGCCGGCGCTGATCCCTCCTGCCGTGCCGCCGCCGCCTCCCGCCACGGCCGCGCCGGCCCGCGCGGCCCCCCCGCGCCTCTCGGCAGCGCCAGGCGCGGGCGACGACGGGCTGGCGGGCGAGGAGCGCGTCCTCAACGAGGCGCACGAGGCCCTCGCGTCGAGCCCGAGGCGGGCGCTCGCGCTCGCGCGCGGCCACGCGCGCCGCTACCCGCGCGGTCAACTGTTCGCCGAGCGCGAGCTCATCGAGATCGAGGCGCTCGTGAAGCTGGGACGTCACCGCGAGGCGGAGGCGCTCGCGCGCGTGCTGCGCGAGACGGCGCCCAACAACATCTACGAAGACCGCCTCGACGAGCTCCTGCGCGAAAGATGAGGGCGGCGGGCGTCCTCCTGCTCCTGGCGGCGGCGTGCTCGATGGACTGGCCGCTCGCGCGGCGCGCCGACGCGGGCGCGCGCGGCGCGGCCGTCCTCTGCGACACGATCCCGCCGTTGCCGGCCGACCCGGCCATCGACGGCGTGCTCGAGCCGGGCCTGCCGCTCGACGTCTGGATCGCGGCCGGCGACCCGAGCGTCCCGGCCGGCATGAGCGCGAGCGTCAGCCTCGCGTACCGGCCCGACGGGCTCTACGTCTTCGCGACCATCTCCGATCCCACGCGCGATCCGGCCGCGCCGGGCGACCTCACCTACTGCGGCGACGGCGTCGAGGTCTACGTCGACGATGACGGCGTGATCGAAGATCCGCCCGCCTACGACATCCCGGGCACGATGCAGCTCATCATGGCGGCGCCGGGCGACGGTGTGACGCCCGCGCGGCGCGGGCAGCGCTTCGTGTTCCCCGGGACCTCGACGGACTCGACGGACCTCGGCGCCTGGACGTCGACGCGCTTCGTCGCCGTCCCGACGGCGGCGGGGTACGACGTCGAGGCCTTCGTCGTCGCCGACGATCTGGGCCTGCCCGCGTGGACGCTCGCGCCCGGCGGCAAGGTAGGATGGGATCTGAGCTGGAACATCGGCGGTCCCGAGATGCCCGGCATCGACGCCTGCACGACCCGCAGCCAGCAAGTCCACTTCCGCCTCGCAGCCTCCGGCGCATGCACCCCTCCTTATTGCAACGCCTCCGCGCTCTGCGCGACGACGCTC
>DASZWW010000307.1:0-46935 GCA_035546175.1 Polyangia bacterium
GCGCTCGCGCAGGCGGTCAACGTGGACAGGAGAAGGAGGGCACCCCGCCGCGGCATCGCCATCGGCGGGAGGATATCAGCGACCGGGACGGCGGTTGCCAACCGATTTCGTGGCTCGTCCCGCCCGCCCGGGTGCATGATCGAGGGGTGACGACGCGGCTCGTTCTCGGCATCGACGAAGCGGGGCGCGGGCCCGCGCTCGGCGCGATGGTGCTCGCGGCCGTCGCGCTCGATCCCGAGGCCGCGCGGCGGCTCAAGCGGGCGGGCGTCGCCGACTCGAAGTCCTTCGGCGCCGGGGCCGAGGCGCACGAGAAGCGCCTCGCGCTCTACGAGATCGTGAGGTCGCACGCCGCCTGGATCGCCATCGACGTGTGCGACGTGGAGGTCGTCGACGCCTACGTCGCGCGAGGCGGGCTCAACGAGCTCGAGCGCGAGCGCGCGGCGGCCTTCATCCGCAGCGCGCCGCCCTGCCGCCGCATCATCGCCGACGGGCGGCGCCTCTTCGCGCCGCTCGCCGCCGAGTTCCCGAACCTGGAGGCGCGCGACCGCGCCGAGAGCCACCACGTCGCCGTGGCCGCCGCCAGCATCTGCGCGAAGGTGCGTCGCGACGAGCTGTTCGCGTGCATCGCCGCGCGCTACGCCGCGGACTTCGGCCCCGTCGAGGGAGGCGGCTACGTCAACGCCGCCACGCGCGCCTTCGCGCGCGCCTACATCCGGCGGCACGGCACGCTGCCCCCCGAGGCGCGCCACAGCTGGCCGTGGGCCGGCGTCCGCACGGGCAGACGGCCCCAGCCGCGCGCCGGCGCGCTCAGCGACTGACCCGAGCGGGCTGGCAGCGAGGGCAGTAGAACGTCGAGCGCGCGGCGTCGACGCGTCGCCTGATCGCGGCGCCGCAGGCGGGGCAGGGCTCGCCCTCGCGGCCGTACACGAGGAGCGCGACGGCGTTGTCGCCCGCGAAGCCGTCGGCGTCGACGTAGTCGCGCAGCGTGGTCCCGCGCCGCGCGATCCCGCCCTCGAGCGTCCTCCGGATCGCCGCCAGCAGCTCGGGCGCGCGGCCGCGCACGCGGCCCGCGGGCGTCCGCGGGTGGATGCGCGCGCCGAAGAGCGCCTCGCAGACGTAGATGTTGCCGAGGCCCGCGACGCGCGTCTGGTCGAGGAGGAACGCCTTGATCGGCGCGCGCACGCCGGCGAGCGCGCGCGAGAGGCCGGCGGCGTCGAGCTCGCCGAGCGGATCGGGCCCGAGCTCGGCCAGGGCGGGCAGCGACGCGAGGGGCGCGCCCGGCGCGACCCAGCCGAACCGCCGCGCGTCGACGTAGCGCAGCTCGCCGCCGCCCGCGAGCGAGAAGACGACGTGCGTGTGCGGCGCGCGCGCCTCGGACGCCCGCTGCACGCGCAGGCGGCCCGTCATGCCGAGGTGGACGCACACGCCCTCGCCCGCGCGCGCGTCCGTGACGACGAGGATGTACTTGCCCTGCCGCCGGACGTCGGCCACGGCGCGGCCCACGCTCACGGCGCGCAGGCCCGCGACGTCGACGGCGCGCGCGAGACGCAGCCCGAGGCCGCTGCTCCACACCGACGTGACGCGCCGGCCCCGCAGCGCGGGCCCCAGGCCGCGCACGATCGTCTCGACCTCGGGCAGCTCAGGCACGCGCGCCCCCGCCGATCGCCAGCGCGTCCGCGAGCCGCGCGAAGTCCGCGACGGAGAGCCGCTCCGCCCGCAGCGTCTCGTCGATGCCCGCCGCCGCGAGGGCGCGCGCGACGGCCGCCTCGCCGAACGCGGGCTCGAGCGCGCGCCGCAACATCTTCCGGCGCATCGAGAACGCCTGCTTGACGACCTCGGCGAACAGGGCCTCGTCGCGCACGGGAGCGAGCGGCGCCCCGCGCGGCACGAGGCGCATGACCGACGAGATCACGGCGGGCGGCGGATGGAACGCCCCCGGCGGAACGTGGAACAGGATGCGCGCCTCGGCGTGCTGCTGGACGGTCACCGACAGCCGCCCGTACGTGCGGCCGCCCGGCGGCGCGACGACGCGCTGGGCGAACTCGCGCTGGACCATGACCACGGCGCGCGCGATGGCGCCGCGCGCCTCGACGAGCGCGACGACCAGCGCGCTCGCGATCTGGTATGGCAGGTTGCCGACGACGACGATGGGCCGCCCGGCCGCGCGGCTCGCCCCCGCGAAGTCGAAGGCTGCGGCGTCCGCGGGCGTGATGGCGACGCGCGGCTCGGCCCCGAGCTCGGCCTCGAGGACGCGCAGCATGTCGGCGTCCCGCTCGAGGGCGATCACGCGCGCGGGCGGCGGCTGCGCGGCCGCGAGCGCGGCGGTGAGCGTACCGAGGCCCGCGCCGATCTCGACGACGACGTCGTCGGCCGTGCAGGCCGCCGCCGCGACGATGCGCGCGTGGACCGAGCGATCGTGGAGAAAGTTCTGCCCCCACGACTTCTTCGCCCGCAACCCGTGGCGCGCGAGCACTCGGCGCGGGTCGTCCACCCGTTCCACGTCAGGACAGCGGCAAGCCCGGATCGACGCCGAGATCGAGCGGCGCGCGGACGCCGCGCGCGAGCAGCTGCGTCCCCGCGGCCGCGATCATCGAGGCGTTGTCCGTGCAGCGCTTGGGCGAAGGGATGTAGAGGCGGAAGCCGTCCTCGGCCGCCGCCGCGGCGAGGCCCGCGCGCAGCCCGCGGTTCGCCGCGACGCCGCCGCAGACGATGAGGTCCCCGAGCCCCTCACGCACGAGCGCGCGCCGCGACTTGCGCACGAGCACGTCGACGACCGCCGCCTGGAAGCTCGCGCAGAGGTCCGAGAGGGCCTGGCCTTCGGGGACGGCCCGCCCGCCCACCAGCGTCGCCACGGCCGTCTTCAGGCCGGAGAAGCTGAAGTCGAGATCGTCGCGCCCTGCCAGCGCGCGTGGCAGCGCGTGCGCGCGCGCGTCCCCCGTCGCCGCGAGCTTGTCGACGACGACGCCGCCCGGGTACCCGAGCCCGAGCATCTTGCCGACCTTGTCGAAGGCCTCGCCCGCGGCGTCGTCGCGCGTCGAGCCGATGAGGCGCGTCTGGCCCGGGCCGTCGACGCGGATGAGCGCCGTGTGCCCGCCCGAGACGAGCAGCGCGAGGTGCGGGAACGGCGGCGGGCCCGCCGTCGCGAACGGCTTCGGGTCGTCGAGGAACACCGCCGCGAGGTGGCCCGCCAGGTGGTTGACGCCCACGAGCGGCTTCCCGAGCGCGTAGGCCAGCGCCTTCGCCGTCTCGACGCCCACGAGCAGCGCGCCCACGAGCCCGGGCCCGCACGTCACGGCGATGCCGTCGAGCTCCTGGAAGCCGACGCCCGCCTCGGCGACGGCGCGCCGGAGCACGGGCGCGATCGTCGCGACGTGCTGGCGCGAGGCCACCTCCGGCACGACGCCGCCGAACTCCGCGTGCACGAGGATCTGCGAGGCGACGACGTCGGCGCGCACGACGCGCCCGTCCTCGACGACGGCGGCCGCCGTCTCGTCACACGAGGTCTCGACTCCGAGAACGAGCATCAGAGCGAGTCTACGATGGCGCGCAGGTCGGCGGCATACTGTCCGTTCGGCGCGAGCTCGAGGTACTTCTTGTACGCCGCCTTGGCCGCGACGGCGTCGTCGGCCGCCTGCTTGACGCCGCCGATGATGACATAGGCGTCGGCGTGCCCCGGGTCGAGGGCGACGGCGCGCTCGGCCCACTGCAGCGCCTCGCGCCGCTTCTTGCGGCCGAAGAGCGCGTGACCGAGCAGCGCGCAGGCCTCGGCCGAGTCGGGGTTGGCGTCCTTGGCGGCGAGGCACGCCGTCTCGGCGTCTTTGGACCGCTTCTCGCTGAAGGCCTGCCGACACGCCGCGAGCAGGCGCGGGAACTCGTCCGGCAGCGCGCGCGCGAGCTTCGGATCGGCCAGGCGATCCTCGAGCACGGGATCGACGGGCACGTGTGGCGCGCTCGCACCGCCGGCGCCCGCCCCCTTGCCCGTCGCCGCCGCGAGGCCGGCGTCTGCGCTCGGGATCGGCACGATGACCGGCTGCTCCGCCGGGATCGAGGCGGCGGCGGTCTCGGCCTTCTTGTGCCCCGCGTGCTTGACGGCGAACAAGGCGACGCCCACGAGCGCGACGCCGAGCCCGGCGTAGGCGACCTTCGCCCAGATCGCTCCGCCCCCGGCCGGCGCGTCGTCTTCCGACGTGGGGAGCTCGGGATCGAGGATGATCTTTCGGACCGGGCGCGGCTCCTCGGCCTTGGCGGGGCTCGCGACCACCTCGCCGGCGCGCGCCGTCGGCGCGAACGCGCGCTCATCTTCGTCCCGCTTCTTTGCGCCGCCGCCCTTGCCGTCCGCCGCGGGGGCCGGACCGAGCCCGAGATCCGTGGTGCGCTTGACGGGACCCCCGAGGCTGGTCGCGGAGGGCTCGAGCTTCTTCGAGGTCGCCGCGGGCGCGAGGATCTCGCCCGCGACGGCGCGCGTCTCGGAGAGCTCCGGCGCGGCGTCGGGCGCGTCGCCGAGACGAGGCGCCGTCGTCCCGGGCACCGTCGGGATCACGATCGCCGGCTCGGGGCTCTGCGGCGGGAGCGGCTGCGGCACGCCGTCGCCGAAGGCGGGCACGCCGACGGGCGTGCGAGCGCCCGCCGGACGTTCCGCTTGGCCCGCAGCGCGCTCCGGTCGGTCGCCCGCGGGGCGCTCGGGGACGCGCTCGGCCGTCGCGCGTTCGGGCGCAACGGAGGGCGAGACCTCGAACGGGAGCTCGCGCGCTGGCCGCGACGGCGCCGTGAGCGTCACCGCGGCGAAGCCCGGCCGCGTCGAGAGCGGGACGGACACGCCGAGCCCTTGCTGCGTCGTCTCGGGCGCGTCGACGGGCGGCGGCGGCGCCGCCGGCAGGCCGAGCTGCGTCGTCTCCGGCGCGGCGCGGGGCGTCGGCGGCGCCATGTGCCCGAGCTGGGTCCTCTCGAGCGAAGCGGCCGCGGGTTGCGGGGGCGCGCTCGCCGCGGCCGTCGCGCCCTCGGCGATCAGCCGATCGGTGAAGCGCTCGCGGCGCTGGGAGACGACGGGCTCGCGCGGCGCTTCCTCGGGCGGCTCGACCGGCGCCGCCGCACGTCCGTGAACGGTCGCCGCCGGCTCCGGCGACGTCCCGAAGAGCTCGCGCCGCGGCGGGGTCGTCGGCGAGCGGAAGGGCCCCGCCGCCTCCGAAAGCCAGCCTTCGATGTCGGCCCCCGGCGCCGCGGCGCCGTCCGGCTTCGCGCGCACGTCGCGGATGATCTGCTCGCGGTAGAGCTTGCCGATCACGGCGAGCGCGTCGAGGTCCGAGAGCCCGCAGTCGTCGACGACGTGAATGAAAGTCCGCTGTCCGTCGAAGAGGCGCAGCACGCCGTTGACCTCGTCGGGGATCTCGGCCAGCCGCTCGGCGAGCAAGTGATAGTCGACCTCGAAGATCGTCTCGAGGGCCGGCAGATCGACGAGGAGACGCCGCCATTCGTCGAGCCGGCGCAGCGCCTCCATGACCAGCGCGGGCGGCTCCTTGCCGACGGCGTCCTTGCGCCGGATGCTCTTCCACTCGATCTCGAAGCGCCCGTGGCTCCAGGAGAAGAGCCGGCAGACCGCGTCGAGCCCCGAGAGCCGCCCCACCTCCGCGTCGACGACGGTCCCTTCACGAAAATAGATCTCGCCCCGCGCGCCGCCGCCCGCCATCAGGACGACGACGCCCGATTTGTGGTTGGTCTCGAGCGCGCCGAGCAGATCGACGAGCGGGAAATCCTCGAGCGCGCCGACGAAGCGCTCGTCGCCGCGGGCGTGCGCCTCGAGGCGATCGCGCTCGCGCCGCTGAAGGAGCGAGCGCGCGTGAGCCACGACCTCCTGCACGTAGACGGGCTTCGAGAGGATGTCGTCGGCGCCCGCCTCGACGGCGCGGAGCTTCGTCTCGACGCTCTGCTCGGAGAGCAGCACGAACGCGATCGGACGCCCCTCCGTGCGCTTCTTGATCCGACGACAGAGCTCGAGGCCGTCAGGGCCGCCCTCGAGGCTCGCCTCCGAGAGGATCAGATCGGGGGGAACCTCGCCCACGGCCTTCAGGGCCTCGGGCGTCGTCGCGACGGCCCGCACGTCGAAGCCAGCGTTGCGCAGGCTCAGCTCGAGGAGCCGCCTGATCTGCAGATCACCGTCGACGACCAGTATTGCGCGTCGTGCCGAGTGCTGATCCGTTCGCGGTTCCATGGAGACCGTGACGCACGCCGTCCAGGGATCGAGTATAGGCGCGAACGGCTTGATGACGAAGTGAAACAAAATGTTATGGCGAATCTGCTCGGATTGGCGTCCGTGATATGACTGCGCCGATGGAGGGGAACGAGCGGGCGTTTCGAGAAGCGCTGTCCCGCGAGGCGACGTCATGGAATGTTCCGTGCGAGCCGGGACAGCGGGACGCCATCGCCCGTTATGCGGCCTTGCTGCTGACCTGGAGCTCGCGCATCAATCTCACGGGGGCGGTCTCGCTCGAGGACCTGGCCGCGGAGCATCTACCCGACTCGTTCGCCCTCGCCTCACGACTCGGCGACGCTGGCGCCCTCGCGGCGATTGACGTCGGCAGCGGCGGTGGCCTGCCTGCGCTGCCGCTCGCCATCCTTTGCCCGAACCTCTCGATCAAGCTGCTGGAGCCCATCGCCAAGAAGGCCGCCTTTCTTCGCACCGCCATCCGCGAGCTGGCCCTGGCGCCGCGCGTGACGGTCGAGACCCGGCGCGTTCAAGCCCTCACGCCAGGTCACTTCGACGTTGCCTTCTCACGGGCGACGTTCCCGCCCCGTTCGTGGCTCCCGATCGCCGCCGACCTCGTCCAGCCCGGAGGACGTATCTTCCTGCTCGCGACGAGCGCCGGCGAATGGTCCGCACCGCCCCTCCAGCTGACGACGACCGGCCAGTGGCCCTATCTCGAAGACCGGCGCTGGCTGGTGGAGCTCGTCAAGGCGCACGCGTGAAGGCCAACGTTCCACGTGGAACGCACGACCGCTTTGCCTCCAACGTTCCACGTGGAACGCGGCTCCGCCCGGGAACCGAGCTATAAACGCACGCGTGCGCGATCTCTCCAAGGCACTCGACGCGGAGCTCGCCGAGCTTCGCCGCCAGCACCGCCACCGCGCCTGTCCGGAGGTCACCGGAGCTTCCCGGCAACGCGCCCAGCTTGGTGACCGCACCCTGATCTCCTTCTGCTCCAACGACTACCTCGGCCTCGCCTCGCATCCAGCCGTTCTCGCCGCCGCCGCCGAGACCGCGCGCCTGGAAGGCTTCGGAGCCGGTGCCGCACGGCTCGTCGCAGGTGACCTTCCGTCCCACCGGGCCCTCGAGTCCGACCTTGCGGAGTACCTGGAGCGTCCCGCCACCCTGCTCTTCCCTTCGGGGTATCAAGCCAACCTCGGCGTGGTCACCGCCCTGGCTGGCCCGGACGACCTCATCGCGTCCGACGCAGCCAACCATGCGAGCCTGATTGACGGCTGCCGTCTCTCGAAGGCGACCATTGCGATCTACGCCCACGGGGATCACCGCGACGCAGCCCGGGCGCTCGCTCGCCCCGGCTCGTTTCGTCGCCGCCTTCTCGTGACCGAGTCCCTCTTCAGCATGGACGGCGACGCTGCCCCCCTCGTCGAGCTCTCCGCCCTCGCGACCGAGCATGACGCCGTCCTCATCGTCGACGAGGCCCATGCCCTCGGGGTCTGCGGTCCCGGCGGCCGCGGCCTCTGCGCTGAGGCAGCCGTCTCGCCGGATGTCCTCATCGGCACGCTCGGCAAGGCCTTCGGCGCGGCCGGTGGGTTCGCGTCGGGCGCATCGGTCCTGCGGGACTATCTCGTCAACCGGGCCCGAACCTTCGTATTCGCCACCGCGATGCCCCCTGCCGTCGCCGGCGCGGCACGCCTCGCGCTCCAGCTCTCGGCGAGCGCCGACGGAGACGCACGCCGCGCTCGGCTCCGCTCTCACCGGCTCCGCCTGGTCGCTGCGCTCGGCGAGAGGATCCCGGATCGTCCAGGCGCCATTCTCCCGGTCATCTTGGGCAGCGACGACCGCGCCCTCGCCGCTTCGGCCCTCCTCCGCGAGCGCGGCCTCTTTGTTCCCGCCATTCGACCGCCCACCGTCGCGCAGGGGACCGCGAGGCTCCGCGTGACGTTCTCCTCCGAACACACGAGCCACGAGGTCGAGGACCTCGCCGCCGCGCTGGCCGAGGTGCTGGATTGAGCGGTGACGCGCGCCCGCGCGGGCTCTTCGTGACGGGAACCGACACAGGCGTCGGCAAGACGACGGTCGCCGTCGGTCTGGCGCGGCTGGCCCTCAGGCGGGGTCTCGTGCCGATCCCCTACAAGCCCGTCGAGACCGGGTGCGACCCAGAGGCCAGTGACGCACGTCGGCTCTGGGACTCCGCTCGGCCCCCGACGACGCTGGCCGACACGTGCCCCTTCCCTTTGCCGATGCCCGCGGCACCCGCCGCCGCGGCCGCGAGCGCGGGGATCCGGCTCGAACCCGCCGAGCTCGTCCGCCGGGCGCTCTCACTCGCACGGCGGGGCGACTACCTCCTCGTCGAGGGCGCCGGTGGCCTCTTGGTGCCCTACTCCGGCTCCACCACCAATGCCGATCTGGCCTCGGACCTCGGGCTTCCTGTGCTGCTGGTCGGCCGCGTGGCGCTCGGAACGATCAATCACGTGGCCCTCACCCTCGCGGAGCTCTCCCGGCGCCGCCTCCCGGTCGCCGCCGTCGTTCTCGCTCGAACGACGGAGGCCGCAGCACCTCACGAGGAATCGAACGCGAGCCAGATCGAGGCGCTCACCGGGACAAGGCCGGCGGGCATCCTGCCTTTTCTCCCGGCTGCTGAGCGCAACGATCCCGATCGCGTCGCCGACGCCCTCGCGGGCGCTCTGCCGGCCAACGTCCTGCGCCGTCTGCTGGCCGAGCGAAGCTGAAGGTTCAGGGAGCCGAGGGGGCCGTCGACCCCTTCGGATAGATCACCACCCGGCGGAACATTCCTTCGCCCTCGGACTCGGTGGTCACTCCCGAGTGCTCCTTGAGGGTGACGTGAATGATGCGCCGGTCGTGGGGGTTCATCGGCTCGACCGGAATGGGACGCCCGGTCTTCACTGCCTTCTCGGCGAGGCGTGTGGCGAGATCGGCAAGCGAGTCCTCTCGACGGCCTCGATACCCTTCGGCATCGACGACGATCCCGGGGCCATCGTGTGGCTTCTTGCTGACAATACGATTAATCACATATTGCAGTGCGTCGAGTGTCGAGCCCTTCTTCCCAATAACCAGCCCCGATTCGGGACCGTGGGCGTCGAGGATCACTCGCTCGCCGTCGTCGAAGGCGCTGACCTCTGCCTCAATTCCCATGCGGTCCAATATCTCGCGCAGGACCTTCGCGGCGGCCTCACGGCGCTCCGCGAGCGCGTTGTTCTCGGCGGACATTTCTCGGTCTCTCCTGGTGGTTCGGGGCGGCCCCGTCAGAACGTGAAGCTGGCGATCGGCACGGGCAGCGCCGGAGGCGACTCACTCTCGCCCGCCTCGGACTCGGCTCGCGGCGCGCCTCGCGAAGGAACGCTCTTGGCCTCGGGCCGCGGCAGCATCGTCGCCACCGCTCCAGCGGCGATAGGCTGCGCCGCGCTGACGAGACCGGCCCCGTCTCTGACCGTCGTCGGCGTCCCGCCGGGCCTCTCCGGCGCCTTGGGCTTCGCGGCCGCCCTGGCCTTTGCGCTCGCGCCGGCCTTCTTCGCCTTGGACGGGACCTTGCGGGCCTTCTTGACGCTCTGCTTGGCGGCGCTGGCCTTCTTGCGCGGCTTTGCCTTCGCCCTGCCCGACTTGCGCGCCGCTTTGCCGGATGCGCGCGACTTTGCCGCCTTGGCCATGAACATTCACGCTAATGTCTGGGGCCCCTCCCTGTCAAACGGAACGGATCGCTGCATGCTCAAGTTTCAGGTCTCGTCCTCGAACCCCCTGGAGGTCGTCGTCGACTTGCTCGTTCTCGGCTGCGCCGAGGGCCAGAAGGATGGAGCAGAGTTCGTCACGGCCGCCGACCGCGCCCTCGGGGGCGCGCTTCGCCAGGCCATGGCCGACGAACGCTTCACGGGAAAAGCGGGACAGATCCTGTCCCTGCACACGCTGGGACGGCTACCCGCCAAACGCCTCGCGCTCGTCGGCCGCGGGAACGAGGGGAGCGCGCCGCGAGATCTCCGGGCCCTCGGCGGCCACGTGAGCCGGCTCGCGAAGAAGATCGGTGCGCGTAGCGCCGCGCTGCTCGCGCCGGGCTCGGCCTCCGCCGGCGACGTGGAGGCGCTGGCCGAAGGCGCGGCGCTCGGCCTCTACCAATTCACGAAGTACCTGAAGGGCGAGCGGGCCGCTCCAGGAGCTCTCGAGACGCTCACGTTGCTCGCGCCCGTGACGATCGACGCGGCGGCTGCGGCGGCGGCCTTCGGGCGAGCTTCTTCGGCGGCGCGCGCCGTGTCCCGCGCCCGCGATCTCGTCAACGAGCCCGCGGGCGCCCTCACGCCGACCCGCCTCGCGGCGACGGCGAGTGAATGGGCCGGCGCGGCCGGCGTGTCGATCGAGGTGCTCGATCGCGAGGCGTGCCGGAAGCTCGGCATGGGCCTCTACCTCGCGGTCGCGCAAGGAAGCGTCGAGGAGCCGCGCTTCATTCACCTCGCGTGGAAGCCGGCGGGCGCGCGCCGCCGCATCGTGCTCGTCGGCAAGGGCGTGACGTTCGACTCGGGCGGCCTGTCGCTCAAGACGAACGAAGGGATGCTCGACATGAAGACGGACATGGCCGGCGCCGCCGCGGCGCTCGCGGCCACGGTCGCCGCCGGCGAGGAGAAGCTGCCCATCGAGGTCCACGCGCTCGCGGCGTGCACGGAGAACATGCCGTCGGGCTCGTCGTACAAGCTCGGCGACGTCCTCACGTCGATGGCGGGCAAGACCGTCGAGATCAACAACACCGACGCCGAAGGCCGCCTCACGCTCGCCGACGCGCTGACGTTCGGGCTTCGCCTCGAGCCCGACGCGATCGTCGATCTCGCGACGCTCACCGGCGCGTGCGTGGTCGCGCTCGGGCCTCACGTGGCCGGCGTCATGAGCAACGACGACGCGCTCGCGAGCGAGTGGCTCGCGTCCGCGAGCGCCGCCGGCGAGGACATGTGGCGCCTGCCGCTGCCCCCGCGGCTCGTCGAGCAGCTCGAGTCCGACGTCGCGGACATGAAGAACACCGGTCAGAGGTGGGGCGGCGCGCTCACGGCGGGTCTCTTTCTGAAAGAATTCGTTGGCGACAAGCCGTGGGTGCACGTCGACATCGCCGGACCTTCGAGCTCCGAGAAGGAGCACGCGCACCTCCCGAAGGGAGGGACGGGCTTCGCGGTCTCGACGCTGCTCGCCTTCTTGCGCCGCGCCGCAACCGGCGAACGCACGTCGTAACTGACGGCTTTCGCTGGCGAAAGAATTCCACTACCGCACGCGTCAGAGTCGTGTCAGGCTCGCAGTTTGGCCCTCTTTCGCGTTGAACCGGGGCCTGCCGCGTGATAAGGTTCGCGTGCCTTGAAAACCGCCATTACCAAGGAGCGAGCGTAACTATGGAGCCAACTTTCCGCGTGGGGGATCTTGCTGTTTATCCGGCCCACGGCGTCGCCCAGGTCGTCGGAATCGAGACGCGCGAGATCTCGGGGAATAAGCAGACCTTCTACATCCTCAAGATCCTCGAGAACGGGATGAAGATCATGATCCCGACGCGTAATGCCGGCGCCGTCGGTCTGCGCGAGCTCATCCGCGCGGACGAGGTCGACGAGGTCTTCGAGATTCTCAAGAGCCGCGAGGTCGCGGTCGAGGGTCAGACCTGGAACCGCCGCTACCGCGAGTACATGGAGAAGATCAAGACGGGCTCCGTCTTCGAGATCGCCGAGGTTCTTCGCGACCTGCAGCGCCTCAAGGGCGACAAGGAGCTCTCGTTCGGCGAGCGCAAGATGCTCGACACGGCCCGCACGCTCCTCATCAAGGAGATCGCGGTCGCGACGAAGTCGAAGGAAGTGAAGATCGAGGAGAAGCTGGACCGCATCTTCACCTCTTGAGCGGCGAGCGCCGAGACGGCGCTCTCTTCCGACGATCGCCCCGGCCCGGGACTCCCGCGCCGGGGTTTTCTTTTTTTCTGCGAAAGCGCGCAACCGGCGCGCGAGCGCGCCGACACCTCCTCGTCTCGTCCGCAGTGGACGTCACGAACAAGGAGCCGTGTCCATGCCCGCACCCGTCCCCATCGCAAGCAGCAACCCAGCCGTCGCCACCTTCCTGCGCCGAACGACGATGCAGTCGATCCTCGGTCTCGATCAGGGGGCCCTCGATCACGTCATGGCCACGGCCTATCTGCTCTACCAAGCGGGCCGTTACGCCGAGGTCGACGTGCTCTGTCGCGGCCTCATCGCCGCCGACCACACGTACTGGTGGTCCTACTCGCTCCACGCGGCCGCGCTGCGACGCATGGGACGTCTCGCCGAGGCGCTCGAGCAGGTGGACTGCGGGCTCACGTTCGAGCCCGACGAGAAGAAGCTCCAGCTCATGCGCGGCGAGATCCTCGCGGCGCTCGGCGCGTGGAAGGAGCGCGCGTGCGTGCAGCCGCCGCCCTCCGTCGCCCCGCGCGCTGCGGCCGGGGGATCGTGCGCGACCGGCCTCCCGACGGCCGCCGCGGCCGGGGCGGGAGGTTGAGCCATGGGTCTCTCTCTCGGCAGTCTCGATCCGGGCCAGCTCGCGCATCAGCTCGTCGACTCCTTCTTGCCGAAGGACATGCAGTGGGTCGGCGGTGTCGTCGGCGCCGCCGTCGACTACCAGATAGGCAACGTGCCAGGTGCGGCCGCGCAGGCAGCGAGCGCCCTCGCCGACATGAAGGACATCCCGCAGAGCCCCTCGGCCAGCAAACCGGCGACCTCCGGAACGTCGACGCCCGGAAGCGGCTCATCGAGCGGCTCGTCGACCAGCGGCGCGGGCGCGTCGGCCAAGACGGGCGCGTCGCCGTCGCTCATCGCGCCGAGCTGGGCTTACGAGCCGTCGCCTCCGCCGCCGCGGGTCACGACCACGACGACGACCACCACCACCACCGGGGGCGCGGGCGCCTCGGCGCAATCGACCACGACGACGACCACCACCACCGCGGGCCCAGGCGCCCCGGAGGCCCCGGCGCGACCCCAGACGGGCGCGGCCCCGAAGGGGTGGCTCGGCGGTGCCACGGCGACGCCCGGGACCTCCGTCGGCGGGTGGCGCGGAACCAGCTCGTCATCCGGGGGCGGCGTCGCCGACGCGCTGTCCTCGGCGCTGGGGATGCTCACGGGGAGCTCTTCTGCTTCCGCCGCTCAGGCCGCCAAGCCGAAGGCACCGGCGCCACCTCCCTCTGCGACGCCGCCGCCCACGACGGCCGCAACCACGACGACGACCACCACGACCACCACGTCGCCGACCTCGAGCTCGCCGCCGCGGGGCGCTCCCCCTCCGGCCTCGAGCGCGTCGCCCGCGACGGGCCCCTCGGTCGAGACGAGGTCCGGGATCGGTCACTTCGCGGGCGCGAGCGGCTCGACCTCATCTCCGTCGAGCGGCGACCCCTCGACGCTGTCGAAGGACAACTTCATGAAGCTCTCCGATGACGACTTCATGAAGGCCATTCAGGACGGCAAGGTCCCGACGGAGATCACGGACTCGAACGCGGGCATGATGCAGCTGCAGGCCCGCATGAGTCACATCTCCGAGATGAATCAGATGATGACGACCATGATGCAGTCGATGCACCAGATGAAGATGGGCGTCATCGACAACCTCAAGGTCTAGAGCCCCGTGGGAACCGGCCGACCGGCTCCCACGCCCCTCCGCGCTCGCTCCAGCCCGCGGGTCTCGGCTCGCGTCACACGTCGAGGTTGCGGACGTTGAGCGCGTTGTTCTCGATGAACTCGCGGCGCGGCTCGACCAGATCGCCCATGAGCGTCGAGAAGAGGCGATCGGCCTCGTAGGCGTCCTCCACGCGGACCTGGAGCAGCGTGCGGCGCGACGGATCCATCGTCGTCTCCCACAGCTGCTCGGGGTTCATCTCGCCCAGGCCCTTGTAGCGCTGGATGGCCAGGCCCTTCTTGCCGACCTCGTTGACCTTGTCGGCGAGCTCCTCGACCCGCGCGAACTCGATGATCTCGGCGCCGTGCTCGAGGAAGTACGGCGCGTCGCCGAGGATGGCCAGCTCGCGGTAGGCGGCCGCGAGATCGGTGAACTCGGGAGAGTCCATGAACTCGAAGTCGATCGTCGTCGGCTTGCGCACGCCGGCCGTGCGCGCGGGCGCGGAGATCTTGAAGCCGCCGTGCTCGGTGTCGGCGGCGAGCGTGAGCTTGAGGTCCGAGAGCTCGGGGGCGTACTGATCGAAGTACTGCTGCATCCGCTGCAGGGCGCCCGCGATGGCCTTCTGGTCGCGCAGATCGTTCTTCGAGAGCTTGGCGAACTTCACGATGCCGTCGACGATCCGCGAGTCGCACTTGCGATCCATGACGGTCAGGAGGCGACGGTACTTCGCCGCTTGCCGGCTGAGGCGGCGCAGCTCCTCGCCCGAGATGCCGTCGGGCTTCCCCGGCGCGCGCAGCCTGAGATTCTCGGCGGCGCTCTCGAGCAGGTAGTCCTCGAGCGCCTGCTCGTTCTTGAGGTAGAGCTCCTTCTTGCCCTTCTTGACGCGGTAGAGCGGCGGCTGCGCGATGTACAGATAGCCGCGGTCGACGACCTCGGCGAAGTGGCGGTAGAAGAAGGTCAAGAGGAGGGTGCGGATGTGGCTGCCGTCGACGTCGGCGTCCGTCATGATGATGATCCGGTGGTAACGGATCTTGTCGACGTCCTTCTCCTTCTCGACGCCGCAGCCGAGCGCGGTTATCAGCGTCACGATCTCCTGTGACGACAGCATCTTCTCGAGGCGCGCCTTCTCGACGTTGAGGATCTTGCCGCGCAGCGGGAGGATCGCCTGGTCCTTGCGGTTACGGCCCTGCTTCGCGGAGCCGCCGGCGCTGTCGCCCTCGACGATGTAGATCTCGGCGAGGGCGGGATCGCGCTCCTGGCAGTCGGCGAGCTTGCCGGGCAGCGACGACCCGTCGAGCGCGCCCTTGCGCTGCACCATCTCTCGCGCCTTGCGGGCGGCGTCGCGCGCGCGCGCCGCGAGCACGGCCTTCTCGATGATCTGCCGCGCCTCGCGCGGGTGCTCCTCGAGGAAGCGGCCGAGCTTCTCGTTGACGATGCGCTCGACGATGCCCTTGACCTCGGACGAGACGAGCTTGTCCTTCGGCTGGTTGCTGAACTTCGGGTCGGGGTGCTTGACCGAGACGATGGCCGTGAGGCCCTCGCTGATGTCGTCGCCGCCGAGGCCGTTCTTGAGGTCCTTGAGGAGGCCGGCGGCCTGCGCGTAGGCGTTCACCGTGCGCGTGAGCGCGGCGCGGAAGCCGGTGAGGTGCGTGCCGCCGTCCTTGTTCTTGATGTTGTTCGTGAAGCAGTAGATCGCCTCCTGGTAGGAGTCGTTCCACTGCATGGCGATGTCGACCTGCGTGCCCTCCTGCTCGCCCTGCACGGCGATGGGCTTGTCGTGGATGACGGTCTTCGACGTGTTGAGATCGGCGACGAACTGCGAGATGCCGCCCACGAACTTGAACTCGTGCGACTTGTCGGCGCGCTCGTCGCGGATCGTGATGGTGAGGCCGCTGTTCAGGTACGACAGCTCGCGCAGGCGCTGGGTGAGGATTTCGAAGCTGAACTCGGTGCCCTTGAAGATCTCCGGGTCCGGCTTGAACGTGACCTTCGTGCCCGTCTTCTTCGACTCGCCGATGGCCTTGATGGGCGAGACCGGGTCTCCGCGGCGGTACTCCTGGTAAAACGTCTTGCCGTCCCGCTTGATCTCGAGCTTGAGGAGCTCCGAGAGGGCGTTGACGACGGAGACGCCCACGCCGTGGAGGCCGCCCGACACCTTGTAGTTCGAGTGGTTGAACTTGCCGCCCGCGTGCAGCACGGTCATGACGACCTCGGCCGTCGGGCGCTTCTCGGTCGGGTGCTCGCCCACGGGGATGCCGCGGCCGTTGTCTTCCACGGACACGGACCCATCGAAGTGGATCGCGACGTCGACGCGATCGCAGAAGCCGGCCAGGGCCTCGTCGACGGCGTTGTCGACGACCTCGTACACCCTGTGGTGCAGACCCGTGCCGTCGTCCGTGTCCCCGATGTACATGCCGGGGCGCTTGCGCACGGCCTCGAGGCCCTTGAGGACCTGGATGCTCTCTTCGTTGTACGTGTTTGGAGGCGGCGTCCCGGCAGACTTGTCGCTGTCGCCGGCTGGCCCGCCGCCCGGCGGATCGACCGTTGTGGTCATCGTTTCTCGCAGGGGATTTCGGAGGCCGAAGAGCCGATAAAGCTCAAAGGTTCCAAGTATCTAGCACGCCACCCCAGGCCTGTAAAGGGAATAGTCGCGCACGGTTAGGCCACCACGCGTCCCGCGGACACGCGGAAGTCCTTCCGGTCGGGCAGAGGGGAGACGACGTCGCGCTCGGTGACCGAGATCAGCGTCTGGCAGGAGAGGCCTCCGACCATGTCGAAGAGGAACTTTCGGCGCGTCGGATCGAGCTCGCTGGGGACGTCGTCGAGCAGCAGCACGGGGACGTCTCCCCGGCGCGCCTCGACGTTCGTGAGCTCGGCCAGCTTGAGCGCGAGCACGAGCGACCGCAGCTGGCCCTGCGACGCGTGCTCGCGCGCCAGGCGGCCCGCGAAGACGATCTCGAGATCGTCCGTGTGCGGGCCCGCGCCCGTGAAGCGCCGACGCTCGTCGAGCGCCCGCTGGGCGCGCAAGGCGGCGAGCAGCGCGGCTTGCACGGCCGGCTCGTCGGCGGCGCCGTCGACGGCGGGCGCGCTTCGATAGCGAAGCTCCACCGCGATGTCGCCGTGGAGCGCGCGGAAGAAGTCACGGGTCCGCGGGGCGAGCTCCGTGACGAGCGCGCGGCGTCGCAGGACCACCCGGGCCCCCGTGCGCGCCAGCTCCTCGTCGTAGGCGTCGAGGAGCACGGGATCGACGGGGCCGCGCTTGAGCAGGTGGTTCCGGCTCTTGACGACCTTCTGGAAGGCGGCCGCCTCCCTGTAATAGCCGCGCTCGACGTTGAAGACCGCGAGATCGAGGAAGCGCCGGCGCGACGCCGGCGCCGCGCGCGGGAGCAGGAGGTCCTCCGGCACGAAGAGCACGACGCTCACCGCACCGAAGATCGCCGCCGCGCCGCGCACTTGCTTGCCGTCGAGGGCCACGGTCCTGCCCTCGGGGCCGAGCCGGACGTCGACCTTGCGGTCGAGGCCACGGTGCTCGACGCGCGCCGAGAGCTGCGCGCGCCCCCCGGCGGGCGCCCCGCCCCGCACGAGCTCGTCGGCGCGGCTCGTGCGAAAAGAGCGTAGCGTCGCCAGGTAGTAGGCCGCCTCGATGAGGTTGGTCTTCCCCTGGCCGTTGTCACCGTAGAGGACGTTGACGCGCGGGCCGGGGATGAAGTCGAGCGGCTCGAGGTTCCGCCACCCCTGGGCGCGCAGCTCGCGGATGAGCACGTCACGGCCTCGCGAGCGCGCGGGCGGCCAAAGGCCGGAGGTCTAGAGCCTCATCGGCATGACGACGCCGACGTAATCGCTGCCGTCCGCGGGCCGCACGACGCCGGGGTCGAGCTCCCCAGACAACTCGAGGCGGACCTCCTGGCCCTCGATCTCGGAGAGGATGTCGATGAAGTAGCGAGCGTTGAAGCCGATCTGCAGGGGCGTCCCCTTGTAGGGCACGTCGATCTCTTCCTTGGCGGCGCCGAGATCGGGGTTGTCGCTCTCGATGCGCAGCTTGCCCTTCTCGAGGGCGAAGCGGACGCCCCAGGTCTTGTCCGAGGACATGAGCGCGACGCGCTTGAGGGCGTCGACGAGCAGGTTGCGCGACACGACGACGGCGCGGTCGTTGTCCTTGGGGATGACCTGGTCGTAGGGCGGGAACTGTCCATCGACGAGCTTCACGCAGATCGCGACGTCGTCGGCCTTGAGGACGAAGTTGCCCTGGTGGACGCCGATCGCGCAGGGGGCCTCGCGCGTCTCGATGGCGCGCCGGAGCTCGAGGACGCCCTTGCGGGGGATGAGCACGCCCGTGGCGAGCTTGGGACCCCCGGGCAGAGGCTTGCCCACCTTGGAGAGACGGTGGCCGTCCGTCGACACCATGCGGCCCGTCGCGCCGTCGCACTCGAACAGCACCCCCGACAGGTGCTGCCTCGTCTCGTCGAGCGACACCGAGAAGATCGTCTTGGCGATCATCTCGCGCAGGACGGCCGACTCGACCTTGAAGGTCTCGGCCTCCTGCACGCTCGGCAGCTTCGGGTAGTCACGGTCGGCCATGCCCACGACGCGGAACTCGACCTTGCCGGAGCGCACCTCGGCCCAGTTCTGCTCGGTGCCGCGCACGCTGACCTCGTCCTCGGGCAGGCCCTTGACGATCTCGAAGAGCTGGCGCGCCGAGACCGTCAGGCCGCCTTCCTTCACGACCTTGGCGGTGAGGTCGACGGTCGTCGTCACGGAGAGGTCCGTCGCGGCGCAGAGGACCTTGCCCTTGCCTTCCGTACGCAGGAGAACGTTCGCGAGGATCGGCAGCGTGCTCTTCCGATCGGCGATGCCGGAGGCGAGGTAGAGCCCTCTCAGGAACTCGTTCTTCTGGATCTTGAACTCCATCCCGTCTCCTTCGTTCAGCGAATCCCCGGCCCCGTCCAGCCCTCTCTTTTATCTTTAATTTATTAGAGATGAAAGCAGATGTAGTAGGCCCTGTGGGCATGTGGAAAACCGCCCTGTTCTCCGTCGGTGAAGGCCCCCCGCAGACCCTGTGGGCGCCGCGGGGCAACAGCCGGGATCCGCCGTGGAAAACTTCCGCGCCTCTCAGTTCCCGCTTTCATCAACAGCTCCTTCCACATGATCCGAGCCCTGGCGATTGGCTGTCCGCCGTGCTGATCGAAGACCGAACGGAGGCGTAGCTTCGCCACGTCGGCTCACCTCACGAGCGAGGCGATGGCCCGGTGATAGGTGCAGCCCCTTCCGCGCAGCGAGCGCACCAGGCGGCGCTCAGGGCTGGCGAAGGTGGCTCTCGATCGTCCCGACGACGCTGCGGACGGTCGGATCCTCGCCGCAGAGGCGCTCGATCTTGCGGACGGCGCTGATGACCGTCGAGTGATCCTTGCCGCCGAAGCGGCTACCGATCTCGGGGAAGCTCATGTTCGTGAGCTTGCGCGCGAGGAACATGGCCACCATGCGTGGGTGGGCCACGGCGCGGTGCCGCTTCGGTCCCTTGAGGTCGTGCAGCTTGACGTCGAAGTAGGCCGCGACCTCGCGCTGGATGCTCTCGATCGTCAGACCCGTCGGCGTATTGGCGATGAGCTTGGCGAGCGCGTCACGCGCGAGCTCGAGCGAGATCGTCTGGCCCTGGAACGACGCCCGCGCCGCGAGGCGCAGGAGCGCGCCCTCGAGCTCGCGGACGTTCGTCTTGACGTGGGCCGCGAGGTAGAGCGCGACGTCATCGGGGAGGTCGACCTTGTCGACCTCGGCCTTGTGCTTGAGGATCGCGACGCGCGTCTCGAGGTCGGGCGTCTCGACCTCGGCGATGAGGCCCCAGGTGAACCGGCTGCGCAGCCGGTCCTCGACGCCCGGCAGCTCGGCGGGCAGCTTGTCGGACGTCAGGACGATCTGCTTGTGCGCGTAGTGGCGCGCGTTGAAGGTGTGGAAGAACTCGTCCTGCGAGCTGTCCTTGGTCGAGAGGAACTGGATGTCGTCGATGAGCAGGACGTCGGGGACGTTGCGGTAGCGCGCCCGGAACTCCTCCATGGAGGAGCTGCCGCCCTGGCGCTTCTGGTGCATCATCGAGCCGATGAAGTCGGTCACGAAGCGCTCGCACGTCACGAAGGTGATGTTCCAGTCGGCGCGCTGCTTGTGGATCTCGTGCCCGATGGCGTGGAGCAGGTGGGTCTTCCCGAGGCCCACGCCGCCGTAAATGAAGAGCGGGTTCCAGCGCGAGGCCGGCGTCTCGGCGACCATGCGCGCCGCCGCGTGCGCGAACTGATTCGTCGGCCCGACGACGAACTTCTCGAACGTGTAGCGCGAGACGAGGCCGGGCGTGGGCGTGGGCTGTGGCGCCGGGCCGGGCGGGGGCAGCGGCACGCGCAGCTCGCGGGCGTCGCTCGTCGAGGCGCCAAGCGATGGGGTCGGCACGTGGCTCGCGGCGACGACGTCCTCCTCGCTCACCTCGAAGTCGACGGTGAAGGACTGGCGGGCGCGCGCCTCCAGGTCCTTCAGGATCGAGGGCAGGAAGTTGTCTTCGAACCACTCCTTGTGGTAGCGGTTCGGCGCGCGCAGACGGATGCGACCGTCTCCGATTCCAACGCACTCGATGGGGCGCAGCCACAGATCGCGGTGCGCGGGCTTGATCATCGGCTCGATCGAGCGAACCGCCTCGGTCCAGAGCTCAAGCATCTCCGCAACCTGTCCACAGAGGTGCGCGCTCGAAAACCATCATGGAATCAGGAGCCTTCACGTAGCTTTCCCCCCTTTGTCCACAGCAAACGGCACGCGAAAGCACCTACCCGAGCGCCGCATTGAGGCCCTCCCCCCCCGCCTCCCCGACTGGCAACTTCCGACTTGGCGTTACGTTCGTATGCGTTCGCTTGGTGGTGCTTGCTGCGGTGGAACTGCCCGCGCGGCAGCGCGAGGCGAGGAGAGTGTCTATCAGAGCGCTTCGAAGACCATCAAGCGCCAAACCGACGGTGATGCGAAGACCCCGAAGATCAGGGCAGAATTATTTTTTCCGCGCCCGCGCCGCGCTCGCGCGACGAACGCGCGCGCGGCGCGGATACGATTTCTAAGGCGGCGAAGGCTCATGCGTTTTCGGGAAACGATCGAGCAACACTTTCGACGCATGCTGGTTTCAAAGCCATTTCTCTCGCGCGAGCGCGGAAGGTCCCATGAGATGGGCGCTGGCGCGATCGAGGCGCGCGTGATCGCGCGCGTCTCGACGGAGACGAGCGGCGCCACGCGCGGGCATCTCAGCACGTCCCGTCGGAGACGCTGCGATCGCGCGCGACGTGGTTTCGAAACCTCGTCGAGCCCGAAGAATAAGCGCGCGCGGAGGCGGCGCAATCCCCGCCGCCATCGTGCGTGGCCGACGCCCGTCGCGACGTTGACACCGCCCGGGTGGGGTGTTAGACAAAGCCCCCTTTGCCGGGCCATGTGGGCCCGGTTCCGGAGGCCGTCGTGAAGAGAACGTTCCAACCGCACCGCAAGAGTCGCAAGCGCACGCATGGATTTCGCAAGCGCATGAAGACCCGTGCGGGACGAGAGGTTCTCCGTCGCCGGCGCCGCAAGGGCCGCAAACAGCTGACCGTCACGGTCGCGAAGAAGTAGCGCCGATGAGCGGCGAGGGGCTCCCGCGCGCGCGCCGGGTGCGCAAGCGCGCCGACTACCTCGCGATCCAGGGCGCGGGCCGCCGCCTTTCGGGCGACCACTATATGTTGTTCGCGCGGCGCGCTGCGACGTCGACCGGCCAGCCCGGACCCGCGCGGCTCGGCGTCACGGTCAGCCGCAAGGTGGGCGGGGCGGTGTTGCGCAACAAGGTGAAGCGCTGGGTGCGCGAGAGCTGCCGTCGGATGCAGCGCGAGCTGCCCGTCGGGATGGACCTGGTCGTCGTGGCCAAGCCCTCCGCGGCCCGCGCCGGGTACGGGCCTACGGCGGCCGAGCTTGCTAACCTCGCACGAAGGCTGCGCGGTCTGAGATGAAACGGTTGCTCTTCATGGCTCTTCGGGTCTATCGGCGTCTCGTGTCGCCCGTGCTGGGGCCGTGCTGCCGCTTCGAGCCGAGCTGCTCTGTCTACGCCGAGGAGGCCATCCACGTGCACGGCGTCGCGCGCGGGCTGCTGCTCGCCGCGTGGCGCGTGCTCCGCTGCCAGCCGTTCGCCCGGGCTGGCGTCGATCGTGTGCCGCCGCGGGCGCCTGTGCCGCCGCCGGCGCGCCCCGCCCTCCAGCGGCCAGCAAGGGACGCGAGCTAGATGGAAACCAAGCGGGTCGTCATCGCGATCATCCTCTGCGTCGGCGTGCTCGCCGTCTGGACGAAGATGCAGCCGACGCCGCCTCCGGCGCAGCAGGCGGCCGCGCCCGCCACGGCACCGGCTGCGCCCGCCGCGCCGGTCGCGGCGAACCCGGCGCCCGCCGCGACCCAGCCCGAGCAGGAGGTGGAGCTCGTCACGCCGGACGTCCGGTTCGTCTTCACGACGACCGGCGCCGCCCTCAAGCACGCCGAGCTCAAGGACGCGAAGTTCCGGGAGCCCACGGGCGGCCACGACCTCGTGACGACCCGCGAGGTGGAACGCGCCGCCTTCCGCACGTCGTTCGGGGGAGTGGCCTTCGCCTCGCTCGGCGGCTCGTGGCAGGTGGGCGAGCACACCGACAGGACGGTCTCCTTCGTCTCGGAGAACGGCGAGGCGCGCGTCGAGAAGCGGTACACCGTGGATCCGACGCGGTATCGGCTCCACCTCGACGTCGTCGTGCAGAACAAGACCGACCGGAGCCAGGACCACTCCTTGGTCCTCGCGGTCGACGGCCGGCAGGATCCCGAGAAGAAGGGGGGCGGCTTCCTCTCGGGCGGCGCCGCGAACCTGAGCTCGGTGCTCTGCTACGCGAACGGTGACGTGCAGCGCACGCCCGTCGAGAAGCTCGGCAAGGATCCCTTCGAGAAGACCGGCACGGTGCCCTGGTTCGGCGTCGACGAGAA
This sequence comes from Polyangia bacterium, assembly GCA_035546175.1. GTDB lineage: Bacteria > Myxococcota_A > Polyangia > Fen-1088 > Fen-1088 > DASZFV01. Next base: position 22,784 of record DASZWW010000307.1, read on the forward strand.
GTTCTTCCTGCTCGCGGGCGCGCCCTACCCCGAGGACGCGTCGCGCGAGCGCACGTGCAAGGGGACCTCGGTCGACGGGTCGGTCGGCGAGGCGTCGCTGCGCTTCACCGGACGTACCGTGCCGCCGCGCGCGTCGACGACCTATGCGGTGGCCATCTTCGCCGGGCCGAAGGTCATCTCCGACCTCGAGGAGGTCCGGCCGGGCGGCGTCGACATCGGCCTCGAGCGCGCCGTCGACGTCAGCTCGAAGCTGACCTACGTCGCGCGGCCCATCCTCTTCCTGCTCAAGTTCTTCTACCGCTACGTCCACAACTGGGGCCTGGCGATCATCCTGCTGACGCTGTTCATCAAGCTCCTCACCTTCTATCCGACGCAGCGGTCGCTCCTCTCGGCGAAGAAGATGCAGAAGCTCGCGCCGAAGATGAACGCCATCCGCAAGAAGTACGAGAACGACCGGCAGCGCCAGTCGGTGGAGACGATGAACCTCTACAAGGCGCACGGGGTCTCGCCCTTCGGGGGCTGCCTGCCGAGCCTCATCCAGATGCCGATCTGGATCGCGCTCTACTCGACGCTGAACTACGCGGTCGAGCTCTACCGAGCGCCGTTCATCTTCCACATCCACGACCTCACGGCGAAGGACCCCTACTACATCACGCCCCTGCTCATGGGCGGCGTCATGTTCCTGCAGATGCGGATGTCGCCGGCCTCGCCCGACAACCAGCAGCAGCAGACGATGCAGGTCATGATGCCCATCATGTTCACGGCGTTCTCGCTCGTGCTGCCGTCGGGCCTGGCGCTCTACATGCTGACCAGCTATCTCATCGGCATCCTGCAGCAGCTCTACATCAACCACCTCGACCGCAAGAGCTCGCCCGCCTGAGGCAGACGAGCCACTCGCGAGGGGCGGTCTCGGCGCGAGGTTCGTGGTAGGTTCCCGGCAGATGTCGGCCCCTCGCCTCAAAGAGCTGCAGATCGAGATCGCGGGCGTGCGCCGCCGGCTCGAGGAGTGGGCGCGGCGGCTCGCGGCGCTGCGCGCCATGGCCGGCTCGGGAGACGCCGGCGCGCGCGACCTCGAGGCGACCCCGCCCCCGGAGCGGACCGCCGCGGCGCCGCTCTTCAACCGGAACGGCCCGGGCGGCGGCGCGCTCGACGACGTCGAGCTGACCTTCGAGGTGCTCGACACCGAGGATCCCGGCAGAGGAGGGCGATAGCCCGCCGATGAAGCTCTTCGCCGCGGGGGCCGATCCCGCCGAGCTCCGGCGTTGCGTCGAGGACGGGCTGTGCGAGGGCGCCGCCCTGCTCGGCGCCCTGGACTCCTCGCCCGAGGGGCAGGCCCGGCTCGTCGCGCTCGGCCAGGTCGGCGCGGGCCCGATCCTCGTCGACGTCGCGGCGCCGGGAGAACCGGCCGCGCTCGCCAGCCTCGGCTCGCGCTTCGCGGCGCGCGTCGGGGCCCCGAGCGCCGCCGACCCCGATCTCCTGCGCAAGGCGCGCGCCTTGCTGCGGGCCTTCCGTGCGGGCGCGGCGCTGCTCGTGGGCCCGCTGCGCGACGCGGGCACGCTCTTCGACGCGAGCGTCATGGGGGCCGAGGCGGCCCTCGTCGAGCCCGCGGTGCTCCGGCAGCTCGCCGCCCGGCGGTCGGGCGCCGCGGCCGGCTCCTGAGGCGCCGCCCGCGATGCCGCGCATTCGCCAGCACGTCAACCCCCTCAAGTCGGACCTCCTCGAGATCGCCGACGTCCCACGCGTCGCGCCCGGCGCGGGACAGGCCCTCGACGTCGAGCTCGGCTGCGCCGAGGCGCACTTCCTCGTCGACCTCGCGCGCGCCGAGCGCGACGCCCTGTTCGTCGGCGTCGAGATCCGGCGCGAGCTCGTCACGTTCACGAACCGGGAGCTCGCGCGCGCGGGGCTCACGAACGTGCAGCTCGTCTTCGCCAACATGTCCGTCGACATGCGGCGGCTCTTCGCGCCGGGCGCCGTGCGCCGGTTCTTCCTGAACTTCCCCGATCCCTGGTTCAAGACGCGCCAGCACAAGCGCCGCGTCATCGGGCCCGAGCTCATGGGCGAGATCCACCGGGCGCTGGCGCCGGAGGGCGAGCTCTTCGTCCAGACCGACATCTTCGACCTCGCGCTCGAGGCCATGGGCGCGCTCGAGGGCATGGCGCCCGCGCGCTTCGCCAACGCCCACGCGCCGTGGAGCTTCCTGCCCGCCAACCCGTACGCCGCGAAGTCGCGTCGCGAGCGGCAGTGCGAGGGCGAGGGGGCGCGCGTGTGGCGGCTCCTCTACCGGCGCGCCTAGGGCCTAGTAGAGGGGCTGCGGCACCGGGACGGTGACCACGCCCGACGGACCGGGGCCGAAGCTGCGGGCCACGAACGTCAGCCGGCAGAGCCGCACGTCGGGCACGTACTCCCAGCGGCGCGCGGACAGCGCGTTCAGCGAGCCGCAGGCCGTGGAGAGCTGGAAGGCCTTCGTGAAGCTGAACGTGACACCCCCCAGGACCTCGACCGCGGCGTCGAACGCGCCGCCGAAGCCGGCCACGGGGACGTAGGGGACGGCGTCCGCCCAGGCGAGGAGCTGCTCGGTGAGCTGGACGTTGGCGTCGAGCGTGAGGAACGCGCGGCTCTGGTTCGCGTCCTGGGTGACGCTGGGATTCCACCAGGCCGGCGTCCTCAGGTCGCGGATGCCGATCACGACGGAGGGCTCGAGCTCGAAGCTCGCGCGGTGGACGGCGACGAGCTTGAGGCGCGTCCACGCCGTCGCGCTGTGGTCGATGTCGAAGATCGACGCGCCGAGCGCGAGCTTCGCGCGCGGGCCCCGGACCAGCGCGGCGACGAGGCCGAGCTCCGGCTGAAGCGTCGACGTGCAGGCGCCGGCCTCGCCGCCCGCGCAGTAGATGAACGGCAGAGCCCCCCAGAGCTCGAACCAGTCCGTCGGCGCCATTCCGTAGCTGAGGCCGAGCAGGAGCCGCCGGTATCCGGCGGGGCCGCCGAAGTCGTCGCGGGTCGCCGCGGAGAACTCGTTCATGCCGGCGAGCAGCGTCTGCGGGCGATCGACGTAAGCGAGCGGCCACCGCCCTCGGGTGCGCTGCGCTTGCTCGTCGGCGGTCAGCGCCCGCTCGGTCGCCCTCGCGGCGGGTGAGGGCGGCGCGGGCGTCACGCGGGAGCCGGGCGGCGGCGCCTCCGCCGCGCCGGCGTCTCCAGGGGCGTCGGCGGCCGCTCCATCGGGGCCCGCCGCGCCACCGTCGGACCCCTCGCCGGCGGCGGCGCGCGCGAGGAGGCTCATCGCGATGACGCCGCCGGCGAGCCACGCGCGCACGAGCGCGCGCGTCCCCCGCGGCGCCGGGCCCGCCCCCGTCACGAGCGCGCGCCGAGCGCGACCTGGAGGTCCTCCAGGTCCTTGAGGCGGTCGCGCACGACGGCGGCCTTCTCGAACTCCAGCGCCTCGGAGAGGTCGAACATCTCCTTCTTGAGCGCCGAGATGATCGACGGCAGCTCCTCGAGCGGGATGTCGGCGCCCCCTCGTCCTTTGCCCTTGGCCTTCGCGGCGGGCTTGGTGACGTCGACATAGTCGTCTTGGGCCGTGCCCGCGAGGTCGTGGACGGCCTTCTCGATCGTCTTGGGGGTGATGCCGTGCTTCTGGTTGTAGGCGATCTGCGCCTCGCGACGGCGGCGCGTCTCGCCGATGGCCTTGGCCATCGAGTCGGTCTCGCGGTCGGCGTACATGATGACGGTGCCGCGCACGTTGCGAGCCGCGCGGCCGATGGTCTGGATGAGCGACCGCTCGGCGCGCAGGAAGCCCTCCTTGTCGGCGTCGAGGATGGCGACGAGCGACACCTCGGGCAAGTCGAGGCCCTCGCGCAGGAGGTTGATGCCGACGAGCACGTCGAACTCGCCGAGGCGCAGGTCGCGCAGGATCTCGATGCGCTCGAGCGTGTCGATGTCCGAGTGCAGGTAGCGGACCCGGATGCCGAGCTCCGAGTAGTACTCGGTGAGGTCCTCGGCCATGCGCTTGGTCAGCGTCGTGACCAGCACGCGCTCGTTGGCCTTGACGCGCTCGCGGATCTCGCCCAGCAGGTCGTCGACCTGCTGCCCGACGGGGCGCACCTCGATCACGGGGTCGAGCAGGCCCGTGGGTCGGATGATCTGCTGCACGACGACGCCCTGCGACTGCTCGAGCTCGTAGTCGGCGGGCGTCGCCGACACGAAGACGCGCTGGGTCGCGCGCGCCTCCCACTCGTCGAAGCGCAGGGGGCGGTTGTCGAGCGCCGACGGCAGCCGGAACCCGAAGTCGACGAGCGTCTCCTTGCGCGACCGGTCGCCCTTGAACATGGCCGCGATCTGCGGGATCGTCTGGTGCGACTCGTCGACGAAGAGCAGGTAGTCCTTCGGGAAGTAGTCGAGCAGCGTGGGCGGCGGCTCGCCGGGCGCGCGCCCCGAGAGGTGGCGCGAGTAGTTCTCGATGCCCTTGCAGCGGCCCATCTGCTCGAGCATCTCGAGGTCGTAGAGCGTCCGTTGCGAGAGGCGCTGCTCCTCGACGAGCTTGTTCTGCGACCTGAGCTCGGAGAGGCGCGCGCGCAGCTCCTCCTTGATGCCGGTCATGGCGCGGGTGAGGCGATCGGCGGGCGTCACGTAGTGCGAGCCCGGGAAGATCGACACCTCGTCGAGCTTGCGCAGGGACTTGCCGCGCAGCGGATCGACCTCGGAGATGGCGTCGATCTCGTCGCCGAACCACTCGATGCGGATGGCCTTCTCGCGCTCGTAGGCGGGGAAGACCTCGACGGTGTCGCCGCGCACGCGGAAGGTGCCGCGCGCGAAGTCGACGTCGTTGCGCTCGTACTGGATCTCGATGAGCCGGCGGAGCACGGCGTCGCGGCGCACCTCGAGGCCGCGCGCGAGATCGAGCTTCATTCCGAGGTAGGCCTCGGCCGCGCCGATGCCGTAGATGCACGAGACCGAGGCGACGATGAGGACGTCGCGGCGCGTGAGCAGCGCGTACGTCGCCGCGTGGCGCATGCGGTCGATCTCCTCGTTGATGAGCGAGTCCTTCTCGATGTACGTGTCCGTCGAGGGGACGTAGGCCTCCGGCTGGTAGTAGTCGTAGTAGCTGACGAAGTAGTGGATGGCGTTGTCGGGGAAGAGCGCCTTGAACTCTCCGTAGAGCTGGTGGGCGAGCGTCTTGTTGTGCGCGATGACCAGCGTCGGCCGCTGGATCGTCTCCACGACCTCGGCGATGGTGAACGTCTTGCCGCTCCCCGTGATGCCGAGCAGGGTCTGGTTCGCGTCGCCGCGCCTGATGCCCTCGACGAGCTCCTTGATGGCGCGCGGCTGGTCGCCCATCGGCTTGAGGTCGGTCTTGAGGGTGAACGGCGTGGGCACTTCGACCGTATAGTGTACGCCATCGTGGAACGAAAATTCCGCCCGCGCGGCTACTACGCCATCCTCGACGCCAGGCCGGACGGGCTCGGGGATCTGGCGACGCTCGAGTCGCGCGCCCGCCGGCTGCTCGCGGCCGGCCCCTGCTGTCTGCAGCTGCGCGCCAAGGGCGCGGACGCCGCGCCGATGTTCGCGGCGGCGCTCCGGATCCGCGACGCGTGCCGCGCGGCGGGCGTCCCGTTCTGCGTGAACGACAGGCTCGACGTCGCGCTCGCCGTCGGGGCCGAGGTCGTCCACCTCGGCCAGGACGACCTGCCGCTCGCCGACGCGCGGCGGGTGCGCGCGCTGGCCGGCGCGGACGGCATGGTGATCGGCTTCTCGACGCACGACCGCGCGCAGGCGCTGGCGGCCGCCGAGGGCGGCGCCGACTACATCGGCTTCGGGCCCGTCTTCGCGACGGGCAGCAAGGCCAACCCCGACCCCGTCGTGGGCGTGGGGGCGCTCGCGGAGGTCTGCCGGCTCGTCGCCGTGCCGGTGGTGGCCATCGGCGGCATCGGGCTCGACGCCGTGGGCGCCGTCGCGCGCGCGGGCGCGAGCGCGGCCGCCCTCATCGGGGCCGTCGACGCCGCGCCGGACCCCGAGGCCGCGGGCCGCGCGGTCGCGCGGGCCTTCGAGCAGACCTTGCAGACCCTGGTCTGAGGCGTCAGCGCACGGTGTTCCAGGTGACCTTGCGGTCGCCGCGGAGGTACCGGACGAAGGCCCAGAGCGCGGCGACGTTCGCGATGACGAAGTAGAACGGGATGTGCACGAGCGGGATGCGGAGGCGCAGCTTGAGCGAGAGCCAGCCGAGGGCCGCCGCGCCGTAGATGACGAGCTGGCCCACCGTGAGGGCGCGGTAGAGGGGCGCGTAGGGGCTCGCCGAGCGCGCGAGCTCGAGGCCCACGAGCAAGGCCGCGAGCAGCAGCTGCGGCACGAGGTAGCGGAGCACCTTGTGGCTGAAGATCTGGAACGCGAAGAACCGGTAGCGCAGCGGGTTGAGCAGGCGCCCGCGCCGCACGAGCGCGTTGATCGTCCGGATGATGACGCGCACCCGCATGTCGAACTCCTTGCTCGCCGTCTCGTGCGTCCTCTCCTGCGAGACGGTGCCCCGGCCGTACACGGTGATGTAGCCGCGCGAGTACACGTCGCCGGCGACGACGAAGTCGCTGATGAGCTCCGGCTCGATGGGGCGGTAGGCCGCGGCGCGCACGGCGTAGAGGCAGCCCGACACGCCGACGAGCGAGAGGACGCGCGCCTCGAGCTCCTTGACCTTCTTCTCGTAACGCCAGTACGCGCCGCCGCCCTTGCCGACGGCCGAGCGGCGCTCCGACACGTACGCCAGCTCGGCGCCCACGCAGCCGACGCGCGGATCGGCGAAGCCCTGCACGAGCCCGCGCACGGTGTCGGGGGAGAGCTGCGTGGTGGCGTCCGTGAAGACGAGGACCTCGCCGGTCGCCATCGACGCCGCGAGGTTCTGCGCGGCCGTCTTGCCGCTGCGCTCGGGCAGGACGGCGAGCCGCACGCCGCGGGGCTCGAGCTCGCGCACGATGTCGTGCGTGCGATCGGTCGAGCAGTCCGACGCCACGACGATCTCCAGCTTCTCCGGCGGGTAGTCGAGCGCGAGCGTGTTCTCGAGCTTGCGCCGGATGTCCTTCTCCTCGTTGTAGGCGGAGATGATGACCGTGACCTTGGGCTCGATGGCCTCCCTCACGACGTCGCGAGCGCGGAACCGGGCGAGCGCGACGAGCAGCGCGGGGTAGCCGGCGTACGTCCAGAGAACCGTACCGACGAGGAGCCAAAACAGAACCTGCATCGCCCCCTAACGGTAATACTCCTCCGCCCAGAGCTGCAGCATGAGCAGCGCCCACAGCGCCGAGCCGTTGTTGCGCGCGCGCGTGGCGTGCTCCGTTTTCAGGGTTTCGACGACGGCGGGCTCGAACCACCCCTGACGGCGCAGGCGCTCGGCGCCGAGGTACTCCTCGACGAGGCCGCGCAGCTCCTCGCGCAGCCAGCGCGCGACGGGGAGGCTGAAGCCCGCCTTCTTGCGGTACAGGATCTCCCGAGGCAGGTCGGCGGCGAAGGCCCGCTTGAGGAGGCGCTTCTTCTCGCCGCGGCGGATCTTGAAGCGCCCGGGGACGCGCGCCATGAGCTCGACGAGGGGGTGGTCGAGGAACGGCACGCGCACCTCCAGGGAGGCCGCCATGCTCGTGCGGTCGGCCACCGTCAGGAGATCATCGACCATGTACGTCTGTTGATCGACGCAGAGGAGCTTGTTGACGAGATCGGCGTCGGCCTGCTCGTCGGCGAAGGCCTTGAGGTGCTCGAACGCCGAGTCGAGCCGCACGCGCTCGCGCAGCGCGGGGGTGTAGAGCGCGCGCCGCCGCTCCCGCTCGAGCGGGCTCGAGAAGGCGAAGAAGCGCTCGAGCCACGGCAGCTCGCCGCCGCGCACGAAGCGCTTGGCCTGGTCGATGCTGCGGGCGCCCTGCGGCGACTCCGGGACGAGCTCGACGAGGCGCCGCACGACGCTCTGGCGCAGGAAGCCGGGGATCCTGCGGTACCACTCGCCGACGAGCACGCCGAGGTAGCGCTGGTAGCCGCCGGACAGCTCGTCGCCCCCGAGGCCCGAGAGGGCGACGGTGAGGCGCCGGCGCGCGAGCCGGCACACGAGCAGGTTCGGCACGGCGCCCGAGTCTCCGTGCGGCTCGTCGAAGGAGCGGCCGAGGGCGTGGATGGCCTCCTCGACGTCGGGCGCGACCTCGAGCTCCTCGTGGTCGGTCTCGTACCGGGCCGCGACCTTCCGCGCGAACCGGCGCTCGTCGAAGGCCGAATACTCGGCGGGGAAGCCCAGCGAGAACGTCTTGACGCGGCCGCCGGCGACGCGCGCCATCGCGGCGACGATCGCGCTCGAGTCGACGCCGCCCGAGAGGAACGCGCCGAGCGGCACGTCGGCGACGAGGTGGCTGCGCACGGCGTCGTCGAAGGCGGCGCGCACGCGCGCCAGCCACTCGGCCTCGGAGGGACCCTCGTCGGGGCGAGCTTCGAGGCGCCAGTAGCGCCGCACGACCGCCGGCGCGCCGGGCTCCTTCACGAGCACGTGGCCGGGCGGGAGCTTGCGGACCTCCCGGAAGATCGTGCGCGGCGCGGGCACGTAGAGCAGCGAGAGGTACTGGTCGAGCGCGACCTCGTCGAGCGTGAGGGCGAGCCCCGGGACGGCCCGCAGGCTCTTGAGCTCGCTCGCCGCGTAGAGCGCGCCGCCTTGCTCGACCCAGTGCAGGGGCTTGATTCCGAGGCGGTCGCGGGCGAGGAGCACGCGCCCGCTCACGCGGTCGCAGATCGCGAAGGCGAACATCCCGCGCAGGCGCGTGACGACGCCGTCGCCCCACTCCTCGTAGCCGTGGACGATGGCCTCGGTGTCCGAGCTCGTCGCGAAGCGGTGGCCGCGCGCGGCGAGCTCCTCGCGCAGCGCCCGGTGGTTGTAGATCTCGCCGTTGAAGACGATGACCTTCGTGCGGTCCTCGTTGTAGATCGGCTGATGGCCCCCCTCGACGTCGATGATGCTGAGGCGCCGCATGCCGAGGCCCACGCGGCCCTCGGCGTAGAGGCCCTCGGCGTCGGGGCCCCGGTGGGCGATGCGCTCGCACATGTCGTGGACGAGCGCCCGGTCCACCGGTCCCTCGTCGCTCACCGCCACGCAGATCCCGCACATCGCCCGCCGCCCACCCGCCCGTCGTGACGGGCCGCTACCGAGGCTCGAGGTAGAAGTACGGGAACCCCAGCGCGCTCGTCCAAGCCCGCAGGTCGCGGCGCTCGCGCATCCGGGTCTCGCCGTACGCGAACAGGGTGTCGGCCCAGCTCGTGAAGAACGGGTCGCGTGAGAGCCGCCCGGCGTAGGAGATCCCGCCGAGCCACAGGTAAAGGTAGTTCTCGTCCCTCGACCAGGTCTCGCCGCACTCCCTCCTCCGTTCGGGCAGGCAGTACATGAACTCGTACTGCCCGTCGGCGGCGCGGCGCAGGCCGTCCGTGAGCAACCGGCGCGCGGCGTCGATGATGGCCTGGCCGACCTCGGGGCGCGGGTTGCGCTGGTGATAGATCGCCAGCCCCTCGAGGATCTGGCCCTGCCACACCGGCTGGTCGCCGGGCAGCCGGCCGTTCGCCCGCACGTAGTCGACGATCTGCCGGACCACGGCGTCGGCGACCGCCTGGTAGCGCGCCTCGCCGAACTCGGCGGCGCCGGCGAGCGGGCCGCGCAGCATCCACGCCGTCTGCCGTCCGCCGAACAGCACGAACTGCGGCCGCGTCTCCGCGTAGTACGCGAGCCGATCGATCGTCTGCTTGGCGAGGTCGCGCGCCCACTCCTCGCCCGTGAGGTGGTAGTAGAGCAGCAGCGAGCGGAAGCCGAAGCCCTCGGCGACGATGGGCTCGGCGGCGACGTGCGACCGGCGCCGCGGCATCTCGCCCTTGCGGTAGACGAGCCCGTTGAGCTTCTCCGCGAAGGGCGAGAACTTCACCATGTCCACGTCCATGAGGTGCCGCACGCTCGCCTGCGCGAGGTCCCACAGCGCCGGCTCGCCCGTGCGCATCCAGGCCATGAGCAGCCCGAACGGCAGGTCGTACTGGAGGTTGGCCCACTCCTCGACGTTCTCCCCGTCGAGCGTGTAGCTCGTGCCGATCTGGAAGTCGCCCCAGTTGCGCCAGCCGAAGTTGTCCATCGATTCGAGGTTCGCGGCGACGCGGCCGGCGAAGGTCTCGAGGAGCGCGTCGTAGCGGGGGCTCGGGGCCAGCGTGCCGTCGACGGCGCTCCAGCCCGCGGGCAGCGCGCGGGCGGGCGGGGCGTAGAGCGCGGCCGTCGCCGCGGCGGGCGGGCCCTCGATCGCCAGCATTGTCTCGAGCGTCAGGCCCATGCCGCCCGTGTATTCCTCGGGCCGCTCGATGGCCTGCCAGCCGATCGTCGTGTCGGTGCGGAAGAGCGTCGCCGGGTGGTGCTGCCAGAAGTCCTTGAGCGCGATCGTGAGGGGCCCGTCGCTGAGCACGCCCGGGTGGCGCGCGCCGGGCGCGAGCTCGAACTCCCGTCCGCGCGCGGGCGCGACGCGCAGCGGTCCGGCCAGGACGTTGCAACCGCCCTTGGCGGCGCGCGCGCTCGTCGCCTCGAGGCGGACGACGGAGTCGGGCCCGAGCGTGTAGCGGCCGAGCGGGATCTCCCCGCGCGACTGATCGCCCGTGACGGCGTGGACCTCGCCGGCGGCGTCCACGATCTCGTAGCGCGCCGCTCTCGCGGCGAGGTAGCCGGCGCCGCCCGTGTACGGCGCCACGCGCGCCGTGAGCTCGACCGGGCCCGTGACGGCGGGGTGCCAGATCACCTGGTTCGCGGGATCTCCCGCGGCGTGGACGAGCTCGGCAGGGCCGTGGTCCGAGGCCGGGCCGCCCAGGGTCCACTGGTAGGGCGCGCCGCTGCGGCTCACGACGTCGATCCAGGGTCCTCCGGGCGTCGAGAAGCTGTAGCTGCTGAGCTGGCTGACCCGCGCGGGCCTGCCGCCGGGCGCGCCGATCTCGAGCCGCCAGCGCGCGAGCGAGCGGTTCTTCCAGTACGCGTCACCTTGCGCCGTCGCGGGCGACCTGTCGTGGCGGTCGGTGAGCGTGAAGACGAGCCGGGCGTAGGGCTTGCCCGCGAAGAACTGGTAGCGGGCGACGTACCAGAGGTGCTTGTCCTCCTCGGCCCAGCCGCGCAGCTCGACCCAGTCGCCGCCCGTCCTCACCTCGCGCGGCGGGCCGAACACGACGGTGCCGCCGAGCGCCTCGACGCTGGCGCGTCCCGGGCCGAGCCGCGGCTTGCCGCTGGCGCTCGCGCCGTGCACGACGTCGAACGTCTGCGTCGAGAGCTGCCACGCGTAGGGTCCCGTCGAGACCTCCACGAGATCGGCGCGCCTCTCGATGCGGAGGCCGTCCGCGCGCGCCGCGCCCGCGCCCCAGGCGAGCGCGGCGAACGCGCCGAGCGCTCTGCCGAACCTCCGACGCCGCAGCATCGCGAGAACATAAGGCCGCGCTCGCGGCGGAGCGCCGTCGGGCCAGGCCCGAGAATCGGCGGCGCGCCCTGGCGGCTAGCTGCTGCAGGCGGACTTGGGCAGCTTGGCGATCGACTTCACCTCGGCCTTGGCGTCCGCGGCGCGCGCCGACTTCGGGTAGCGCTTCATGAGATCGCCGAGCAGCGAGCGGGCGTCTGTGCAGAAGTGCAGCTCGACGAAGGCGCGCGAGAGCTGCCACATCGCCTCGGGCACCTCCGGCGCCTTCGGGTAGGTGTCGAGGATCTTCTGGAACTCGGCCGCGGCGTTCGGGAACTTGCTCTCCTGGACGAACGACATGCCGATCGCGAGGTAGGCCTGCGGCGCGCGCGGGTCGGCGGGGAAGCGCTGGATGAACACGCGGTAGAAGCGGCGCCCCTCGTCGCGCTGGCCCTGGGCGAGGCGCTGGCCCGCCTGGGTCCACAGCTGGTCCTTGTCGTCGGGCATGACGGGGGCGACCTTGTCGACGATCTTCGTCGCCGTCTGCTCGAGCGCCGCGAGGCGCGTCTCGAGGCGGTTGTTCTCGTCGGCGAGCTGGCGCGCCTGCAGCTCCTCGGCGTGCGTCATCTCCTCGAGCCGCCCCTGCATCGCGGCGATGTCCTGCTCCGACTTCGCCGCCTTGGCGCCCACGTCGGCCGAGTTGCGCGTCAGCAGGCTCGTCGCCTCGTCGAGCACCTTCTTGAGGCGCACGACCTGCTCCTTGTACTCCTTGTCGCGCTTGTCGATCTCGTCGAGGCGCGCGCGCAGATCCTTGATGTCGGCCTGCATCTTCTCGCCCTCGCCCGACGACACGCACGCCGCGGGCGTCGCGGCGAGCGCGCCCCAGGCGAGCGCAGCGGCGAGCGCGCGCGCGCCCGCGCGGCGCCGGCGGTCAGCGCCAGGTGAAGTCGACACGTCGATCCTGTGCCCAGCTCGGCTCATCGGTTCCCTTCGCGTCCAGCGCCCCGCGCGGCAGGATCCTCAGCTTCGTGCCGTCGGCGCCGAGGCGCCCCAGGTGATCGCGCACCGAGTTCGCGCGCTTCTCCGAGAGGGCGATGTTGTACTCCTGCGTGCCGCGCGGATCCGTGTGGCCCGTCAGCTCGACGACGCGGCCCACCTTCTTGATGCAGTCGACGTCGCGCGCCAGCGTCGCCGTCGCCTCCGTCGTGAGCGCCGACTCGTTGAAGTCGAAGTACACGGGCTCGAGGCGGCACTCGCTGGGGGGCGGCGCGGGGGCCCGCTCTTTCGTGCAGAAGCCGTTCACGCAGTCCTCGTCCTGCGCGCAGTCGTCCTCGGTCTTGCAGGGCTTCTTCGCGCTGCACGCGCCCTTGACGCAGTGGCCGCCGGCGCAGTCCTTGTCGCTCTTGCAGGCCTGGCACTTGTTGGCGATGCACGCCTGGTTCGCCGGGCAATCGGAGTTGCTCTTGCAGTAGCCCTCGATGGCCTGGCACCGGCCGGCGTTACACGCCTGACCCGTGGGGCAGTCGGCCGAGTCGCGGCACTGCTGGCACTTGCGGGCGACGCAGAACTCCTTCTTCGCCTCGCAGTCCTTGTCCGTCTCGCACGACGGGTACTCCGGCTTGCAGCCCGACGCCACCAACCCCACGGTGAGGATCATCGCCGCCCACGTCGCGGCAGTCAGGAGCGTACGTTGCCTGTGCATGGGGCCCCCTCTCGTCGGCATGACCGTACGTTCCGCGAGGATCAATGTCAACGCGGCACCGACGGGAGCGCGCGCCGCAGCCGGGAGCGCGCCCGCGCGCCAGCCGTGCTCGACGCGGCCCGCCGCGGAGATGTTTTCGTCGACCGCGGCGGTCCGTGATATCTCAACAGGTCCCCTCGTAGGTCCGCTCGAATGAACATCCTCAGCAGGTTCATCGACCACCTGTCGACCATGACTCCGCTCGGGGCCTACGCCTGGCTGGGCGGGATCCTGCTGCTGTGCGGGCTCGGCCTGCCCATCCCCGAGGACATCTCGCTCATCGCCGCGGGCTACTTCTCGTGGAAGGGCGTGCTCTACATCCACACGGCCTTCGCGATCTGCTTCGCCGCGGTCGTCACCGGCGACACGGCCGCGTTCTTCATGGGGCGCCTCTTCGGCCGCCGCGTGCTGCGCAGCCAGCTCGCGCGCCGCTACTTCACGCCGCGGCGGCAGCTGCGCGTGCGGGCCTACTTCCGGAAGTTCGGCAGCCGGGTCGTGCTCGTCGGGCGGTTCACGCCCGGGCTGCGCTTCACGATCTTCTTCACGGCCGGCACGCTGCACACGCGGCCCTCGACGTTCTTCGTCTACGACTTCGCGGCGGCGGCGTTCTCGGTGCCCATCCTCGTCTACTCGGCCTGGTTCTTCGGCGCCCAGATCGATTGGCTGGTCTCCGTCGTGCGCCGCACGGAGAACGGCATCTTCATCGCCGTCGTGCTCGTCGCCGGCCTGCTGGCCCTCCGGGCCTGGCGCCGCCACAAGAAACGCGTCGCGGCTCGCGCCGCCGCCGTGGCGGACGGAGGGCCGTCCCCGCCCGCCGCCCCGCCGAGCGGCGCCGGCGCTTCGTCGCGCGACGATGGTCGTGTATAGTCGCGCCGCGCTCTCCTAGCCCTTCACGGTTCGTCCGATCGGTTCTTCGAAGGAGGATCGAATGGTGTGCCGGCTCTCGCCTCGCCTGACCTCCGCCATGGCCATCGGCCTGGCGCTCCTCGCCTCGACCGGTGTCGCGCGCGCGGCGCCCACGACGAGCGCTCCCGCCGCGGGCGCCCCCCCGGCCGTCGGCGAGATGCCGGCGCCCACCGCGACGGAGGCTCCGCCGCCCGCCCCCGACGAGACGCCGCCGACGCTCGCGGGCGCGCTCGCGGCCACGCCCGAGCGCGCGCCCAACGTGTCCTACGGAACGGGGCTGCGGCTGCGCTGGGTCTCGGTGCCCCGGTGGATGCTCAACCTCTTCACGAAGCAGAACGTCCCCCTCTCGTCTTACGCCGTGGCCGGCGAGTTCTACCGGCGCAAGGGCGAGTTCGACTTCATCGTCTCGATCGGCTACCAGAGCATGTCGCCGCCCGACGGCAACTGGCTCGGCAAGGGTCATGACGGCTCGTTCGACACCGACTACGTCCAGTTCAAGGGTCTCGGCTTCGTCGGCATCGACGCCTCCTTCGTCTGGCACACGTTCTTCAACGACTGGGTCGGCCTGCACTACGGCGCCGGGCTGGGCCTCGGCATCGTCACGGGCCACATGCTGCGCACGAGCAACGGGTCGCCGGGCTGCGCCACCAACCCGGGCGACTTCACGAAGTGTTACCCGGCCACCCTCCCGCAGCCGTGCCCTCCCTCGGGCTGCTCGGACGCGGCGCTCTCGGCGCTCGGCCCCGGCCCGGACGATCCGGGGAACCCGCACCGCTTCACCGATCCGAACGTCCCGCCCGCGCTGCCCATCGTGAACGTCCTCGTGGGCTTCGACTTCCGGCTGCCGCGCGTGCGCGGCTGGGAGGCGAAGATCGAAGGCGGCTTCTACGACGCGTTCTTCCTGGGCGGCGGCGTCGGCTACACGTTCTAGGCGGCCCCCCGGCCGTCACCGCCTGGTCCCCGCTCAGGGCGAGGAGTCGTTGCCCGAGAGGTCGAGCGCGAGGCGGACGAGATCGCCGTCGAGCGACAGGTTGCCGCCCAGCTGGCCGAGCTGTCCCGCCGCCAGGCGAACGGCCGCGCGCGTCCCCTGGTCGGACTCCTCGGACCAGGACTCGAGCAGGCGCGCGACGTTCACGTGGAGGTAGCCGATGTTGTTCTGCGGTCCGAACCTCGCCGGACGCCGCGCGAGGCGGTAGTACCACCCGAGGCCGGCCGCCTGCGGCGTGAGGGCGAGCGAGAGGTGGCCGGCCGCG
Organism: Polyangia bacterium; assembly: GCA_035546175.1. Classification (GTDB taxonomy): domain Bacteria; phylum Myxococcota_A; class Polyangia; order Fen-1088; family Fen-1088; genus DASZFV01. Next base: position 38,086 of record DASZWW010000307.1, read on the forward strand.
ATGTGCTCGAGCCCGGCCTCCGAGAAGCCCGTGCCGGCGGAGAGATCGAAGAAGGTGGGGCTGCGCCCGCCGAAGGCCTGCGTCTCGGGCTTGCCGCTCGCCTGGGCGGCGAGCAGATCGGTCACGCCGGCCTCGGCCGTGCCCGGTATCGAGCCCAGGAGCACGGTTCCGCTCTCCCACCCCTGGTTCTTCTCGGGCAGGCGGCGGATCACCGCGCCGACGTTCCGCAGGTTCGCGAGGAGGGCGGCGCTTCCGCTCGTGCCGCTCACGCTCGCCGTGAGCCGCTCGAGCTCGCTGGCGGCGAGCTGCGGCCAGAACCGCGCGCCGACCTCGAGCCACGAGAGCGGCCCGCAAGCGGCGAGCGACTCGAGCACGCGCTCGGGCTTGCCGGTGAGCACGGGCGGGCGCGGCGCGCCGCGGATGCTCTCGAACCCGTCGACCATGAACCCCGCGGCGGCGATCCCGTCGGCGGCGGCGGCGCGCGCGTCGATGACGCCGTCGTCGCTCGCCACGCCGCCGAGCTTCGCCTTGCCGAGCGCCGTCAGTCCCCACGCGACCTCGAGCCGCCACTGGAACGGGTGCAGGCGAAGCAGCACGGCCGCGTCGTCGAAGAGCGCGGCGTCGCCGCCAACCCAGTCCCGCCGGCACGACGGGCGCGAGAAGAGCGGCGCCAGCGCCGCCGGCTCGACGACGAGCGCGATCGACACGTCCTCGGTCGACAGGAGCTTGCGCGTGCCCTGGGCGAGCGCGCTCGCGAGCGGCTGCTTGGGGGGCGCCACCATCTTCGAGAGGGTCGCCGCGATGTCCGCCTTGCCGTCCGGCTTGGCGTCACCCTTGGCCTCCCCGCTCGGCCCCCACGGATCGGCGTAGTCGACGATCGCGTAGTCGCCCGCCCGCCGCAGCGAGACGAGCGCGCCGTCGCGCGCCCGGCCGAGCACGAGGATCCCCGCGTGCCGCGCGATGGACTTGAGATCGCCTTCCACGGCCCACGCCGGGATGCTGGGATCGCCGTGCGCGCGCGCGAAGTTCGCGACGCTGACGTTGGCCCCCGCGAGGATGGCCACCGTCGCGCGCACGAGCTTGTCGGCGTCGAGGGCCTTGATGACGAAGCGATGGCGCGCGAAGACGGGCTTGCCCGAGCCCTTCTTGCCGCGGGCGGCCCAGTCGGCCTCGTCGACGAGACCCCAGGAGGCGAGCACGAGCCCGTCCGGATCGACGCCGCTCTCCGAGAACTCGCCGCGGCTGAACGCGTAGAGGCCGAGGCCGTCTCGTACGCGGTTGAGGGCCCGCATCGTCTCGGGGAAGATCCCGCCGATGAGATCCATGAGCGCGAACCCGTCGCCGAGATCGGTCGGGTGGATCGCCGCGAACACCGGCGCGCGCGCGTCGAGCCACACGGCGCCCTCGAGGCCGGGCGGGGGCGGCGCGGCCGGTTCAGCCGCCGCGACGGAGCGCGCCGAGCCGAGCGCCGCGAGCAAGGTCACCGCGGTGAGCGACGACCGGGTCGGTCGTCCACCCCGAGAAGTACCCCGAGAGATGCTCGCCGGAAGCGAGCGTTGATTCAGTGTGCTCAAGTCTTACCCGCGCGCACAAAAGACTAGGTCCACCCATGGTGTCGGAGGCGCGTCGAATTAGCAATTCGAAATTGTATTCCGGCATGCTGTCCGGCGCGCGGTGCGGCATGGGCGAGTAAAATTCGGCCCTGCTTATCGATAGTTTGCTGACGCCGGTTCGCTGGCGCCGACGCGCGTCAGGCGGGTCCAGACGCCCGTGGAGACAAGCGCGTACGGACGCGGCGCGCCGTCAGGGGGCGCGCGAGGGCGGCGCGCCGGGGCGCTGCGACTCCATCACCGCGAGCTGGTCCTCGAGGTTCTGGATCGTCGACCGCAACGTCGAGACCTCTTCCTGCGTCGCGAAGCCGAGCAGGCCGGCGGCGAAGCGGCTCGCGCGATCGAGCTCGGCCTTCATCGAGCCGCCGACGCTCATCGCCTTCATGGCGGCGTTCATCACGCGCGGGTCGCCCATGAGGCGCGAGACACGCGGATCGCTCATGAGGCGCATGGCCCGTCCGATCATCATGTCCTTCACCGAGCCGATCATCGACATCGCGCTCGGTTGTGCCACGGGCCCCCGCTTGCGTCAACGCGACCCGCGCGCCATGCTGGCCGCCGCGCGCGATGTCCGTCGCCGAGCACAAGTCGCTGTCTCCGTCGGCGCGCGACCTGCGGGTCGCGCTGCTGACCGCGTCCGACAGCCGCACGCCCGGAGACGACGAGGGCGGGCGGCTCTTGCGGCGGCTGTGCGCGGAGGCGGGCTTCCAGATCGTCGACGAGGCCCTCCTGCGCGAGGAGCCGGCGATCCTGCGGGCGCACGTCGCCGCGCTCGCCGCCTCCGGGACGATCGACGCCGTCATCGTCACGGGCGGAACGGGCATCGCGCCGCGCGACCAGACGCCCGAGGCGGTGGGCGCCCTGTTCGAGCGGCGCCTCGAGGGCTTCGGCGAGCTCTTCCGCGCCCTCTCGTTCGCCGAGATCGGCCCCGCCGCGATGCTCTCTCGCGCCGACGCGGGCGTCGTGGGCCAGGCGCTCGTGTTCCTCGTGCCGGGGGCGCCCGCGGCCGTGCGGCTCGCGGTGCAGAGGCTCATCGCGCCCGAGCTCGCGCACGCCGTCGGACAGCTGCGGCGCGACCCGCGGGCGCCGCACGCGCCCGGAGGAGAGGGGCCTCATGGCCATCGCGGCCGCTGACGCCGCGGCGCCGGGGCCGCTCGTCGATCCGCAGCGCCGGGCGATCGACTACCTGCGCATCTCCGTCACCGATCGCTGCAACTACCGCTGCAGCTACTGCATGCCCGACGAGGGCCCCGCGCCCGTCGCGCGCCGCGAGGTCCTGACCTTCGAGGAGATCGTCGCGCTCGCGCGCGCGTTCGTCGGGCTCGGCGTCCGTCGGCTGCGGCTCACGGGCGGCGAGCCCACGGTGCGCCGGGACCTGCCCGCCCTGGCGCGGATGCTGCGCGACGTCCCGGGCGTCGACGAGCTCTCGCTCTCGACGAACGGGCACCGCCTCGTCGAGCTCGCGGCGCCGCTGCGCGCGGCGGGCGTCGACCGCCTCAACGTGAGCCTCGACTCCCTCGACGCCCAGACGTTCCGCCGCCTCACGGGCCGCGGCGAGCTCGACGCCGTGCTCGCCGGCCTCGAGGCCGCGCGGGCCGCCGGCTTCGCTCAGATCAAGATCAACGTCGTCGCCCTCAAGGGCGTCAACGACGGAGAGCTCGCCGCGCTCGCGGCCTTCGCGTGGTCGCGCGGCCTCGTTCCGCGCTTCATCGAGGAGATGCCGATGGCCGGGGGCCGCACCTACGCGCCCGGCGCGCTGCTCTCGGCGGCCGAGATCCGCGCCCGCCTCGCGGCCGCGCACCCGGGCGCGCGCCTCGTCGCCGACGACGGGGGCAGCGCGCGCGGCGGCGGGCCGGCCCGCTATCATCGCCTCGTCGGGGGGGCGGAGGCGGACGGCGAGCGCCGCTTCGGCATCATCTCGCCCATGACCGAGCACTTCTGCGACGCCTGCAACCGCGCCCGGCTCTCGGCGACGGGCGCGCTCCACGCCTGCCTGGCCCACGACGACGCCGTCGATCTGCGCGGCCCCCTGCGGGCCGGCGGGGAGCCCGCCGTCGCCGCCGCGATCCGCGCGGCGATCGCGCGCAAGCGCGACGGGCACGAGTTCCAGCTCGTCGGCCTCGGCGGACCTCGCAAGGCGATGGTCCAGATCGGCGGCTGAGCCCACGTCCTCGCGCCGGTGGCGCGCTGAGCGAACGCCCTCTGGGCGCCGCACGGGCGGGGGTGGTAGAGATCGCCCATGCCGATCGCCGACGCGCCCCTGCGCGAGAAGATCGCCGGCCTGCGCGCCGAGTTCGAGGACAAGCTCGCCGCCTTGGTCGAGGTGCCGACCGTCAGCATGGACCCCGCGCGGCGCCCCCAGATGGACGCGTGCGCCGCCCTCGCCGGCGGTTACCTCCGCGAGATCGGCGCGCGCGTCGACGTCGTCGAGACGGGCGGGTTCCCGCTCGTCGTCGGGCGCGTCGAGCGCGATCCGTCCTGGCCGACCGTCACGATCTACAACCACCTCGACGTCCAGCCCGCCGACGGTCCGGAGTGGAGGTCGCCTCCGTTCTCGTTCACCCGCCGCGGAGACTCTTGGTTCGCGCGCGGCACGACCGACGACAAGGGGCCCGCGCTCACGGCCCTCTACGGCGCGCGACTCGCGCTCGAGGACGGCGCGCGCGTCAACATCCAGTTCCTCTGGGAGCTCGAGGAGGAGATCGGGAGCCCGAACTTCGAGCGCGGCCTCCGCGCCGCGATCGCGGGCGACGCCGGCGCGGGCCGCCCGCCCTTTCGCACCGACTCGGTCGTCGTCTCCGACACCATCTGGATCGCCGCGGGCCGCCCCGCGATCGCTTACGGCCTCCGCGGCCTCATGGGCTTCACCGTCACGCTCGAGACGGGCGCGAAGGACGTGCACTCGGGGACGACGGGCGGCGCCGCGCGCAACCCCGTGACCGAGCTCGCGGCGCTCGTCGCCTCCTGCGTCGACGCGCGCACCGGCCGCGTGAAGATCCCCGGTTTCTACGACGACGTCCGCCGCCTGAGCGCCGCCGAGAAGAAGGCGTTCGGGCGCGCCGGGTTCTCGGCGAGGCGATTCAAGGCGGCGCACGAGCTGCGCAGCCTCCGCCCCCACCGCGGCGACCTGGCCGTCATGGAGTCGATCATGGCGCTGCCCACCTTCGAGGTGCACGGCCTCGTGGGCGGCTACGCCGGGCCCGGCATCAAGACGATCGTGCCGCACCGGGCCGAGGCGAAGCTCTCGACGCGCCTCGTGCCCGATCAGCGGCCGGCGAAGATCCTCGGGCTCGTGAAGCGCTTCATCAACAAGCAGCTCCCCGACGCCGTCGTCCAGCCCGAGGGCGCGCTCGAGCCGTACCTCGCGCCCATCGAGGGGCCGTACAACGCCGCCGCGGCCGCCGCCATGCGCGAGACGTTCGGCCGCGAGCCCGGCTTCACCCGCGAGGGCGGCTCGATCGGCGCCGTGCTGACGATGCGCCGGCTCCTCGGCGCGCCCGTGACGTTCATGGGCATGTCGCTGCCCGAGCACGGGTACCACGCCGTCAACGAGAATTACGACTGGGGCCAGGCCTCGGGCGGGATGGAGATGTTCCGCCGTTATTTCCACAAGATCGCCGCCATGGGCCAGGCGCCAGAGGGCGCCGGGGCGGCGCGGCCGCGAGCGGCCGGGAATAAGGCCCGACGGCCCCGCGGTTGACCGGGGCGCAGGGCCAGCTAGGATCGCACCACCATGAGTGACGCCGCCGCCCCCCCTCCGACGCCCGTCAGCCGTGGCGCCGCGTGGAAGATCGTCCTGTCCGTCGTCGTCGTCACGGGCGTCGTCGGGTACGTGCTCCGGACCTCGGTGGTGAGCGCCGAGTACTACAAGCACGTCGACGAGGTCATGGCGAGCCCGGGGCAGTTCCACGGCAAGAAGCTCCAGGTGCACGGCAACGTCGTGCCCGGCTCGATCGAGCAGGCGAAGGGCACGCTCATGTACCGCTTCAAGATCGAGACGGGCGCGATGAGCCGCCCCGATCCGCGGCCCGTGGCGGTCATCGCCGCGAGCTACACGGGGCTCGTGCCCGACACGTTCAAGGACGGCGCCGAGGTCGTCGCCAAGGGCACGCTCGGCGCCGACGACAAGCTCGAGGTCGTGCCCGACGGCATCATGGCCAAGTGCCCGTCGAAGTACGACTCGAACGCCAAGGCCAGCGTCCAGGACCCCGGCGTGGCGGCCAAGTAGGGCCAGGCGAGGCCGGAGCTCCGTCAGTCGTAGCGGAGGCCGTCGACGGCGCGCATGCGGCCGGCCCGCCAGGCGGGGTAGATCGTCGCCAGGCACGAGATCGCGAGCGTGCCGATGGCCACGGCGAAGACCTCGCTGCCCGCGATGCGCACGGGCAGCTCGCCGATCAGATAGACCTTGGGATCGAGCGGATAGCCGTAGAGGCGCGCCAGCAGGCAGACGAGCAGCCCGTAGGCGATGCCCGCGCCCGTGCCGATGGCGCCCACGCTGATGCCGCCGACGACGAAGATGCGGGCGACGGTCGCCGTTCGCGCGCCCATCGACTTGAGGATCGCGATCTCGCGGACCTTGGACAGCACGATCATCGTGAGCGAGGCGAGGATGTTGAACGCCGCGACGATGATGATGATGACGAGCAGCAGGGAGATGATCACCTTCTGCATCGTGAGGGCCATGAAGAGGTTGTGGTTGAGCTCCTTCCAGTCGATGACGCGATAGGGAGCGTCGAGCCGCCGGGACACCTCCTTGGTCTTGTCGAGCGCCATCATCGGGTCCGCGAAGCGCAGCTCGACGCCGAACACCGAGCCGCGGGCGTTCGCGATCTTGCGGGCGTCGGCGAGGCTGACGTAGGCGAGGCGCGTGTCGTACTCGTTGAAGCCCATGCGGAAGAGGCCGACGACCTTGAAGAGGAACGAAGGCGGCGCGCTCGCGCCCGACTCGCTGAACGGGACCATGATCGAGACGCATCCGCCGGTCTTGACCCGCAGCTTGTGGGCGAGCTCGGCGCCCAGGATGATGCGACCGACGTCGGTCGTCTCCTTCCGCGGCGTGCCCTCGGGCAGCGGGCAGCTCGCGGGCGCCGCCAGGTCCTCGACGCGACCCTCGACGAGCGCGCGCCGCAGGTCGTCGGCGCCCTGCTGGAGGTCGATGCCCTTGAGGTTGGCGCCGATGCGGCCCACCATGACCTCGCCCGCCGAGAAGAGGAACTTCGACATGCTGACGACGCCGGGCATTCCCTTGAGCTTCTCGGCGATGCGGTCGGCCTCGGGCGAGTCGATGTCGACGTCGCCGTAGGGGATGACGATGAGGTGGGCGTTGAGGGCGAGGACCTTGTCCTGGAACTCGCGCTCGAAGCCGCTCGTCACGGCGAGGACGACGACGAGCGAGGCGACCCCGAGCACGACACCCATGGTCGAGACTGTGGTGAACACGGAGAAGTACCGCAGCAGCACGGCCGCGAGGATCACGAGGCCGGCATAGAGCACGTTGATGACGGCGGCGGTCTCGGCCGCGCGCGACGTGCCCCGCGCGAGGAAGAAGAGCAGGAGCGAGAGCCCGAAGTGCGCCAGCGCCTCGACGAGGACCCGCCAAGACCACGTCGTCGAGCGGACGCGGTGCAGGTAGCGCAGACCGACGAAGCGCTCGAGCCCGAACGAGAACAGGTCCCACAGCGCGAAGCCGACGGGCGCGGCGATGGCCACCGTGGCCATGGCGTCGCGGTGCGCCGGCCAGAGGATCGCCCCGGCCGTGGCGGCGAGGGCGATGGCGACGATCAAGGGGCGCGCGAGGCGGCGCATAAGACGCGCGAACCTAGCACGTCCTTGACACCCTTCGACGTGGGACCGTACCGTACGTGCCAATGGCCTTCTCCCGGGCGCGGCCGGCGCCGACCCACCGCGCGTCTCGGCCGGTTCGCACGCGAAGCGCGCTGGCCGGCGTCGCGCTGGTCGTCGTGGCGCTGGCGTCGGGAGGAGCCGCGCGCGGCGCGAACAACGACCTGCACCTGCTGAACCTCTGCGACTTCGGCGGCGCGACGGAGTGCCCGTGGGTCATGCGCGCTCCGAACGGCGCCATCACCGCGCCTGTCGGCCCCGACGCCGACGGCCAGGCGCGCTTTCGCAGCCTCATGTCCGAGCTCGGCGTCGTGATCGCGCCGCGCTTGCAGACGCCCGCCGATACGCTCGGCTACGCCGGCTTCCAGTTCTCCGCCGAGCTCGGCGTCACGAAGATCAACAGCGATCGGTCCTACTGGAACGGCGTCGCGAGCGTCGACCCGACGAACCCGAACGCGGGGCGTCCCAGCTCGTATCTCACGACCGTGGGGGGCTTCGTCCGCAAGGGCATGTGGTTCCCGCTCCCGGCGTTCGAGTTCGGCGCCGGCGCCCTCAGCATCCTGGGCTCGAACATGTACGTCCTGCAGGGCTACGCGAAGCTCGCGCTGCAGGAGGGCTTCCACGGGTGGTGGCTGCCCTCGTTCGCGGTGCGCGGCTCGGCGTCGCAGCTGCTCGGCACCGACCAGGTCGACCTCAACGTCTATGGGCTGGACGTGCTCATCTCGAAGGCGTTCGGGCTGGCCGGGACGTCACGCCTCGAGCCGTTCCTCGGCTGGAACGTGCTGTGGATCGACGCGCAGAGCGGCGTCATCGACGCGACGCCGAGCTGCGACGCCTTCGCCGCCCACCAGGCGATGGCCACCACCGACCCGGACAAGACGCCCAAGGGCTGTCAGCCCGCGCAGACAGGCACGTGGAACGACACCCTGGCCAACTTCACGTTCCCGCAGCAGAGCGTCATCACCCGCTACCGGTGGTCGGGCGGCTTCAAGTTGAAGATGTCCGTCCTCTTCCTCGTGGGAGAGTACGACTTCATCCAGGCGGGCAAGAGCCGGGACTCGAAGCAGCCGGAGGCCGTCCGCGACGGAAGCGGGAGCCAGCAGAGCTTTTCGCTCTCGGCCGGCTTCGACTTCTGACGCGTCAGGCGGCCGCGCCGCCGACGCCGCCGGTGCCGGCGGCCGGGGGCGCGCCACCAGCGATCGGCGCTGCGGGCGCCGCGGCCGGCATGCCGCCCTGGATGATCTTCCGGAGGCCCGCCACGGACAGCCGCGGCGTCTTCTTCTCCTCCTCGAAGATGATCTGAGCAAGCGTCGCCGTCGTGAGGTCGGCCCTCGTCGTGTTGTCGACGACGCGAACGTCGTCTCCCGCACGCACCATCGCCGCGATGTGATCGAGCGTC
>DASZWW010000308.1:0-17368 GCA_035546175.1 Polyangia bacterium
GACGGGGAACGCCGGCGCGGGCGGCAGCACGGGCGCGGCCGGCCTCGGCGCGCCGACGGGCGTGGGCGGGACGACGGGCTGGGCCCCCAACCCGAACCGCGCCCCCTGCGGCACGAAGGCGGGCCAGTGCGAGTGCCAGCCGACGCTGGCCGAGCGCAAGGCCCCCCAGTTTCCGCCCACGCAGATCCCGAACCCGAAGGGCCTGCTGTTCCGCTTCATGAACAACTGCCCGATGACGTTGTGGCTCAAGTTCACGGGAGCGCCCGGCGGCATGGTGACGTTGCCCTCGAAGTCGACGCAGGAGTTCGACCTGCCCACGCTGCACGGCCGCGTGACGGCCTACAAGAACGCCGCGCCCGGCGCCGCGGGCAGCGTCGAGGCCGAGTTCTTCGAGCTCACGGCCGATCCGGGCAAGGCCCTCAACTACAACCTCTCGTTCGTCGACTACATGGGCCTGCCCATGGAGATCAACGGCAAGGGCCCGCCCGCGTCGTGCGGCCTCACGGCCTGCTACGCGCCGCTCGCCCAGCTCACGGCCGGGTGCCCGACGCAGCTCCTCGACGCGAAGAACGCCAAGTGCATGTCCATGTACAGCTACTGCAGCCAGGCGTCGCACGCGGCCGAGGCCTTCTGCACGCAGCTCGACCCGCTGGCCACGAGCGTGCTCGCCAGCGATCCGATGTGCAAGGCGGGCGGCTCCCTGGCGCAGGCCGGCTCGGGCGCCAAGATCATGGGCTGCGCCACGGGCTCGTTCTGGAGCGGCTCGCCCTACTGCTGCGCCAAGGTCAACCGCAACGCCACGAACGGCGCCGGCAACGACAACACGCAGAACTGCACCTACTACAAGACGCAGCCGTACAACGTCTACGCCGCCTACTCGCACTCCGTCTGCCCGTACCTCTACGCCTTCGCGTACGACGACTGGAACGATCAGAGCGGCTACCACGCCTGCACGGGCGGCACGGGCGCCGACATCACGTACTGCCCGGGCGATCCCTGAGCTGCTCACCTCTGCCGGCCGCGGCGACGAGGGCGGCCGCCGCAGGAGCGGGTCCCACGCTCGTGGCTTCGGTCGGGCGCCTCAGGCGGCGGGCTGGACGGGGACCTGCGCCGCCGCGAAGGCCTCGCGGGCCCGCACGCGGCGCACGATCACGCCGAGGAGCGGCGGCAGCGCGAAGGCGAGGACCAGCGACAGCGTGGAGATGCGGTCGACGCCCGCGAGGCCGCCGTCGGGCGTGTTGCGCAGCAGCTGCGACGAGATGAAGGCGCCGATGGCCGACGACATGTGCTGCGACATCGACTGCAGGGACATGTAGCCGGCGCGCTCGTGGTGGCGCGGCACGCGCGTCGAGAGCGAGCCGACGCTGATGTTGCGCATCGACATCCCCGACATGAAGATCGCGAACAGCGCGAAGACGGGCAGGTGGAAGAAGCGATCGGGCGCGATGAAGCCGAGCACGAGCGCGACGGCGTAGACGAGCGTCCCGAGCGTCGAGATGAAGACGGGCCCGCGCTTGTCGACGCCGCGCCCGGCGGCGATGAGCACGAAGAGGCTCACGACGCCGCCCACGGTGTACGCGGGCGAGAGGCGCGGCCGCGGGTAATGGAGGTTCTGCAAGAGGTGGGCGGCGATGTTGGGGATCACCATGAAGGCCGTGACGAAGACGAGCGAGTTCGTGAGCAGCGCGAGGCGCACGGTCGAGTCGCCCCAGAGCGCGCGCATGCGATCGACGGGCCGCACCCGCTGGCCCGCGTCGATGTGGCCCGTCAGCGACGGCATGCGGCCGAGCGCGAGGAAGAGGATGACGAGGCCCAGGCCGGCGACGCCGAGGAAGGGTACGCGCCAGCCGAACCACACCGAGAGCTGCAAGCCGAGCGGGACGCCCGCGATCGAGGCGATCGAGAAGGCGCCCATGACGGTGCTCATGGCGCGGCCGCGGCGCGCGGGCGGCACGACGTCGGCGACGATCGACAGGGCGATCGAGGTCGCGGGCCCGGCGAACGCGCCGGCGACGACGCGCGCGAGGATCATGGTCGCGAGGCCCTGCGCGGCGGCGCCGGCGGCCGTGCCGGCGACGAGCCCCACCATGGCCACGGCGAGCGCCTTGCGGCGGTCGAAGCGATCAAGCACCGAGGCGCCGAAGAAGCCGGCCAGCGCGGCGGCGGCGGCGTAGCTGCCGCTCACGAGGCCGAGGCTCGAGGTGGGGATGCCGAGCCCCTTCGCGAAGTCGGGGCCGAGCGGCATGACCAGCATGAAGTCGAGGATGTTGACGAACTGGACGGCGGCGACGAGCAGGACGAGGAAGCGTTCGGGCGTCGCTCTTGTTTCAGTGGTCACGGGCGTGCTCCAAGGGGTTAAACTGGCGGTTTCCGCGCGGAGGTACACCATGAGCGGTTACCCGGTCGATCCGAATCTGGCGCGTGCCCTCAAGCCGCCCTCGCAGGCGCCCTGGGTGCTGACGGTGCTGGCGCTCTTCGCGGGCGGCGGCGGCGCGGCGTACATGTGGACCGAGGCGGGCAAGGCCAAGACCGACGCGGCGGCGGCCGAGGTGCGGGCCAAGGCGGCGGAGGCGAAGCGCGCCGAGCTGGCGCCGCTGCCCGAGAAGGTCGAGAAGCTCGAGGCGGAGAACGCGGAGCTCAAGACGGCCAAGGAGGCGCTCGCGCGCGACGTCGAGGCGAAGACGGGCGAGCTCGAGCAGCTCAAGGGCACGGCCGACAAGCTGCAGGCGCAGATGAAGGACGAGATCGCCAAGGGCGACATCCACCTCACGGAGAGCGGCGGCCGGCTGCGCGTCGATCTCGTCGACAAGCTGCTCTTCGAGTCGGGCGAGGCGACGATCTCCAAGCGCGGCGAGAGCGTGCTCGCGCGCGTCGGCGCCGTGCTGGCCAATGTGGGCGAGATCGACGACAAGACGATCCAGGTCTCCGGCCACACCGACAACCTGCCGCTCGGGGACAAGCTCACCGAGAAGTTCCCCTCGAACTGGGAGCTGTCGGCGGCGCGCGCCGTCACCGTCGTGCGCTTCCTCGTCGAGAAGGCCGGCGTGCCGCCGCAGCGCCTCGTGGCGAGCGGCTACGGCGAGTGGAGCCCCATCGCCAGCAACAAGTCGCCGTCGGGCCGCGCGCGCAACCGGCGCATCGAGATCCTGCTCACCCCCGCGCTCGCGCCCAAGCTCATCGCCCGCGCCAAGCTCGAGAAGGAGGCCGGCAAGGCCAAGGGCGAGGCCGCCGAGGCGGCCGCCAAGCCCGCGGACAAGCCCGACAAGGCCGACAAGCCGAAGCTGGCCGAGGCGCGCGCCGCGCGGCACAAAGCGAAGAAGTAGGCTCACCCTCAAGACGAGGGTGAGATGCCCTAGCCGCGCTTTCGTTCCCGCAGCGCCCTGAATTCCTCGAAGGTCTTGCAGCGCAGGTAGGGGTTGGTCTCGCGCTCGTGGCCGATGGTGGAGGTGGGCGTGGGGCCGTAGTCGTGGCCCGGGTAAACGCGCGTCTCCTCGGGCAGCGCCGCGACGCGCTGCAGGCTGCGCCACATGACGGCCGTGTCGCCGCCCTGGAAGTCCGTGCGGCCGCAGCCGCCGACGAAGAGCAGGTCGCCCGTGACGATGTAGCCGTCGGCGAGGAAGCAGGTGCCGCCCACCGTGTGGCCCGGCGTGTCGAGGACGCGCAGGCCGCGCTTGCCGATGAGCACGTCGTGCGGCTCGACGGCCTCGACGAGGACCTTGGCGTCGCGCGCGACGCGCGCCGCCTCGCGCGGGCTCACGACGACGGCCGCGCCCGTCTGGCGCACGAGCTCGCCCACGCCCTCGATGTGGTCGTTGTGCGTGTGCGTGATGAGCGCCTTCGTGACGTGGAGGCCGCGCGCCTCGGTCTCCTTGAGGAGGCGGTCGACCTCCCAGGCCGGATCGACGATGGCCGCCTCGCGCGTGTCGGGGCAGAAGATGATCTCGCAGAAGTTCTGCAGCAGCCCGACCTCGAGCTGCACGACCTCGGGCGCGGGCGGCAGCGGCGTGGTGAGCGCGGGATCGGGAGGCGTCACGCCCGGGCGCTCCTTCACTTGGCGCCCTGCACGCTGATCGACGCCGCGCCCACGTTGTCGGCGCTGTCCCAGGCGCGCACCGTGACGTCGTGCGGGCCGGGCGCGAGCGCCGGCAGCTTCACGGTGAAGCTCTCGACGACGTCGTCGCAGATGCCGTCGGCGGGCGCGACCTCGTGCCACTCGGCGCCGTCCACGGCCATCTCGATCTGCGTGATGGGGCTCGCGGCGTCGCGCGCCCGGCCCGAGACGAACGGGAACTTCGCGGCCAGCCCCGCGATCTCGGGCTTGCGGTTGTCGACGAGCACGGGCGGCGAGAAGTAGGTGAAGTCGAGGGCGCGCTCGCGCGGCTGCGCGCGCTCGTCGCTCACGACGATCCGGATGACGTAGGTGCCGTCGGGCACGCCCTCCGTGTTCCAGTCGAGCTCGGGCTTGGAGAGCGCGTCGGGGCCGCCGAGCGGGCGCCACGAGGCCTCGCTCGCCTCGCGGAACGACAGCCGGTAGTCGAGCTCGTCGCCGTCGGGGTTCTCGACCTTCCAGCGCAGCTTGAGCACGTTCGAGTGCGCGCGCGAGACGGCCGTGCCGGGCGCCGGCGGCGCGCCGCCCGAGGCCGAGCCGTCGCTCGTCGAGAACTCGGTGACGCGCGCGCGCTGGTTCTGGGGCAGGTAGGCGAGCGAGAGCTCGGCGAGGCGCGCCTCGGCGCCCGCGAGCGTCACGCGGTACTGGACGTAGCGCGACGCCGGGCTCGCCACCTGCCCCGCGCCGCCGTCGAAGCTCGACCGCGTCTCCTGCAGCTTCTGGAAGGACGACCAGCCCTCGTCGGGCTTGGAGGTGATCCCGCTGCGCGTCTCGATGGCCAGGCCCTTCGTGCCGCGCCAGCGCAGGAGGCCCCAGCGCGAGCGCGTCTCGGCGTCGAAGACCTTCGACAGGTAGACCGACTCGCCGGCCCCCAGGGCCGGGCGCGCGCGGTACACGCCGCCCATGTCGCCCGTGCCCACGAGGAAGCCGAGCTCCGCGCCCGCGCGCGTGGGCACGAACGTGAGCGCCTGCCGCTCGGGCAGGTCGATGGCCAGGCCCGCCGTGCGGTCGGGGCGGACGCGGTAGACGCGCCCCTGCGTGCCCGTCGAGGCGTAGACGTCGCCCGTCCTGTCGTCGACGGAGAGCGCCGTGAAGTAGCCGTCGGGGATGGCGAAGATCTGCTCGAGGCGCCCGTCGCGCTCGAGGCGGTAGAGGGCGGCCTTGGCCTTGCGCGCGCCCGGGCGCGGCAGCGAGCCGGCCGACGACGGCGGCCCGCCCGAGGAGATGACGATCTTCGTGCCCTTGGCGGCGGGCGGGCCGAAGCCGAGCGGCGGCGCGCTCTTCTCGAAGTCGTTGACGGCGATCGTGACGGCGTCGCCGGAGCGCGCCACGGCGCGCACCTCCTCGGCCTCGAAGTCCTGCACCGCCTCGCCGCGGCCGTCGAGGCCGACGCGGTAGAGGATCGCCTCCTCGGACGTGCCGGCGAGGAGGTGGCTCGCGTCGTCGCGCGCCAGCGACACGACGTGCTTGTCGCGCGAGTCCCACAGGGCGCGCGACTTGCCATGAGCGTCGACGGCGAACACCTTGCCGGGCGCGCCCGTGCCCACGTAGGCCGTCGCGGACTTGTCGTCGTACACGATCGCCCACACGTGCTCCGCCGGCAGCTTCGCGAGCTCCTTCGCGGCGCCCGAGCGCGGATCGACGGCGAAGAGGCGGCCGCCCGGCGTCGTGCCCGCGAGCAGCGAGCCGTCGGCGCGCACGGCCAGCGCCGTCACCCACGGCGCGTCGAGCGTCGTCACGAGGCGGGCCTTCTCGGACTTGCCGCCGGCCCGGGTCTCGACGGCGTAGATCTTCCCGTCGTCGCCGCCGCCAAAGTAGGCGACCGATCCGTCGCGCGAGAGCGCCGAGCACCACGTGAAGGACCCGGGCGCCTCGACGGGCGTGGCCTTCATGCCGGGCACGACCTCGCCCGTCGGCTGGATCATGCTGCCGGTCGCCTCGCCCTCCTCGAAGTCCTTGGCCGTCGACTGGTGGAAGCTGCGCGTCGCCGCCGCGCGCGCGGGGGCGGCCGCGCCGAGGACGGCCGCCGCGAGGGCGAGGCCGAGGCCGAGACGAAGGCCGCGGCCGCGGGACGACGGGCGGGAGGGGAGGGTCGTGGCGAGGGTCATCGGGGTCCTTTTGGCGGTCATCTGTTGTGGCCGAGCACGTCGTCGACGACGGCGATCGTCAGCTCCTGGCGGCCCGAGACGAGCCGCTTCGACGGGAAGACGGTGCGCTCGGCGACGCGGTACGTGTCGGCGCGCCGGGACTCGTTCGCGGGGCGCAAGGTGTCGAGCGCCGACGCCGGGAGGTCCGGGATGAGGCGCCCGTGGAGCGCCGCGCCCTCGTCGGGCGTCTGCACGGTGACGACGATGCTGGCCGCCGTGTAGTACTTGTGCAGGTTCTCGATGTACGTGCCGAGGGTCTCGGCGGGCGCCGCCTCGGGCCTGGCCATGACGCCGGAGGCGGCCTCGATGTGCACCGCCTGTCCGCGCACCGCGTGGGGGATCTTCACGGGCACGGTCTCGACGTACTCGGCGCCGGCGTAGGGCCGCAGCGTCACGCGCACGGGCACGGTGTCGCCCGCGCGCACGGTGTCCGTCGGCACGGAGACGCCGACGATGTCGGCGACGTCGCGCTTGAGCTCGAGGCGCACGTCGACGTCCATGCGGTCGACGACCACCGGCTCGAACGGGTTGAACATCAGCTCGCCGAGGGCGCGCAGCCCGCGCGCGCCGCCGAGCACGCGCCCGGAGATGCCCTCCGTCGAGAACACCTGGTCGCCGAGCTCGAGCGTCCCGCGCCCGTGCACGGCCAGCTTGGCGTTCACCGTCGCGATCACGTCGGTCACGTCGGGCTCGGCGTCGGCGACCGCGTTGGCGACCACCATCGACGCGAGCGTCGGCGTGAGGCGCCGGCTGCGCGCGACCTCGGCGTGGAAGGTGCGCGACTTGCCCTCGGGCCCCGTGACGCGGACGTCGACGGGCATCATGGTCGTGCGCCCGTCGAGGTCGCCGATGATGCACGACTGCCGGTCCTGCGTGAGCACGCCGATCTCGTGCAGCGGTGACGACATCTTGAACGACTGCGCGAGGCTCGGCATGAAGGAGTGGATCTCGGCGTCGACCAGCGGCAGGTACGACTCGCCGATGCCGAACATCGGGTGCCCGAAGGCGAGCACGGTGGAGCCGTCGACGTAGGTCACCGTGCCAGTCCCCACCATGCTCATGTCGCCGCGCACGAGCTCGACGCCGATCGCCGAGCCGGGCTCGACGTGACCGGGCTCGAGCTTGCCGCCCAGCGCCCGCCCGCCGCCCGCCTGCGTGGGCACGAGGCCCACGGGGCGCAGCACGTCGCCGAGCTCGGCCATGGCCCGGGGGCCGAAGCCCGACACGGACAGCGGCACGGACGCGCGCACGAGCCGGCCCTCGCCGGCAGCCGCCGCGCCAGCGCTCGCCAGCGCCGGCAGGCCCGGCCCGTCGCCGTCGTCCTCGCCCGCGGCGAGCTCGAGCGGCGTCTTGCGCCGCGGGCGCGCGCGCTCGGCGAGCATGCTCTCGATGGGCGTCACGCCGCCCAGCGGATCCTTCGCGAAGCTCCACGCGTAGGCGACCGCGCCCACGAGCTTGCCGTCGACGTACACGGGGCTGCCGCTCATGCCCGCGACGATGCCCGAGTGCTCGACGCGCGGGTCCTCGGCGCGGATCAAGATGACGTCCTGCTTGGGCAGGAACTGCTTGAGCACGGCGACGACGCGGATCTTGAACGGCTCGGGCTTGGTGCCGCTGAACACCGTGAGCGCCTGCCCGACCATGCCGGGCTTGACGTCGGCCAGCTTCATGATGGCCGGCGGCGGCCCGCCCGTGACGATGGCGCGCTTGGCGCCCGGGGGCAGCGTGAACGGCGGCGGACCGGCGGCGAAGGTCGCGACCCCCGCGAGGAGCAGGATTCCTCCCACGGAAAGCCCCAGGGATCGCGCCAGTTTTCTCGACACGGAGCAGGCAAGGTTAGGGGGCGCTCCCGACGGTGTCAACCGAGGGAGGTCCCCCGCCGTGGGCCAGATCCCTCGTTTTTCCGCGGTTGGCGCGGGGCCGCGACGCCGACGCGCGGCTTGACACCGAGGCGCCCGCGCCTCGATCATCACCCGCGCATGCACCCTCGCTTTGTGACGCGATCTCTTCTGGCGGTCGCGTTGGGCCTGGCGGCCGTCCTCGGCCTCGGCCTCACGGCCTCGAGCTGCGGCCCCAAGCAGAAGTTCTGCCCCGACGCGGGCGACGGCGTGTGCCGCCCGCCGCCCGACGCGGCCGTCGACATGGGCGTCGACACGGGGCCCCAGGACATGGGCAGCATCATCATCGGCGCCGACGGCGCCATCATCGGCGGCAACCCCTAGCGCCGGCAGGGCCTCCTCGCGCGCGGCGCGCGGCCG
This sequence comes from Polyangia bacterium, assembly GCA_035546175.1. Lineage (GTDB taxonomy): Bacteria > Myxococcota_A > Polyangia > Fen-1088 > Fen-1088 > DASZFV01. The sequence continues at coordinate 8,514 of DASZWW010000308.1, forward strand.
CGATAAAATCGAGGCGGTGAAGCGCTTCAAGGCAGTCGTCATCGGCGGCACGGGGTACGGCGGCGCCGAGATGATCCGGCGGCTGCTCATCCACCCCGAGGTCGAGCTCGTGCGGGTGGTGGCGGTCGATCACGTGGGCGAGCCGCTGGGCGCGGTGCACCCGCCGCTCACGGGCCGCACGCCGCTGCGCTTCGAGAACGTGCCGCCCGCCGAGGCGGCCGCGGGCGCCGACGTGGCGCTGCTCGGGCTGCCGCACAAGGTGAGCGCGCAGCACGCGCCGGCCATCCTGAAGACGGGGGCGCGCGTGGTGGACATGTCGGGCGACTTCCGCCTCTCCGACGCCGCCGCCTACTCGAAGTACTACGGCGGCGCGCACCCGCACCCCGAGCTGCTCGGCTCCTTCGTCTATGGCTTGCCGGAGCTCAACCGCGCGCGCATCGCCGGGGCGCGCGCCGTGGCATCGCCCGGCTGCTTCGCGACGACGATCGAGCTCGGCCTGCTGCCGCTCGCGCGCGCGGGCAAGCTGCGCGGGGTCGTGCACGTGGTCGGCATGACGGGCTCGTCGGGCAGCGGCGTCGCGCCCTCGGCGGGCACGCACCACCCCGTGCGCGCCGTCAATTTGAAGACGTACAAGGTCCTCGAGCACCAGCACACGCCGGAGATCATCGAAACGCTCGCCGCGGCCGGCGCGCGCGCCGTCGAGCTGCGCTTCGTGCCGGTGTCGGCGCCGCTGTCGCGCGGGATCCTCGTGACGTCGTTCGTCGAGGTCGAGGGCAGCGAGACGCCCGAGTCGCTCGGGGCGCTCTACGCGGGCGCCTTCGACGGCGAGCCCTTCGTGCGCTTCGTGCGCGACCGCCTGCCCGAGGTCGCGGCGGTCGCGGGCGCGAACACGGCCGAGGTGGGCTTCACGCTGGGCGACGTCGACGGGGCCACGGGCCGCCGCACGCTGGCCATCGTGAGCGCGCTCGACAACCTCATCAAGGGCGGCGCGGGCCAGGCCATCCAGAACATGAACCTGATGCTCGGCCTCGACGAACGCCTGTCGCTCGAGGACCCCGGGCCCTGGCCGTGACGCGCGCGCGCGTCGTCGTGAAGCTGGGCGGCGACGTGCTCGCCGGCCCGGCGCTGGCGGTCGTCGCGGGCCAGATCGCGCGGGCCCTCGCGGCGGGAGCGCGCCTCGCCGTCGTGCACGGCGGCGGGCCCCAGGCCACGGAGCTCTCGAAGCGCCTCGGCCTCGTGCCCGTCATCGTGGGCGGCCGCCGCGTGACCGACGAGGCGACCCTCGACGTCATGAAGATGGTCGTCGCCGGCAAGCTCAACGTCGATCTGTGCGCGGCGCTGCGCGCGGCGGGCGTCGCGGCCGTGGGCGTGAGCGGCACGAGCGGCGTCATCCGCGCCCGGAAGCGCCCGCCGCGCGTCGTCTCGGGCGGCGGCGACGCCCCCGTCGACTTCGGCTTCGTGGGCGACGTCGAGGGCTTCGACGTCGATCTGCTCGAGCTCCTCGAGTCCGCCGGCCGCGTCCCCGTGGTCGCCTGCCTGGGCGCCGACGACGCGGGCGGCGCCCTCAACATCAACGCCGACGTCGTCGCCAGCCAGCTCGCCGCCGCGCTGAAGGCCGACGCGCTCGTGGCCTGCACCGCCGTGGGCGGCGTGCGGCGCGACAAGGACGATCCCGCCTCGCGCCTCGCGCGCCTCACGGTCGCCGAGGCGCGCGCGGCCATCGCCGCCGGCACCGTCCAGGGCGGCATGATCCCGAAGCTCGAGGAGGCGTTCGCGCCGCTCGCGGCGGGGGTGGGCGCCGTCCACATCGTCGGGCCCGGCGAGATCGCGCGCTCGCTCGAGGCGCCCGGGAGCGTGGGGACGCTGCTGGTCGGGTAGGGGATGCCGCCTTATCCGCCGCCGCTCTATCTAATGATAAGGCGCCGAGCGCGACCGCGATCACGCCGCGAAGGGCCGCGCCGGTTGCTCCGCTCCTCGTGCGCCCGACGCTGAACGGCGGTATCGTCCGCGGCCGTGGGAACTCAGGCCGGCGCCGGGCCGCGACCTGCGGCCGGCTCACGTTCGTCGTTGGAGCGCTCCGCGACGCCGGTGCGCCTCGAGAGACCGAACGCCGGTCACATGCGGGAGTTCTTGGAGGCGGCGCGCCGGAGCCGAACCCTCCATCGCGGATGGGTGTCGCCGCCCCGAGATCGCGATGGGTATCGCCAATACCTGAGACGGCTGCGGGGCGCGACGAATGATGGATTCTTCGTCTGTCTCCGCGAAGGAGGCCTGGCCGGCGTCGTCAACGTCAACGAGATCGTGCGCGGCGCATTTCGGTCGGCGTACCTCGGCTTCTATGCGTTCGCGCCCCATCAGGGGCGGGGCTACATGTCGCAAGGCCGTAGACTGGTGGTGGCGGCGATGTTCAGGCCGGGCGGGCTCCATCGCCTGGAGGCGAACATTCAGCCCACGAATTCGAGGAGCATCGCCCTCGTCAAGCGTCTGGGGTTTCGGCGAGAGGGCTATTCACGTCGTTACCTCAAGATCTCGGGCCGATGGCGAGACCACGAGCGGTGGGCTATTACAGTCGAAGACTGGCGTGGCAATGAATGACTACATCCTGTTCATGCACGACGACGTGCCGGCGGGGTCGCGCCGTCCTTCCCACGAGTGGCCCACGTACTTCGCCAAGCTGCGCCAGGCGGGCGCGTTTCAGGGCGGCAGCTCGATCGGCGGCGGCACGTGCGTGCGCAAGGGAAGCGCCGCCCCGGCAATCGCCGGCCACATCGGCGGCTACTTCCGGATCCGCGCCGTCGACCTCGAAGCGGCGCGGGCGCTGGTCGCCGGGAATCCGGTGTACGAGGGGGGCGGCACCGTCGAGATCCGGGAGCTCCCGAGGGATGGGTAGCCGGGCCGTGACGGAGAGCGCCGGATGACGAGCGCGGCGACCGACGAGCACGAGCTCTACGGAGTCGAGGCGGTGCTGTTCGTGCCGGACGTCGCGGCCACCGTCGCGTTCTATCGAGACGTGCTCGGATTCAACCTGGACTTCGACCACGGCTCGCCGCCGGTCCATGCGCGCGTCTCCTCGGGCGATCCCGCGTCGCCGGCCACGGCGCGCATCCGCTTCGAGCTCGAGCCTGGGCCGCCATCGGGACCGCGAAGCTGCTTCCTCTATGTGTACGTGGGCCGCGCGCTCGATGAGCTGTGCGTCGCCTACCAGCGCCGCGGCGTCGAGGTCGTCAGCCTCCCGAGGGATCGCCCCTGGGGACTTCGCCAGTTCGAGGTCCGGGACTGCAACGGCTACCTCCTCACGTTCGTGGCAGAAGTGGCGAGCGCCAACTGATGCGCCCCCTCCGGTACTCCATCAACGTCACGCTGGACGGGTGCTGCGATCATCGAGCGTTCGTCGCCGGCGAGGAGATACATCGCCACGCGGTCGAGAACCTGGCGCGGGCCGACGCCCTCCTGTTCGGCCGAGTGACCTACGAGATGATGGAGGCGGCGTGGCGGCCGTCGGCGCAGGCCGCGGGGAGACCTGACTGGATGGAGCCCTTCGCCCGGACGATCGACGCCGCGAAGAAGTACGTCGTGTCGAGCACGCTGGACCGGGTCGATTGGAACGCGGAGCTCGTGCGCGGGGAGCTCGGGGCGGCCGTTCGGCAGCTCAAGCAGCAGCCGGGCAAGGGACTCCTCGTGGGCGGCGTGAAGCTGCCGCGGGCGCTGGCGGAGCTGGGATTGATCGACGAGTACGAGCTCGTGGTGCACCCCAGGCTCGCCGGCCACGGGCCGACGTTGTTCGCGGGGCTGTCGAGGTACGTCGACCTGAAGCTCGTGAGCCGGGTGGAGCTCGTCTCGGGGCCGGTGGCGATGCGGTACGAGCCGCGGTAGCCACGGGACCCACGTGAGCACCCGGTGGTCGCAACTGGTCGACGATCTGCGCGGCGCCGAATACAGGTTCGGCCTCATCACGCCGGACACGCCCACCTACCGCGTCGACTTTGCCGAAGGCCTCTCGCACGCCGAGGTGGCGGCCATCGAAGGGCGGTTTGGGTTTCGGTTTCCGCTGGACCTGCGTGAATTTCTCCAGACGGCGCTGCCGGTGGGGCCTCGGTTTCCAGACTGGAGGTCCGGCGGCGACGACGTGCTGCGCGAGTGGCTGGCTTGGCCGGCGCAGGGCGTGCTCACCGACGTCCACCGCGACGAACGCTGCTGGCGACCCGAGTGGGGCGAGCGTCCCGGCGAGCCCGCGGAGGCCGTCGCCGTCGTCGAGCGCTTGCTCGCGGACGCGCCTCGCATGATCCCGATCTACGCTCACCGGATGATGCCGGACTCCCCGCCCACGCCGGGCAACCCCGTCTTCTCGATCTACGGAATGGACATCATCTATTGTGGGATCGATCTGGAGGGTTACCTGCGAGGCGAGTTCAACCGGCTCCGCGAGCGGCCCGTCATCGCGGAGCGACGGATCGAGTTCTGGAGCGCGCTCGCGTCATGGTGAGCCGATTCGAGGTCCTGGCGATCGCAGCCGTGCTGGGAGGCATGGCCCCGCCGGTCCAGGCCGCCACGCCGGGCGTCGCCTCGAAGTTCAGCGAGCTGTCGGCGGCCGACGTCGCTCGACTCGATCGGCAGCGCGGCGTGGTGGCGACCCTGTTGAAGCGGCGCTACGGCGTCCCCTCGCTCGCGAAGACGAAGGCCGACGTGCCGTCCCTCCAGCGCCTGCTCGACGACCACGCGTTCGCGGTCACGCAGACGTACGAGCTCCAGTGCCTGGGGGTGGCCTTCGGCGACATCCTGGTCAGCGAGCTCGGGTTGCGGTGGGTCATCGTGACGGACGACTACGGTCGGGATCCCACGCTGCGCTTCGGGGAGACGACCATCCAGATCAACGCGCTGACCATGATCTCCAAGCGCATCGAGCGAGGCGAGGCCGTGGACCTCGCGGTGCTCCTGGCGAAGACGCGAGAGGCGCTCACGAACGCCCGCGCGGAGCTGCAGCGGCCGCGTCATTGACGCGCCGGACCACCCGCGCACTCGTCGGTGGTGTTTCGCCGCCGAGGAGCGCACAATGAGGGCGTGTTCAACCTCGGCTTGGGCGAGATCGTTGTCCTGCTGCTGCTGGGATTGATCCTGCTCGGCTCCGGGAAGCTCAGCGATCTGCCGGGCGCCTTCGCGCGGGCGCGGAGCAACGCGTGGCGGCCGAACCGCGAGCGGCGGCGCGTGGCGCGCGCGCCGTGGACCCGCTCCGAGTGGTTCCTCGTGGGCGCGGTGCTGACGCTCGCGTCCCTGTCGCTCGCCATCGCCGGCGCGCGCCGGTAGCCCTCGGCGGGCCGGGAGCGGAGGCCATGGCGAAGAGCGCTCCCGCGGCGAAGGTCCCGGCGAGGCGTCCGCGCCTGCGCGTCCTGCGCCGCGCGCTCGTGGGGCTCGCCGCGCTGGCGGCGGGCTACCTGGCGCTCGTCATCCACCCGCAGCCGCTGTTCGCGTACACGCTCCAGCGCGGCAACATCGTGCTGCACGCGCGCGCGCCCTTGCCGCCCGAAGCCGCGCCCATGCTCGACGACGCGCTCGCCCGCGTGAGCCGCTCGCCCCTCTACGACGCCGCGCGCACGCACGACGTCTTCCTGTGCGACACGCCGCGGCTCTACGGCTTCTTCGCGATGGGGAGGCGGTCGGGCGGCATCACCCAGACCTGGGCCGCGGGCAACGTCTTCATCCGGCCGGCGAACGTGCGGCGCGGGCGCGTCCTCGACAGCGCGGGGCGCGAGAAGGGCGGCGAGCGGACGCTCGCGTACTTCGTGGCGCACGAGGTGACCCACGCGATGGCCGGCGATCGCTTCGGGCGCTTCAGCGCCTGGCGCCTCGCGCCCTTCCAGAACGAGGGCTACGCCGACTACGTCGCCTACGCGCGCCCCGTCGATCTCGCGCGCGGGCGGGCCGACCTCCAGGCGGGCACGATCGAGATGGATCCCGCGCGCTCCGGGCTCTACGACCGCTACCGCCTGCTCGTCGGCTACCTCCTGCAGCGGCGCGGCCTCTCGGTCGACGACCTCTTCGCGCGCAAGCTGGACCGCGCCGAGATCGAGCGCGAGCTCGCCGCCGACGACGGGATCTAGCGCGGCGCCGCGCTCCCACGCGGGCGGCGGCCGCCCCGGCGTCGGTTGCCCGGGCGGCCGGAGTCGACCAGGATGGGGATCCCCCGATGGCAACCGAAGCCGACGCCCCGGCCGCGGCGGGCGTGCCCGACGTCGTCCTCTACGCGCGCGTGTGGCCGCGCGTGAAGGCGATCCTCGTCGACTGGTTCATCATCATGGCGGCGTTCTTGATCGCGGCGCTCGTGGGCACGCACGTCCGCGGGGCGGGGGCGGCGGCGTTCGTCGCGTGGCTGGGCGTCTGGGCGCTCTACGATCCGCTCATGGTGTGGCTCACGGGCGGCACCGTCGGGCACCACGCGCTCAACCTGCGCGTCGTCGCGGACCGAACGGGCGGGCGGCCGTCGCTGCCGGCGGCGCTCGTGCGCAACGTCGCGAAGACCTTCTTCGGCGCCGTGTCCCTGCTCGCGATGGCGGCCTCGTCGCGCAGCAAGGCGCTGCACGACTGGGTCGCGGGGACGACGGTCCAGGCGCGCGACGCCGCGGGCGCGCTGTCGCGCGACTTCACGAAGGTGCGCCTCCTCGACGGACAGACGCGCTTCACGTTGCGCGTCGGCGGCGCGATCCCCGCCGAGCGCGTCCGCCTCGTCGGCCCCGACGGCGCCCCGCTCGGCGTCGTCGACATCGGGGACGCCCTGCGCCGCGCGGCGGCCGCCGGCCTCGAGCTCATCGAGATCAACCGCAACGCCGCGCCGCCCGTCTGCAAGATCATGGACCGCCGCAAGCTCGAGGCGGCCATCGCCGAGAAGGCGCGCGCGAGGAAGCCCGAGGGCCCGGCGTGAGCGCGTCGCCCGTCCTGCTGACCCCGCGGCTCACGCTGCGCGCCTGGCGCCCCGAGGATCGGGCGCCGTTCGCCGCCCTCAACGCCGACGCCGAGGTGATGCGCCACTTCCCCGCGACGCTCGCGCGCGCCGAGAGCGACGCGCTCGCCGCGCGCATCGAGGCGCACTTCGCGCGACACCGCTTCGGCCTCTGGGCCGTCGAGGTCCCGGGCGTCGCGCCGTTCGTCGGCTGTGTCGGCCTGGCCGTGCCGGCGTTCCGGGCGCCCTTCACGCCGTGCATCGAGATCGCCTGGCGCCTGGCGCGCGCGTCGTGGGGCCAGGGCTACGCCACCGAGGCGGCGCGCGTCGTCACGGTGTTCGCCTTCGAGACGCTGCGCCTGCCCGAGCTCGTCTCCTTCACCGTGCCGGGCAACGTCGCCTCCCGCCGCGTCATGGAGAAGCTCGGCATGACGCGCGATCCGTCCGAGGACTTCGAGCACCCGGGGCTGCCGGCGGGGCACCCGCTCCGCCGACACGTCCTCTACCGGCTGCGGGCGTAGCTTTTGGCGCTCCTCGCGCGCCCGGCGTAGGCTCGGGCCATGGGAGGCCTCCAGGTCCACCTGCGCAACAAGCTCGTCGCGGGGGCGCTCGCGGCGATCCCGCTCGTCGTCACCGTCTTCATCCTGTGGTGGGTCGACAGCAAGGCGCGCGCGATCTTCGGCGTCGACCAGCCCTTCGTCGGCATCGGGATCGCGCTCGCGGGGCTGTACCTGCTCGGCCTCTTCGTGACGAGCTTCGTCGGGCAGTTCGTGCTGGGCGGCGTGGACGCCGTGCTCCGGCGGCTGCCCGGCCTGCGCGATCTCTATCGGTCGTGGAAGCAGGTCGCGCTCACGACCGACACCCACGACGGCATCTTCGCGCACGTCGTGCTCATCCCGGGCGACGGCGGGACGCGCCTGCTCGGCTTCACGAGCGCCAAGGGCATCGAGGGCGACGCGGCGACGTGGTGCGTGTTCGTGCCCGCCTCGCCGAACCCGACCTCGGGGCGCCTCTTCTTCGTGCCCTCGAAGGCCTGCGTGCTCGTGGGCATGAGCTCGCAGGAGGCGCTCAAGCTCGTCATCTCCGGGGGCAGCTACGTGCCGTCCGCGATCGGCGACGCGACGGCGACCGCCGCCGTCCTCACCCGCGCCGACGAGACCGAGCCGCTCCCCGTCCCCTAGGGCGCTCTCCCATCATTTCGTGATGCCCGCGCGGCCGTCGGGTAAGCTTGCCGCCATGCGCACGATGAAGGTCTCGGCGGGCCTCTTCACCGTCCTCGTCACCGTCCTCGTCTTGGCCCTCGGCCTCGTGAGCGCCGCCGCCCGCGCGGACGTGCTGCCGGAGGCGCCCGCCGGCCCGCGCGCCGGCCAGAAGGCGCCCGCCTTCTCGCTCAAGACCGTCGACTCGGGGCAGCCGCGCGCGCTCGAGTCGTTCACGAAGGCCAAGGGCATGAAGGGGGCGGTCGTGCTCTTCCTGTCGTGCCGCTGCCCGTACGTCGCGCAGGCGCGCGCGCCCCTCGCCGAGCTGCACAAGCAGTACGGCGACAAGGTCGCCTTCGTCGGCCTCAACGCCAACCAGAACGAGAAGGCCGACGACATCAAGGCCGACGCCGCCCAGAGCTTCCAGTTCCCCATGCTGCGCGACGAGGGCTCGAAGGTCGCCGACCTCTACGGCGCGCAGCGCACGCCCGAGGCGTTCGTCGTCGATCCGAGCGGCGTCATCCGCTACCACGGCGGCGTGGCCGACCTCGGCCCGGCGCTCGCGCAGCTCGTCTCGGGCGCGCCCATCGCCAAGGCCGAGTCGAAGGCGTTCGGCTGCACGATCAAAAGGAAGCCGTGAGGGGCCGGGCGCCCGCGCGGGCGCTCGCGCTGGCGCTGGCGCTCTCCGGGGCGCCGGGCGGCGCGTGCGGGCGTGGGATGTCGCC
>DASZWW010000309.1:0-16291 GCA_035546175.1 Polyangia bacterium
CGCCCGCCCCGCCGCCCGAGCCGCCCGTCCCCGTCGACCCGGTGGAGCCACACATGTTCATCGCGATGCACTTGTAGGCCAGGTTCGCGACCTCGGCCATTCCGGTCGCCGAGAAGTGACCATCTCCGGCGACATCTGCCGCGGCCACGAGGGTCGCGTCACTGAAGAGATCGATCACCTTCAGCTGCTTGTTGGCGGAGTTGTTGCCGCCGGCCACCGAGAGGACAGCCGTCTTCACGATCGTGGTCGCGAAGGTCTGCTCAGCCGCGGACTGATACACGAACGCGGCCGGCGGCGGCGTCATCACGTACACCTGCGGCTGCGGCGCGAGAGCCAGGTACGCGTCGACGAGGGCCTTGTACGCGGTGGTCCACTGATCCTGCGTGATGTTCGCCTGGGCGCCGTAGTCGTGCTCTGCGAAGGGACCGATCACGATGATGCCCGGCATGCCCGTGAGGCTGGAGGCGCTCTTCGCGGTGCCCTTGATGACGGTGCCGGCGTTCACGCCGTCGTTGTTGACGGTGTAGGCGGCGCCCAACAAGCCCCCCAGGACCGAGGGCCAATTCTGCGCGGACGTGGAGCCTTCCGTCGTGATCGTCGTCTGCTCGCCGATGCAATTGACCACGGTGGCCGCGCGGGCGGCGCTGGCGAGCGCCAGTGAGCCGAAGACGCCGACGATCGACCCGACGAAGTTACGTGCGCGCATTTCAATGGTCTCCTTGTGAGCCGCCCACCTGATACCCGAGGCACCCTGAAGTTCGGGGCAGATATCAGGGAATTCTCAGAGGGAGATCGATTTTCGGCGCGCCGTAAGCTGAATTTACCGCTCGTTAACGGAGCCAAGCTCAGCTGCGGCGACGTCGTGAGGCCGTCAGGACCACCATCGCCGTGAGAATCAACAGGCCGACGGCGTAGGCGCCGCCGGTCCCCGCGACCGAACATCCACCGCTGCTCGCGTGCTGGCCCGCGCCTGCTCCAGCCGCGCCCGCAGCGCCTGCCCCGCCCGCCACCTGGCCGCCCGCACCGGACGCGCCCGTCGACGCGGCGCCCGCCGCGCCACCAGCACCTCCGCCCGCGCCGCCCGCCGAGCCGCCCGCCGCGCCGCCGCCCGCCGAGCTGCCCGCCGCGCCGCCGCCCGCTCCGCCCGATCCCGACGTGTCGGCGCCGCCGCACATGTTCATCGTGATGCACTCATAAGCGAGCATGGCCACCTCGAAGTGGCCCGAGGCGTTGAAGAGCCCGCCGCCGGCCGAGTCGTCGGCGGTGCCGAGGGCCGCGTCGTCGAAGAGGTCGATCACCTTGAGCGTCTTGTTGGCCGAGTTGTCGCCGGCGGCGACGGCGAGCACGGCCGGCTTGACGACGCTCGTCGCGAACGTCTGCTCGGCGGCGCTCTGATAGACGAAGGCCGCCGGCGGCGGCGTCATCACGTAGATCGTCGGCTGCGGCGTCAGCGCGAGGTAGGCGTCGACGAGCTTTCTGTAGTCGGCCTGCCAGGTCGCCTCCGTCAGGCCCGGCGCGTAGTCGTTCTCGGCGAAGGGTCCGATGATGATGATGCTCGGCGAGCCCATGAGGCTGGCCGGGCTCAAGGCCGAGGTCGCCGCGGGAACGTCAGTGACCTTGCCGGTGCTCACGCCGTCGTTGTTGACCAGGTAGTCGTTGCCGAGCAGCGGCTGGAGCTCCTGCGGCCAGAGCCGGGAGTCGTTCGGGACGCCCTCCGTCGTGTTCGTCGTCTGCTCGCCGATGCAATTGACGACCATCGTCGCCGAGGCGCCGCGCGCGAGCGCCAGCGAGCCAATTCCAACCGCGAGTCCGAGCCAACGACGTGAGCGCATTTCGTACCTTCTCCTTTGTGCGAATGCCCGGGACCTGGGCATCGTTAGGTACGGCTCATTACCACGAAACGCATATTAGACAGACCGATTTCTGTAGCCGCAAATACGAACCGTGACTGGCGCGGTCCGCGCGACGGGCGCGGTCAGAGGCGCGTCAGTTGACGGGGCCCGGCGACGCGAGACGGGAGGTCATGGCCACGACCTCGGCGGAGAGACGCTCGATGCGGCGCATGACCTCGCGGGTCTCGAGCAGGCGCTGGCGCGTCGCGGGCTCGAAGACGAGCTGCGCCGTGAGGACGTCGACGAGCTCGGCGGGCGTGTCCTGCGCGGCGACGACCTGGCGGAGGACCTCGCCGCCCTCGGGGATGGCGTCGGCCAGCTGGCCCACGAGCGCGCGCAACGACTGGTCGGCGTCGCGCAGCTCGTCGCGGTCGAGCACGGGGAGGTCGGGCAGAACGGTGGCCGCCACCTCGCGGTACGGGCGCGGCGACGCGAGCTCCTCGTCGATGCGGATGCGCGCGCGCCCGCGCAGCACGAGGTTGAACCGCCCGTCGGGCAGCTCGTGCGCCATCATGATCTCGCCGACGCCCGCGATGCGCTGCACGGCAGGCTTCTCCGCGGTCTCGCTCTCGCCGGGCGCGATGAGGCTGACGACGATGAAGCGCGAGCCCGTGAGCGCGTCGCGCGTCATCGCCCGGTAGCGCTCCTCGAAGATGTGCAGCGGCAGGAGCGCGTGCGGCAGCAGCACGACGCCGGGCAGCGGGAACATCGGCAGGCGCTGGAGCGCGGCCGCGAGGGCGGCGTCGCTCGAGCCGCCCGCGAACTGGATGGGCTCAGCCAAAGACGTCCACGCACGAGCCCGTCAGCGCGGACGGGGCATGGGCCGCGAGGTAGAGGACGACGCCGGCGACGTCGTCGGGGGTCATGTCGGCCTTCGCGCCCGGCCGCCCGAGGCGCAGCATGTCCGTGTCGACCGAGCCCGGGCAGACGGCGTTCGCGACGATGCCGTCCTCGTGCAGCTCGGCGGCCAGCGCGCGCGTGAGCCCCACGACGCCGTGCTTGGCGGCGCAGTAGGCGCCGAGCCCGGCCGTCCCTTGCCGCCCGGCGATCGAGGCGATGTTGATGATGCGGCCGCGCTTGCGCGCCCGCATCGCCGGGAGGAACGCGCGCGTCACGAGGAACGTGCCCTTGAGGTTCGCGTCGACCACGTCGTCCCAGGCCTCGACGGAGAGCTCGTCGACGCGCGCGCGCGCCACGGTGCCGGCGTTGTTGACGAGGATGTCGGGCGCGCCGAAGCGCTTCTCGACGTCCTCGGCGAACCGCGCGACCTCGTCGGGCACCCGCACGTCGCAGCTCGAGACGCCTGGCGCCGCGTGGCGCGCGCACCCCGCGACGACGGCGCCCGCGTTCGAGAGCGCCCTGGCGACGGCGAGCCCGATGCCGCGCGACGCCCCGGTCACGACGGCGACCCGGCCAGACAGCGAGAACGCGCCCGGCAGAGAGGTCGGCGAGGCGCTCATCGCGCGCGCCCCCCGAGGTTGGCGGCCTCGAGCAGGCGCGCCTTGAGATCGGGCCGTTCGCGCATCTCGCCCACGAACGCGCTCGTGACGACGCCCGACTGCGCGTGCTTCTCGCCGGGGATGGCGAGGCACATCTGCTCCGCCTCGATGACGCAGCCGGCGCCCGCCGCGCCGAGGTGCGTGACGAGCGCGTCGGCCACCTGGTGCGTCGCGCGCTCCTGCAGCGTGAGCCGCTTGGTGAAGCACTCGACGAGCTCGGCGAGCCGCCCGAAGCCGACCAGCTTCCCGCGCGGGATGTACGCGACGTGGGCGACGCCCCGGTAGGGCAGGAGGTGGTGGGGGCACATGCCATGGAAGCGTAGCCCCCCGACGACGACGACGTCGGGATCCGCCTCGCCCGTCACCGGCTCCCCGAGGATGGCCGCCGGATCCATCGAGTAGCCCGCCAGGAACTCGGCCTGCCAGAGGCGCGCGACGCGCGCGGGCGTGTCGCGCAGCTCGGCGTCGGTGGGATCGAGGCCCGACGCCCGGAGGAGCGCCTCGATGGCGGCCCGCAGGGCCGGCTCGGACGCGCCGATCGGCGGCGACGCTGGCGACGCGGACGGCGAGCGCGGCACGGAGGGCACGGCTAGTCCAGGCGCGAGGGCGCGCTCGAGATCTGCGCGTCGATGGGCCGGCGCGACGCGAAGCCCCCGTCCACCGCGTGCCAGTAGCCGAGGCTCTTCTCGCCGAGCTTCCAGCACAGCAGGATCTCCTCGCCGTTGCGCGTGCTCGGGAAGTCGACGAGCCCGAGGTCGATGTCCTTGACCTCTCCCCCGAGGGCGCGGACGCGCTCGATCTCGTCGGAGAGCGCCTCGTCGAGGCCCCGAAAGACGGCCTTCGCCTGGCGCACGGCGAGCGGACCCGCCTCGAGGTCCGCGTCCACCTGGCCCTCGACGTTCGGCTTGACGCCCGCGCGATCGAGCTTCTGCCCGAGGGCCCGGAGCCCCGCGCGCAGCTGCAGCACCTGCACGAAGATCCGCTCGAGCGCGGGGATCAGGGCCTCGACCTCGACGACCGTGAAGTGCGCGCGCGGCATCGCCATGGGGGTAACTTACCTCTCTTGAACCGGGGTGTGAACGGGCGGGCGCGTCAGCGGGCCGCCGCGAAGCCGGGCGACGGGTAGAGCGGCGGCCGGCGGTTCTTGCCCGTGAGGCGGCGGATGTCGACGTCGGAGACGAGGAGCGAGGGCGCGATGATCGTCGTCGGGATGCCCGCGAAGCCGTTGCCCTCGTCGATGTAGTTGTAGACGACGGGGTCCTTGCCCGCCGCCGTGACGTCCTTGAGCGAGCGCGGCTCGAGGTTCTCGAGCGCGAGGCCGCGCACGAGCGTCTCCCGGCCTCCGTCGACGCGGTAGGCGACGAGCGGACGGATGGGCGGCGGCCCGTGGCCGCCCATCCCGAACGAGAACAGCGAGAGCATGTCGTCCGAGTCGGAGACGGGGAGCTCGCCGTCGTCGAGGAGGCGCACGACGTAGGTCGTGACGCCGCCGCCCTTGGCGATGCGCGCGAGCTCGGCCAGGAGGTCCTTGCGCGACTTGCCGTCCTTGGCCGAGAGCACGAGCGTGCCGACGTGGGCATGCGGGCCCGCGAAGCGCGGCGCGCGCGCGTGGCCGTTCGAGCGCGCGATCTCCTTGCGCGGGGTGCGCGTCATGAGCAGGCCCTGGAGCACGCCGTGCTCGACGAGCGAGACGCGCTGGGCGGGCACGCCCTCGTCGTCGGCGCGGTAGGCGCCGAACAGCGGCGCCTTGCCGGGGCCGCTCGCGAGCGTCGGATCGTCGGCGGCCGAGAGCAGCGGCGCGGCGACCTTCTGCTTGAGCTTCGTGGCGAGCGTGCTCTGCTGGCCGCCGTCGTCGCTCGCGGCCGTGGCCGTCTTGGGCGGGGGCGTCCCCGCGAGGTGATCCGCGAGCAGGAGCTTCGTGAGCTGCGCCGCCGCCAGGCCCTCGAAGAGCACGGCGCCCGCGCCCGTCTCGGCCACGGGGGCCGTCCGCATGGCGACGAGCTCGGCCGCCATGGCGCGCGCGCCCTTCTCCATCTCGGCGAGGGGCGGCAGGCCCGAGGGCTCGAGCGCGCTGAAGGGCACGAAGTGACGCAGCCTCATGCCGTCGTCGGCCTGCGTTTCGGCGACGACGTCGACGCGCACCGCGCGCTGGAAGTCGTCGATCCAGGCGTCCTCGCTCGAGGCCATGCGGCGCCGCACCACCTCGTACGTCCCCGTGACACGCGCGCTCGTGAGCGCGGGGTAGTCGCGGAAAACCGCCGAGAGCTTGGCCACGACGGCGCGCAGCGCCTCGGGCTCGACGGCGCCCGCGGGGAACGGCACCTCGAGCTTCGCGGGCGGCTCCTTCGAGAAGTCGCCGAGGGCCGGGTCGTCCTCGCCGCCCGTCTCGCCCGCCGCCGCGGCGCGCTTGCGCGCGAGCAGCTCGAGCGCCTGCTTGTAGGCCTCGTCGCTGCGCAGCCAGAGCTCCCGCCGCAACGACGCGTAGTCGTCCTCCTCGGGGAGGGCGTCGACCTTGGCGCCCGGCTCGAAGTTCGAGTTGTCGAAGGCGGGGCTGCCCACGCGCACGTCGGTGCGCAGGAGCCGGCCGCGGTAGGCGTGCGACGCCGTGACGGCGCCGAAGGTCGCGCTCACCGTCGCCTGCTCGGCGTCGAGGATCGAGTAGGCGACGTAGTACGGGCGCGGCTCGTCGCCGAGGCGAAGCTCGCCCATCGTCCGCGCCAGCTCGTCCTTGAGCGCGGCGCGCACGGCGCCGTCGTCGACGCGCACGCCGGCGCGCGGCGCGCGCACGCCCGCCACCGTCGCGAGGACCGCCGCGAAGAGGGCGATCCTCACGGCTTCCCTCCCGCCCGGGCCGTGGGCGCGGCCATCGGCGCTTGGGGCGGCGCGGCCAGAATCGGCGGCTTGTCGCTGCCCTTGTCTCGCCGCTCGATCTCGATCTGCTGCACGAGCAGGCTGGGGCTCGTCGCCGACACGGGCACGAAGCCGGACTCGGCGCCGCAGTAGCCGTTGAACGTCTGGTAGTCGTCGGAGGCGGCCATGATGCGCGAGAGCGCGGACAGCGGCGTGCCCACGACATCGACGCCGCGCACGAGCTCGTCGGGCCGGCCGTCGACCCACACGCGGTAGACGATGATGGGCAGCACCTTGAAGGCCTGCGGCCCGCCGCGCGCCGTGTTGGTGAAGCCGCCCGAGATGTCGCGGAAGAGGAGGCCGTAGGGCTTGCCCTGGCGCCGCGCCTCCTCGCGCAGGCGGCGGCGCAGCTCGGCGATGGGCACGGCGACCTTGGGCTCGACGACGAGGTTGCCCTGCCGCGACACGACGGCGCGCCCCTCCTGCCGGCGGCCGTGGCCGTTCGATTGCTTGAAGCCGCGCGTCGGCGAGCGCGAGAGCAGGAACCCCCTGAGCACGCCGCCCTCGACGAGCGGCGCGCGCTGCGCGACGACGCCCTCGTCGTCGAAGCGGTAGAAGCCGTTGAGGTCGACGTCGCCGATGCGCGCGATCGTCGGGTCGTCGTAGACCGAGATGAAGCTCGGCATGATGGGCTCACCGACCTTCTTCGCGAAGGTCTGCCCCTCCTCGTCGTTCTTCTGGCGGTGTCCCTCGACGCGGTGGCCGAAGATCTCGTGGAAGAAGACGCCCGCCGCCCGTCCCTCGAGGATGGCCGGCCCGATGTACGGATCGGCGAGCGGCGCCCGCCGCAGCGCCTCGAGGTCGGTGATCATCGAGTCGAGGGCGCGGTTCATCTCGGCGGCGCCGGCGAGCGTGTCGAACGAGGCCGCGTCGAAGGTCTCGAAGCGCTCGAGCTCCATGCCGTCGTCGGCGCGGGCGTTGGCCTCGGCGAAGACGCGCACGTAGTTGCGGCCCGTCTGCACGAGCGTGCCCTCGGTGTCGAGCACCCAGCGCGTGCTCGACACGACCTGCAGCGTGACCTGCGAGTCGAGGATCTCGCCCTGCCCCTTGAACCGCGCCGACAGATCGCGGATGCGCGCCTCCCAGGCCGGCTTGTCGACGGCGATCTCGGCGCGCGGCCCCACGTAGACGGCGGGCTTCTCGCGCGAGAAGTCGTCGGAGGGATCCTCCTCGGCCACCTTGAGCGTGCGGTTGGTGAGGATCTTCACGTAGCGCTCGGCGGCGTCCTTGTAGCGCCGGTCGACCTCGCCCCAGGCCACGGTGCGGAGCGCGGCGCCCTCGGGATCGCCCTCGTCCTCGACCGGCACGGCCGCGGGGTGCCCGCCCAGCACCGACGAGAAGTCGAACTCGCTCGAGCGGATGATGTGCGTCGAGTCGAGCTTGTAGTCGCCGACGCGCACGTCGGTGTCGAGGATGCGGGAGCGCCGGTCGGTCGACTGCACGAGCACGCCCTGGCTCGCCGAGATCGTGACCTCGTCCTTGTCGTAGACCTCGTTCTCGATGAAGTACGGCGCGGGCTTGCCCTTGGCCATGAGCGCCGTCATGCCCCGGCGCAGCTCGGCGGCGAGCGCGTTCAGCCCCGCGGGCCGCGGCGCGCCGCCGCCCGAGAACGGATCGACGCGCACGGCGCGCGGGGGCGCGGCGGGCGGGCCCTCGGCGGCCGCGGCCCCGGCGGCGTTGGCCGGCGCGGCGCTCTGCCCGGCGCACCCCGGCGCGGAGAGCCCGAGCAAGCCGGCACAGACGAGCGAGGGCCAGAGCGAGCGTGAGCGGGCGGGCGCGGCGAGCGGGGGACGCGAAACCATCGGGCGATCAAGCGTATAACACGCCAGACGCGGAACGCCCCTCCTTCGGGCGCGGAATCGACTTGGGCCGGCGGCGCGAAAGTGTTAGCAATTGCGCCGAGGACGAACGATGTCGAACGAGCTGCCCATCCTCGGTCTGCTGCTTCGCGACTACAAGAACTTCAACGCGCGCGCGACGCGCGACGCGACGCTCGCCTACTGGCGCCACATCGAGCGCGGCGGGCGCATGTTCTGGGCGGTCGCGGGCGCCATGTCCTCGGCCCAGCTCGGCATCACGATCGCGCCGGCCATCCGCGCCGGGCTCATCCACGGCCTGTCCGTGACGGGAGCCAACCTCGAGGAGTCCCTCTTCCGGCTCGTCGCGCACGACCACTACAAGGACTTCCCCGACTACCGTTACTTCAAGAAGAGCGACGACACGAAGATCCTCAACGACCGGATGCGCCGCGTGACCGACACGAGCATCCCCGAGGACGAGGCCTTCCGCGCCGTCGAGAGGTTCGTCGTGCCGATGTGGAGGCGCGCCACCGAGAAGGGCGAGCGGCGCTTCTGGCACGAGTACTTCTACGAGCTCGTCACGACGATCGGCCCCGAGCTGCACAAGGGCCCGGCCGAAGAGTGCTGGCTGCTCGCGGCCGCGAAGGCCAAGCTGCCCATCGTCGTCCCCGGCTACGAGGACTCGACGTTCGGCAACATCTTCGCCTCGCACGTCAAGCTGGGCGAGTGCGGCGCCGGCATCGCCAAGTCCGGCATCGAGTACATGGGTGCCTTCTACGATCAGTACCGCGAGCTCTCGAGCGGCGCCGGCGTCGGCTTCTTCCAGATCGGCGGCGGCATCGCCGGCGACTTCCCCATCTGCGTCGTGCCGTCGATCAAGTACGACCTCGAGCAGGACGTCAAGCCGTGGGCGTACTTCTGTCAGATCTCCGACTCGACGACGTCCTACGGCTCTTACTCGGGCGCGACGCCCAACGAGAAGATCACCTGGGACAAGCTCACGGAGGAGACGCCGATGTTCGTCATCGAGTCGGACGCGACGATCGTCGCGCCGCTCGTGCTGCGCGCGCTGCTCGAGTGCAAGCGGGACCCGGCGGCCGCGAACGCGCTCATCGCGCGCTCTTAAAAAGGAGACCCCATGGAAGCGCTGACCAGCCCGGCAATGATCCCCTACCTGCTCCGATGGGCCCACGTCCTCTTCGGCATCATCTGGCTCGGGCACCTCTACTTCTTCAACCTCGTCAACGTCCCCTTCCAGGGCGGCCTCGACAAGGAGCTCAAGCCCAAGGTGAACCCGGCGCTGCTGCTGCGCGCCTTCTACTGGTTCCGCTGGAGCGCGATGTACACGTTCCTCCTCGGGCTCGCGCTCTTCGTCTGGCACTACGTCACGCCCGAGCACAACCTGTCTTACCCCGAGGGGGGCATGACCGGCCGCGCGATGTGGATCCAGTTCGGGATGCTCCTCGGCATCATCATGTGGTTCAACGTCTGGTTCGTGATCTGGCCGCGCCAGAAGAAGATCCTCGGCGGCATGGCGAGCGGCACCCCGCACCCCGACGCCGCGAAGCTGGCGGCGACCGCGGGCAAGGCCTCGCGCTTCAACACCTACGCCTCGGGCCCCATGCTCTTCGGCATGGTCGGCTCGACGCACTTCTCGGTCATGAGCGCGCCCGTGCTCATCGTCGTGAGCGTCCTCGGCCTCGGCTTCTGGTTCGGGATGATCAAGCGCTCCTTCAAGGTGAAGACCACCGTCTGAGCCACCGGGCGCGAAATTGACGGGGGCGCGGCGCGGGAGAACAATCCCGTGATGCGCCCCCGCTTCGTCCTCCTCGCCGCCCTCGCGGCGCTGCCGGCGCGACGCGCCGCCGCCGACGACAAGCCGCTCGTCCACCCCATCTACGCGAAGCTGCCCGACCTCGCCGAGGACGACTTCACGCGCCGCGCGTTCTCCGCGGCGGCCACGCGCTACAAGCTCTTCCCCCTCGAGATCATCGACGTCCCCGCGCCGGCCGCGCCCAGGGCGCCCGCGCTCGTGAGGTCGGGGATCGCCAAGACGCTGAAGCTGCAGTTCGACGAGGCGCTCCCCGAGCTCGACGCCGCCATCGCCGAGCTCGACACCTCGGGCGGCGCCGGGCTCACGACGGGCGAACTCGGGGACCTCTTCCTCTTCCGCGGCATGGCCGTGGCGCGCGCCGATTGGAAGGCGCCCGCGGCCAACGACGCGGCGTCGATGAGCCCGGGGCGAACGCAGGCTTACGCGGACTACGCGCGCGCGGCCGTGCTCGAGCCGGCGCGCGTCCTGAACCCGCGCGAGATCCCGCCGCAGGTCGTGGCCGACTTCGCGCGCGCCGTCGAGGAGGCGCGCCAGCAGCCGCGCGCGACGCTGCTCGTGCGCGGCGACGCGGACGCCGAGGTGCGCCTCGACGGCGCGGCGCCCCTGCGCGTCGCGGGCGGCGTCCTGTTCAAGGACGTCGCGTACGGCGAGCACTTCCTGGCCGTCGAGGAGCTCGGGCGCGCGCCGTGGGGCAAGCGCTTCGCCATCGGCGCCGGCGCGGCCGAGGAGACGATCCCGCCGCGCGACCCGCTCACGCTCGACGATCGCGTCGCCGCCGATCACGCGCGCCGCATGGGCGCGCTCTTCGCGCTCGTCGCCGAGCGCAAGCCCGGCCCGGGCGCCGAGGTCGAGCTGCGCCTCGTCGATCTCGCCGGCCAGAAACGCGACGCCGCGCTGGTCTCGACGAGCCGCGACGAGCACGGCGCGCTCGACGCCGCGGTCATGCGCCTCGACGAGCAGGCGCGCCGCATCCAGCAGCTCGCCATCGCCAACGGGACGCCCATGCCCGTCCCCGTCGCGCCCCCGCCCGAGTCGGCGCCGCCCGTGCTCGTGCCGCCGCCTCCGGCGCGCGCCGCCCTCCTCGACGACCCCCGCACCTGGGCCCACGACCACTGGCCGCTCCTCACGGCCCTCGGCGTCGTCGTGGGCACGGCCATCGTGCTGTCCGTCGCGGCCGCGAACTAGGCTATAAAGGGCGCCATGGGCGCCCCACCGGCGCGGCGGACGAGCGGCTTCGGCACGTCGATCTTCACGGAGATCTCGGCGCTGGCGGTCAAGCACGACGCCGTGAACCTCGGCCAGGGCTTCCCCGACTTCCCCGCCCCGGCGTTCATCAAGGAGGCGGCGATGCGCGCGATCCGCGAGGATCGCAACCAGTACGCCCCCGCGGCGGGCCTGCCGCGCCTCCGCGCGGCGCTCGCCGAGCGGTGGCAGCGCCTGCACGGCGCGCCCGCTCACGCCGACGAGGTGACCGTGGCGAGCGGCGCGACCGAGCTGCTGCACGACGCGATCCTCGCCATCGTCGAGCCGGGCGACGAGGTGATCGTCTTCGAGCCGACGTACGACGCCTACGTCCCCGACATCGTCATGGCGGGCGGCGTCGCGCGCCCCGTGCCGCTGCACCCGCCCGAGTGGCGCTGGGACCCCGCCGAGCTGCGCCGCGCCTTCGGCCGCCGCACGCGCGCCGTGGTGCTCAACACCCCCCACAACCCCACGGGCAAGGTCTTCTCGCGCGCGGAGCTCGAGGAGCTGGCGGCGCTGTGCCGCGAGCACGACGCCGTCGCCGTCACCGACGAGGTCTACTCCGAGATCACCTTCGACGGAGCCGCCCACGTCCCCATCGCGACCCTGCCCGGCATGCGCGAGCGGACGATCTCCATCGACAGCATGGGCAAGACGTTCAGCGTGACCGGCTGGAAGGTCGGCTGGTCGATCGCCCCCGAGCCCCTGACGCGCGCCATCCGCGCCGTCCACCAGTTCGTGACCTTCACGAACGCGGTGCCTTTTCAGGAAGCGCTCGCCGACGGCCTCGCGCTCGCCGAGACCCACGGCTACTTCGACGAGCTCCGCGCGACCTACGCCGCGCGCCGCGAGCGCCTCACGCGGATCCTCGGCGACGCCGGCCTCGCGCCCATGTCCGCCCGCGGCGCCTACTTCCTGCTCGCGGACATCACCCCCTTCGGCTTCCCCGACGACGTGACCTTCTGCCGCCACCTGTGCACCGAGATCGGCGTCGCCGCCATCCCGACCTCCGTCTTCTACACCGATCCCAAGACGGCCCCGCCCTTCGCCCGCTTCTGCTTCGCCAAGCGCGACGAGACCATCGACGCGGCGGCGGTGCGCCTCAAGAAGCTGCGCCCGCTTCACTAGATACACCTCGAGACGCCGCGGTTCGCCCCGCGTGACGCACCCGCGCCTGTTGCATCGGTCAACCCATCGATGGGTTGGCATTCCTTGAAAACTCGATAGAGTCCGACCCGACCCGCTCCACCCGATTTGCGCCCACCACGGAGGTTCGAGATGCGGAAGGTTCTCCTCGCTTCGACTATCGCCCTGCTCGGTCTGACCTCGACCGCGCACGCTCACTTCGGCCTCGTGAACCCGCCGCAGGTCGTGGCGCAATCCGACGTGAGCGGCAAGGGCTCACCGCCCTGCGGCCCCGACACGGGCGCGGCCGCGACGCCGACGGCGGTGATGGGCGGGCACACGCTGAACATCAAGGTGTTCGAGAGCGTTGGCCACCTCGGCTTTTATCGCGTGGCGCTCGCGCTCCATTCTCGGTCGGAGCTCCCCGTCGACAACGTCGTCTATGACGCCCAGAACAAGGTGTTGCCACCGAGTGGCATGCCGTCGGGAATGTCCGATCATGCGGACTTCGAGAACCCCGCCAAGTTCCCCGTGCTCGCCGACAACTTCATGGCGCATGAGAAGACGGCACCCAACAGCACGCCTTACAACGGCGACGTCATGATTCCGAACGTCGCATGCGATCGATGCGTTCTCCAAGTCATCGAGTTCATGCACCCACACGGATTCAACACGTCGGTTCCCGGCCCAGGCGGCGGCTACTTCTACCATCATTGCGCGGAGATCAAGATCACGCCCGATCCCAACCTTCCGCTCTACAACCCAGACGGAGGAGCGACGGACGCGGGCACTGACGCCGCTACGGGCGGCACGGGAGGAAGCGCGGGTGCGGCCGGCGCGGCGGGCTCTGGCGCGACGGCCGGCAATGGGGGTGCGGCCGGAAGCGCAGGTACTACGGGGACGGCAGGAGCAGCTGGTGGCTCCTCCGGCGGGACGGCGGGAACCGGTGCCTCCGGCGCGGCGGGATCGAACGGGGCAGCGGGCTCTGCGTCCTCTGGCACGGCCGGCGCCGGTTCCGGAACCGCCGGTGCAACCGCCGGCGCAACCGGCCACCATCAGGGCGGAGGGGGTGGCTGTTCGATTGCTTCAACGAGCAACTCGTCAGTCCTGGTTGCCTCCTTGATGGCGCTCGCGTTGGCAATGGTCGTGTGGCGCGGCCGACGCGCAAGACGCGAGAGATAGGTTCTCAGTACCGGCCAGGGACGTTGGCAACATACGCCATGTCCAGCAGATAGGTTGCGGTGCCCGACGGATCGGCGGCGAAGTAACAAACGAAGTCAACGCTGTTCGATACCGGTACCGAAGTGATCGTTCCGCTCAGGTCTTGCCAATCAACCGTATCTAGCGGCGGATCCGTCTCGTTTTGCGTGGTGAGGTTCCCGTCGCAGTTGGTGCCTGAGTAGAAGTTGACTTGGCAGATAGGGTGGCCCGGCACTGAGGACACGGCACGAACGCCAAAGTTCAAGTCACCTTCGAGGAGAGTATTCCTCACGCACTGGTACAGGGTACGACCAAGATCCCCCTGCGGAACGACTACCTCGAGCGATCCCGAGTAGACGCATCCTTCTGTGTCCGACGACGACCTTGAAATGGTACCAATCGAAACGCTCCACGCGCTGGTGTCTGTGTCAAACCCAGGATTCTTGAGAAGGTTTGTGGAGCTTGGCTGTGTACACGTGCATCCGGCGGCGCAGCACCTGCCGCCACACACCCCTGTCTTGCATTCGACGTTCGCCGAACATACGGAGCCATCGGTCTTCTTCGCAATGCACTGGGTCTGGGTGCACAGGGCGTTCGCCACGCAATCAAGATCTCCAGCGCAGCTGATCCCACACCGGGTACCCGAGCAACGGTAGGTACCGCAATCAGACGTCACCGGCGCGACGCAAGTCCCCGAGCCATCGCAAGCCCTGCCAGAGAGTGCCGTGCTGGTGGTCGACGTCCCATCGGTACAAACCTCCTGGGCGCAAACTGTGCCCGCTAAATACTGGCGACACGCGCCAGATCCATCGCACTTACCGTCCAGACCACAGGTGCTCGGAGCACTCGTTGGACAGTCCGCTCCGTGGACAAAGCCAGCCTGAACAGGAGCACACTTTCCATCAGGCTTTCCTGTGTAGGCACTCAGACATGACATACATTTAGCGCTACAGGACGCCTCGCAGCAGACGCCGTCGGCGCAGTGGCCGAATTGGCAGTCCGTGTCGAATTTGCACGCTGCGCCGTTCGACGAGCCGATCGCCGATGCAGGAGCGTCCTCGGCCGTGTCGGTGCCGGCGTCAGGCCCTGATTGGACCGGATTCGAGCGACCTGCGGAGCCGGACGAGATCGCCCCACCCTGAGCGCCCGGTCCGCCTGCTCCCATTGATTCCCCACCGGAACCGGCACTCCCGCCACCTCCCCCGTCAGGTACTCGCTGCCCGACGAACGGCGTGCACGCCCAGACCGCCGCCGTGGCGGCGAAGAGAAATATCCAGCGGACGTAGCGCATCGGTCCCTCCCGTACCTTTTCGCGGCCCCCCCGAACCGATTGCTTCGAAAGATCGCATTTTGTTTTTTGGGGTCAAGACGAAACCTCGGCGGGAGGCGGCCGATGAGAGGGGCGGCCTCACCGTGCGGGATCTCGTCGCGTGCTACCCTCGATTCGTGTCCTCGTTGGGTTGGCTCGCCGATCTGGCGCCCGAGCGGGTGAGGCCGCTCAAGCGCGTCGAGTACGAGCGGCTCGTGAGCGAGGGCGCGTTCGATGACGAGCGCGTCGAGCTGCTCGACGGGGTCATCATCGAGATGAGCCCGCAGGATCCCGGGCACTCCGGCACCGTCGCGCGGCTGGCCGAGCTGCTGACGCGCGTCGTTTCAGCCGACAAGCAGGTCCGAGCTCACGCACCGTTGGCGGTATCGTCGGAGTCCTTGCTGGAGCCCGACGTGGCCGTCGTTCCGCGCTCCGATCGCGAGGAGGTGCACCCGGGCGTCGCCTTCCTTCTCGTCGAGGTCTCGAATTCGTCGTTGCGGAAGGACCGCTCCCTCAAGAGCAGGGCCTACGCGCTGGCAGGAGTCCCGGAGTATTGGATCGTCAACCTCGTCGAGCGCCAGGTCGAGGTCAGGACCCGACCGATCGGCGGCGCCTACTCCGTCGAGCGCGTCGCCCGGCTGGGCGAGACGATCAGCGTCGAGCCCCTGGGCGGTCTCACGATCGCCGTCGACGACTTCCTTCGCTGAGGAGCCTCCGGCGCGCCTACGCGTCCGGCTCGTCCTCGATCTCGATCTTGATGTCCCAGGCCTTGGCGAGCCAGTCGAGGAGCTCGGCCTCGCGGCCCTCGATGGCCTCGGAGCCGGCCGCCTCGAGGACGGTGCCGAAGATGAGCTCGCGCGCGTCCTGCCGGCCGATCTTCGAGAGGAACGTCTTGAAGCTCTCGCCGTCGGCGAAGCGCTTCTCGAACGCGTCGAGCGTGCTCTCGTAGACGTCCTCGCCGAAGGCGTCGACGAGGTCCTCGACGGACTCGAGCTCCTCCTCGGACACGTTGCCGTCGGACATGACGGTCAGCTTCATGAGACCCACGAGCGCCGTGCGCTCGTCCTGGTTCAGCTCCTCGAGCTCCATGGGCGCAAGATTCTCACGAGCGGAGCCCGCGTCAAGCGTCGCGTCGGTGACGGCGGCGAGCCGCCTCCCTCGCCGCCGGCTTCACGCAAAGGAGGAGTCGTCGCCGCCGTCGTCGGGGACGCCGGCGTCGTCGCCGCCCGCGCCGCCTTGCCCCGTGTCGCCCGCTGCGCCACCTGCGCCGCCTTGCCCGGTATCGCCCGCCGCGCCGCCCATGCCCCCTTGGCTCGAGCCGCCCGCGCCCCCGCTCGCGCCCGCATGGCCCGTCGAGCCGCCCGTCCCGCCCGTCGCGCCGCCGTTGCCCGCCGCGCCGGCGCCCGCCGAGCCGCTCCCCGCCCCACCCGTCGAGTTGCCTCCGCCTCCGCCCGCCCCACCCTTCCCGGCGGTGCCGGCCG
>DASZWW010000310.1:0-2251 GCA_035546175.1 Polyangia bacterium
CTCGCCGCCCGCCGCCGCGAGCGCGCGCAGCACGGGGTGCCCTCCCCCGTCCTCGGGGCCGAGCAGCGACCGCTGCGCGCCCTCGAGCGCGGCGCGCCCCGCGTCGGTGAGCCGCACGGCGCGCACGCTCTCCGTCTTCTCGCCCTGAGGCAGCGCCGCGCGCAGCACCTCGCCGAGCGGCGCGTAGTAGTAGTCCGCGACCCAGCGGCAAAAGGCGATCATCCCCTCGTCGAAGGCCGGCGCCCCCGCCACGACCTCCTCGATGTCCTTGAGCTCCCCGCTCGCCGACGCCGCGCGCCCGACGACGAACCCCGTCACCGTCCGCCTGCCGAACGGCACGACCACCTGCGTGCCGATCGCGACCTCGGCCGCGCCCCGCCTCGGATCGCGGTACGTGAACGTCCCCCGCAAGGGGAGCGTGACCGCCACCTCGAGCAATCCCGTCTCCCTCCCCGCGCCGGGCGAGGAGAGGGTCGGCGTGAGGAGCGGAGGATTCAGGGTCACGCGTCCTCGGGCGTCTCCTCGAGGATCCGCTTGATCCCCGCGCGGACGTCCGCCGCGAGCTCCTTGCGCTTGAGCGCCCAGTGCACCTGCGCGAGGACATACCCCGTCCGGTCGCCCGCGTCGAAGCGCTGGCCCTCCATCTCCACGCCGTGCAGGCCCGCCCGCGCGCGCAGGGCCTCGAGCCCGTCGGTGAGCTGGATCTCGCCGCCTCGCCCGGGCGGCGTCTCGGCGAGGATCGCGAAGATCTCGGGGGGCAGCACGTAGCGCCCGATCGACGCGAGCCGCGAGGGCGCCGTCCCCGGCGCCGGCTTCTCGATCATCTTCGAGACCTTCCACTCGCGCGGCCCCACGTTCGTGCCGGCGATGATGCCGTAGAGGTGCTCCTGCCCCTCGGCGACCTCCTTGAGCCCGACGACGCCCGTGCCCCAGCGCTCGTAGACCTCGACGAGCTGGCGCACGCCCGGCACTCGGGCGTCGAGCAGGTCGTCGCCGAGCACGACGGCGAACGGCTCGTCGCCGACCGCCTCGCGCGCGCACAGCACGGCGTGCCCCAGCCCTCGCGCCTCGGCCTGCCGCACGGAGATCACCCGCGCGAGCTCGGTGGGCTTGCGCGCGAGCGCGAGGTCGGCGGTCTTGCCCTTCTTCTCGAGCAGGGCCTCGAGCTCGCCGTGACGGTCGAAGTGATCCTCGAGGGCCGACTTCCCGCGCGCCGTCACGAGGATCACCTGCTCGATCCCGCTCCCCACGCACTCCTCGACGATGAGCTGGATCGACGGCTTGTCGACGATGGGCAGCATCTCCTTGGGGACGTTCTTCGTGACGGGCAGGAACCGCGTGCCGAGGCCGGCCACGGGCAGGACGGCCTTTCGAACTCTCTTGCGCTTGTCAGTCATGGGATCTCCTCGCGGACGGCATCATAGACTACACGCGCCTCCAATCGCCGGGGGCGACGGCGGGCGGGGCGTCGGCGCGCGCGGGCGCGGCCGGCGCCGGCGGGGCGACGTTCAGGCTCTGGACGACGCGCAGGATCTCGGCGACGGCCTCGTAGAGCTCCGCCGGGATCTCGCCGCCCTCGGCGAGCTCGGCGAGGGCGCGCGCGAGCCCGACGTCGCGGAAGATGGGAACGCCCGCCTCGCGCGCGATCTGCTTGATGCGCTCGGCGACGAGCCGCTCGCCCTTGGCCACGACGACGGGAGCGGCATCTCCGTCCGCGTCGTACCGGAGGGCCACGGCGATGTGCTCGGGGTTCACCACGACGAAGTCCGCTTTTCGGACCTCCTCGACCATTCGTTGCTCCAAAACCTCGCGGTGCAGGCGCTGGCGCTCGCCCCGGTGCGCCGGGTCGCCCTCGGACTCCCGGTGCTCGCGCTTGACCTCCTCGCGCGTCATGCGGAGCCCGCGCCGGTGGCGGCGCGCGACGAGGAAGGCGTCGGCGGCCCCCAGCGCCACCCCCGCGGCCGCGAGCCGCAGCGCGAGCCGGCCCGCCAGCGCGCCGAGGGCCTCGAGCAGCCTCCCCGCCGGCGCTCCCGTGAGCCCGACCACCGCCCCCACGAGGGGCCGCAGCGCGAGCGCGGCGACGGCGCCGACGAGCGCGACCTTGAGCAACCCCTGGCCGACGGCCAGGGCGGCGCGCCCGTCGAAGAGCCGCCGCCACGCGTCCGCCGACCCGACGCGGCCGAGGTCGAGGCGAACGGGCGCGAGCACGAGGCCGCGCGTCTGGGCGAGCCCCACGGCGAGGCCCACGAGC
>DASZWW010000311.1:0-25540 GCA_035546175.1 Polyangia bacterium
CGTGGGCGGCCAGCAGCCGCTCGGCGTGGCGCTCGAGCTCGGCCGGGCTCACGCGCCACCTCCGAGGAGCAGCGACAGCCCGTCGAGCGCCGAGCGCCCGCCCGGCGCGGACTCGCGCCAGGCCCGCGTCACGAGGGCGTCGGTGTGGGCGATGCGGCGCACCAGCGTGTGCAGGAGGTGCTGCTCGGTGGCGATGACCGCGCGGTTGGTGGCGCTGGCCCGGAACAGGTCGCGGCCGAGGAGGAGGTACGTCGTCGGCGCCGCGGCCGTCAACGTCGCCGACCGCCGCGCCCCGGTCATGAAGATTCCGGCCTCGCCGATGATCTCGCCCTCGAGCGCCTCGTTCACCACGCGCTCCTGCTGCGCGACGCGCACGCTCGCGCGCAGGCGGCCCGCGACGACGAGGAAGGCCCCCTCGGCCGGGTCGCCCTCGCGCGCCACCACCTCGCCCGCCTCGGCGCGCTTCGGCTTGACCAGCGCCAGCAGCGCCTCGACGTCGCCGGCTCCGACGTCGCCCGCGCCGTACTTGCGGCACAGCGCCTCGAGGTATTCACGAGCCGTCGCGTCGGCCTCGCCACCATCGTGTCCCATCGGCGGCGACAGTAGCACGGGGGCCCGCCCCGGTCAGCGACGGTGTCCGAGCTGCACGGCGAACCAGCCGCGCGCGTCGGTGAAGGTGCGGGCGGGCTCGAGGCGCGCCGCGCGGAAGAGGGCCTCGAGGCGCGGGACGGTCAGCTTGTAGCTGTTCTCCATGTGCATGAGCTCGCCCGCCTCGAAGCGCGCCGTGAGGTCGAGGCCCCGGATCGGCACGGCCTGCCGGGCGCGGCTCTCGAGGGAGAGCTCGACGCGCGAGGCGGCGTCGTTCCACCTCGCGACGTGGCGGAAGAGCCGCGCGTCGAAGGCGCCGCCGAGCTCGCGGTTGATGCGCTCGAGGAGGTTGAGGTTGAAGCGCTCGCTGACGCCCGCCGCGTCGTCGTAGGCCGGCAGGATGATGGCCGGATCCTTGCGCAGGTCGGCGCCCACGAGCACCGAATCGCCGGGGCGGAGCACGTCGCTCACGGCGCGGAGCAGGGCGGCGGCCTCGGGCGGCTCGTAGTTGCCGATGTTGGAGCCCAGGAACATGACGAGGCGCCGCCCGGGCACGGCGGACAGCCAGCCGAGCTCGTCGGGGTAGCGGGCGACGACGGGGCAGAAGGTGAGCCCCTCGACGTCGGCGAGGTGCCGCTCGGCCGCGGCGAGCGCGGCCGGGGAGACGTCGACGGGCACGTAGAGCACGCGCTCCTGCGCGCGCAGCGCGGCCTCGATCACGTGCCGCGTCTTGCGCGCCGAGCCCGCGCCCAGCTCGACGAGCGAGAGCGAGAGCGAGGGCCCGGCCGCCGCGCCGGGCGGCCGCGCCGCCCCGACGATGGCGTCGGCGTTCTCGTCCAGGATCGCATGCTCGGTGCGCGTGAGGTAGTACTCCGGCAGCCGCGTGATCTCGTCGAAGAGCGCCGAGCCGGCGTCATCGTAGAGCAGCCAGGGCGGCAGCCGCTTGGGGCTCGCGAGCAGGCCCTCGCGCACCGCGCGCGCGACCGCGCCGTCGCTCCACCCGGCGCCCCGCCGCGCGGCGGCCTCGCGGTCCACGCCCGGCCCCGTCACGCGTCCCTCGCCAGCCGGATGCCCGAGAACTGCCAGCGCGCGTCGGGCGGGAAGAAGTTGCGGTACGTCGCGCGCAGGTGGGCCCGCGGCGACGCGCACGAGCCTCCTCGCAGCACCATCTGCCCGACCATGAACTTTCCATTGTACTCGCCGAGCGCGCCGGGCGCCGTCACGAAGCCCGGGTACGGCGCGTAGGCGCTGGCCGTCCACTGCCAGACCTCGCCGTAGAGCTGCGCGAACGTCGCGGCAGGCGTCGTCGCGGCGGCGGGGTGGAGCCGCCCCGACTCGACGAAGGAGCCCGCGACGGGCACGTCCGCCGCGGCCCGCTCCCACTCCTGCTCGGTGGGCAGGCGGGCGTTCATCCAGCGCGCGACGGCGTCCGCCTCGTAGTAGCTGACGTGACAGGCGGGCGCGGCGCGCTCGACGGGGCGCGGCCCGCCGAGCGTGAACTGCCACCACGCGCCGTCGCGCTCCTCCCAGTAGAGCGGCGCGGTCCAACCGCCGCGCGTGACCGCCTCGAAGCCCGCCGAGAGCCACAGCGTGGGCCGCCGGTAGCCGCCGTCGGCGATGAAGTCGAGGACCTCGCCGCAGGTCACGGGCCGCGACCCGAGCGCGAACGGCCGCAGGTACGCGCGGTGCCTCGGCCCTTCGTTGTCGAAGGCGAAGCCCTCGCCGGCGTGCCCCACCTCGACGAGCCCGCCCTCGACCGCGACGTAAGAGAGCGGAGGCGCGTCGCCGGGCGCGGCCGGCGCCGCGTCCGCGCGGTAGGCGGGCGCCAGGGGGCTCTGAGCGAGCGCGTGCTTGATGTCGGTGAGCACGAGCTCCTGGTGCTGCTGCTCGTGGTGCAGCCCGAGCTCGATCACCGCGAGCGTCGCCGCGTCGGGCGCGCCCTCGCGCAGGAAGCGCCCGAGCGCCTCGTCGACGTGGGCGCGGTAGCGCTTCACCTCGGCGAGCGAGGGCCGGGACAGGAGCCCGCGCGCCGGCCGGCTGTGCCTCGGCCCCACGCTCTCGTAGTACGAGTTGAAGAGGTACCCGAAGCGCGCATCGAAGACGCGGTACCCGGGCGCGCGCGGCGCGAGCACGAACGTCTCGAAGAACCAGGTCGTGTGGGCGAGGTGCCACTTCGTCGGGCTCGCGTCCGGCATCGACTGGACCATCTGGTCCTCGGCCGACAGCGGCGCGGCCAGGCTCTCCGTCGCCCGGCGCACCTCGGCGAGCGCGCCCGCGAGCCGTCGCGGGTCAGTCCCCATCTCACGCGCCCGGAGCGTCGAAGTGCCGCGGCGCCGCCTCGCCGGCCTTGGCCGGGAACCCTTCGACGCCGAGGTCGTGCGGGTAGCAGTACGCCCAGTCCTCACCGGGCTCGTACGACCGAATGACGGGGTGGTGCGTATGGTGGGCGTGCTTGGTGGCGTGCCGGTTCGGCGAGTTGTCGCAGCACCCGACGTGGCCGCAGGCCAGGCAGAGCCGCAGGTGGACCCACTCGTCCCCGGAGGCGAGGCACTCCTCGCAGCCCGGGCCGCTCGGCTTGGCGGCGTGCGCGCGGCGCGAGGCTTGCTCGAGATGTTCGCAGGAGTCGGGCATGGGGTCGTCTCGGAGGCTGCGCGGAATATGCGCGCGCGATCCGGGGGTGTCAATCGAGCGGGCGAGCCGTGTCGTCACTGTTCCCGGAACGACACGACGGCCCACGTGCGGACCGGCTCGCTCTTGCCCTTGACCTCGGCGGGAGGCAGCTCGCGCAGCTCGAAGCGCTCGTCGAGGCGCGCGCGCACGGCCTCGGTGACGAGGATGTCGACGCCGTGCCCGCGCGTCAGGCCCTCCACGCGCGCGGCCAGGTTGACGGCGTCGCCGAGGACGGTGAACTCCATGAGCTGGTCGCTGCCCACGACGGCGGCGACGACCTCGCCGCGGTTGAGCCCCACCCCGAAGCGCAGCCGCGGCAGGCCCCGCTGCTCGATCTCGACGTTGAGCCCCTCGAGCGCGGCGCGCATCGCCAGCGCCGCCCGCACGGCGTCGGCGCTCTGCCAGGTGTTGGGCACGAGCGCGCCGAAGAGGGCCATGAGCCCGTCGCCCATGATGCGCGAGACGTGGCCGTGGTGGTCGCGGATGACCCGGCTCATGCGGCGGAAGTAGTCGTTGAGCACGGGGACGAGCGCCGCGGGATCCACCCGCTCCGACAGGGGCGTGAAGCCGACGAGGTCGGCGAACATGACGGTCACCTCGCGCCGCTCGGGCGCGATCTCCTTGGCCCCTTGCCCCAGCTTCTCGACGACGTCCTCCGGCGCGAAGCGGCCGAAGGCGCGCTCGAGGCGCTCGAGGTCGTCGCCCGCGCGCGTGAGGGCGCGCTCGAGCTTGCCCGCGCGGCGGCGCGCGCGGACGAGCGCCGCCGCCAGGACGCACGCGGCGCCGAGGGCGGCGCCGAGGGCCACCCACGCGGCCGTCATCGCGCGAGCATGCTGAGCCGCGCGCAGGCGTTGGCCAGCGCCGCCAGCCCGATGGCGTCGACCACGACGTCGTCGCCGACGCGCTGGCGCAGCTCGTGCGTCCGGCGCTGCATGACCTCGGTCTCGTAGTGGGCCGTCTCGCGCACCCAGGGCAGGAGGACCTTCTCGGTGCCGTCGAGCTCGGGGCCCGCGAGCGACTCGAGCACGCGCTGGTGCGCCTCGGCCGCGACGCCCTCCTGCTCGAGGAGGCGCGTCGCGATGCCCTCGCACAGCCCGCAGTCGAGCGCGCGGGCCACGACGGCGAAGACCCAGGCCTTCGTGCGCGCGGGCAGGACGGGCGAGGCGAAGGCCCCCACGAGATCTCCGTGGAAGATCGAGACGCCCACGGTGCCCTTGAGGAGGGCGACGACCTCGGAGAACGGGTAGGCCTCGCGCGGCAAGTTGTCGGCGGGCGGCGGCGGCGGCGGCTTGTGGAGCAGGCGCCTGACGGGCGCGAGCAGGCGCATCGCGACGCCGGGGCTGAAGTCCTCCATCTCGACCGCCAGCGGCAGGGCGAGGAAGGTCGACACGCGGTTGTTCATGCACGAGGCCGCGACGATGGCCGCGATCTCGACCATGGCCAGCGGCTCGTAGCCCAGGCTCACGAGGCGATCGAGCTGGGCGCGCGCCGGCCGCGGGTTCGAGCGCGACAGGTCGCGGCAGAAGTGGAGCAGCTCGCGCTCCCTGTCGTCCGCGCCCGCCGTCTTGACGTCGTGCTCGACGCGGTCGATCTCCTTCTCGGACAGCCCCATCATCTTGAGGAACGCGCGCGCGGCGCCGTAGCAGAAGCGGCACGAGTTCTCCTGCGCCGTGACCAGCATGGCCAGCATGGCCAGCCGGTCGGGCGCGAACGACGACCGCGCCGTGTTCCCGCGCATGATCGCCTCCCTCAACCAGCGGGAGCGACCGACGTACCGGTAGCTCATCGCCTTCGGCCCCATCTTGCGCACGATCTCGGCGTTCCACTCCGGATCGTCGACGGGCTCGACGAGGGGCTGTCCCCAGGCGATCTCTTTCATGAGGCGCGCCACGACGGGCGCAGCATATACCAGGCGCACGGGACGGTTGGACCGACGCGCGGGCGCCGCCGAGCGGTTTCAGGGCGGCGCCGACTCGCGGTGGTCGCGGCGCATCAATAGCTTCGGCTCCGGCGCGAGGTCCGCTCCATGGCTTTCTGGCAACTCCTGGGAGACCTGCACCCGAAGCTCGTCCAGTTCCCGCTCGTCCTCCTCCTCGCCGGGCTGATCTTCGACGCCGGCGGCCTCGTCGCCCGCTCGCCCCGCCTTCACTACGCCGGCAGGGCGCTCTCGGTCGCCGGCGTGTTCTTCCTCCTGCTCGCCTTCGTCTGCGGCGTCTACGCCGAGATCTGGGCGGGGCGGGCCGGCATCCCCCAGGAGCAGATCGAGCGCCACGAGCTCGTCGCCAACGTCGCCTCCTGGGGGTTCGTGATCCTCACGGCGTGGCGCCTCTTCCTGAGAGACGACCAGCGGAGGTCGCTGGCGATCTACGCCGGGGCCGGCCTCTGCTGGTACGGCCTGCTCGTCGTGACGGGCCACCTCGGCGGGCGCCTGGTCTTCCAGTACGGCGCCGCCGTCGTCGGGGGACGCGCCGACGACGTCGTCACGCTCCACGACCTCAACGTCCTCGCCACCCGCCAGACCGACGACAACCTCCGCTACTCGGAGCTCATCCACCACGTGGCCGGCTGGGCGACGCTCGCCCTCTCGGGCGCGCTCGCCGCCCACGCGCTGTTCCCCTCGCGCGCCGAGCGGCTCCAGTGGGTGGGGCCGCTCATCCTGCTCCTCGGCGGCGTGGCCCTGTTCTTCTTCGCGGACGTCGATCTGTACCGGCTCACCGACCTCCGCCAGCTCCGCGACCGCGAGGTGCAGCTCCACAAGACGCTGGCCCTCGTCCTCGCCACGGTGGGCGCGCTGGGGCTGCACCGGCTCCGTCATCCCCGCCCCTCGAGGCGGCACCTGGCGACGCCCTCGAAGGTCGTCGCCGTCATGGCGCTCATCGGCGGCGCGATGCTGTTCACGCACGTGCACACGGTGGCGCCGTACGCGAACGTGGCCGCCGGCGTCTACGTCGCCCACCTCGTGATGGGCTTGACCGCCCTCGCCATCGGCGTCGCGCGGCTCGCGCAGGACGCGCTGCCGCGGCGGCGGCGCGCCTTCGAGGTCCTGTTCGTGACGCTCCTCGGCGCCGAGTCGCTCCTGCTCATCACCTACAACGAAGGGCTCCCCTGGTACATCGGCTACGGGAGGTACCAGCGCTGGGGGACGTTCGCCGACGGCTCGCGCAACCCCGGCGCCCCCATCGCGCCCTTCGGACCGCTCCGCGCCCAGCTCGACTTCGACCCGCGCACGCAGCTGGTGGTCGTCACAACCAAGGACCGCTTCACGGAGGCCCCGGTGCCCGTCGCCGCCGACCAGATCGACCTGCGCGTCTCGCGCGGCTACGAGGAGATCGACGTGCGCCTCGCCGCCGACGCCGGCCGCACCCGCTTCTCGGGGCGCGCGCCCTTCCTCGAGCGGGTGATGGCCTTCTCGGCGCGGGCCGAGCTGCCCGTCGGCGGCCGCATGACGATGGGTTACTTCGATCCCTGGGTCACGCCCGCCGTCAGGCCCGTGCCCCCGAACCGCGTGGCGCGCTTCCAGTGCCCGATGCACGACGGCGTGATCTCCGAGAGCCCCGGCGTCTGTCCGCTCTGCGGCATGGCCCTCGTGTCCCTGCGTCGCGTCCCGCCGGCCGCCCTTCACGCCGCCGAGTACGACATGCGGCTCGAGGTCGGAGCCGACGGGCCCGTCGTCGCCGGAGCGCCGGCGTCGCTCCGCTTCGTCCCGCTCGAGCGCGGGAGCGTGCTGCGCGACCTCATGGTGGTCCACGAGCACCCGCTCCACCTCATCGTCGTGTCGGCGGCCTTCGATCTCTTCGATCACGTCCATCCCACGCTCGAGCCGGACGGCTCGCTCTCGCTCGCGTACGCCTTCCCTCGGCCGGGGATGTACCTGCTCTACGCGGACATCACGCCGGCGGGACGACGAGCGCAGGTCTTTCGCCTGCCGGTCACGGTTCGAGGGGAAGACGGCGCCGAGGTCCCGCCCGCGCCGGGCCGCGACCTCCGGCCGTCGCCGTCGCTCTCGAAGGTGGTCGACGGCGAGCCCCGCGTGACGGCGGAGCTGCGGTTTCAGCCGCGAACGCCGGTGGCCGGGCTCGAGTCGCACTTCCTGGTCCGGTTCAGCGAGGACGGCGCGCCCGTCACCGATCTCGAGCCGTACCTGGGGGCCATGGCCCACGGCGTGTTCCTCTCCCAGGACTCCGACGTCTTCCTGCACTGCCACCCCGAGCAGCTCGCGAGCCCCGATCCGAACGCGCGCGGCGGGCCCGACGTCCCGTTCGCGACGTTCTTCCCGCGCGCGGGCCTCTACAAGCTGTGGGTCGAGTTCGAGCGCCGGGGGAAGGTGGGCCGCGTCTCCTGGGTGGTCGAGGTCAAGCGGCCCCTTCTCCCCGCTCGCCTCATGCGCTTCCTGCTCGACGAGTAGCCCCTCGGGACGCCTCCCTCGAGGCGACGCCCCCGCCCGGGCCAGCGCCTCCCCTGAAGGAATCATTGCCCAATCGAGATCGAGCCTCGCCGGCGAAGGCGGTCAATCTCTAGTGAAGCGTCGCGGCCATCTTCGCGGCCTCGATCTTGACCCGGCGCTCCTCGGGGGGATCGTACGCGCCGACGCGCGCGGATGCGATCGCCGCCAGCAGCGCCCGCGCGCGCTCCGGGTGGCCCTCGTCCGAGGCGAGCCGCGCCTGGTAGAGGCGGGCGCGGAGGTTGGCCGGGTTGATCTGCAGCGCGCGCTCGAGCTCGGCGGCGGCCTTCGCGCGGTCGCGCTTCGGCCACGGCAGCTCCAGGTAATACGCGGCCCACACCACGGGGATCGAGCCGTGATCGTAGCGGATGTCGAGGGCCGTGGCGCGCTCGAGCGGGCGCGTGAACTTCCCCTCGATTCCGTTCGCCAGCGCGCGCAGCACGCCCATCCCCTGGGCGTAGCTGCCGATGCTCAGCGCGGCCCAGTACTGGCCCTCGACGGCGTTCGGGTTGGCCGCGATGGCGCGCTCGGCGAGGTCGTACGCCTCCTTGCCCAGCCGCGAGCGCGCGTCGTCCGAGCGCGTGGGCAGGTCGCTCTCGGTGAACCGCTCGCGCGCCGCCCGCCAGAGGACGGCGTAGTCGCCCGGCGCCGCGGCGACGCCGGCGTCCGCCAGCCGGCGCGCCTCGGCCAGGGCGGCGGGATCGTCGCGCCGCGCGTGGAGCGCGTCGAGGCGGGCCTCCAGCTCGGCCAGCTTGACGCCGCCGTCCGTCGCGCCCGCCTGAGCGGCCACTCCCGCGACGAGCCACAAGCGCAAGAGGACGAGGCCCATGCGATCGGCGCTCGCTAGCCGGCCGCGCTGGCTCGCGCGCTCCGGTACTGCCCGAGGGCCATGAGCGGGAAGGTGTGACGGTAGTAGTGGTAGTTCAGGTAGAAGACCTTCGGAAAGCCGGTCCCCGTCCAGGGCTCCTGCTCCCAGGTGCCGTCGGCGTTCTGCGCCTCGAGCAGCCAGCGCACGCCCCGTCGAGCTGCCCCGCCGTCGACCTCGCCCGCCGCGAACAGGCCCATGAGGGCCCAGGCGGTCTGGCTGGGGGTGGACGGGCCGACGCCGCGCTTCGAGGCGTCGTCGTAGCTCGCGATGGTCTCGCCCCAGCCGCCGTCGGCGTTCTGGTGCTCCGCGAGCCACCGGGCGCCCCGGCGCACGTAGGGAGCCTCGAGGTCCTCGCCGATGCAGCGGACGCCGCGCAGCACCTGCCACGTCCCGTAGATGTGGTTGACCCCCCAGCGGCCGAACCACGAGCCGTCCGGCTCCTGCGCGCGGCGCAGGAACGCGAGGGCCCGCTGGACGACCGGGTGCGACGCCGTGTAGCCCGGGAAGTGGCTGAGCGATTCGAGGACGCGCCCGGTGATGTCCGCCGTGCTGGGATCGATCATGGCGTTGTGGTCGGCGAAGGGGACCTCGGTGAGCCAGCGCTTGTCGTTGCCGCGATCGAAGCTCGCCCAGCCGCCGTCGTCGTTCTGCATGCCGAGCATCCAGGCGAGCCCGCGGCGCAGGGCATCGCCTTGCGCGGCCTCCGGGACGGCGCCGCGCACGCGCCGGAGCACCATGAGCGCCATGCAGGTGTCGTCGACGTCCGGATAGAACGCGTTCTCGTGCTCGAAGTACCAGCCCCCCGGCGGCGCGGGGTTGCGCCGGGACCAATCGCCGGGCCGGCTCGTCTGCTTGCCGAGGAGCCAGGTGGCCGCGCGCGCGAGGGCCGCGGCCTCGCGGGGGAGGTCGCTCTCGACGAGCGCGTGCGCGGCGAGCACCGTGTCCCACACCGGCGAGTGGCAAGGTTGAACGCGGAGGGTCCCCCGCGCCTCGTCCGCGAGCAGCAGCCCGTCGAGGTGGGCGAGCTCGGCCGCGACGCGCTCGTCGTCGCCGAGGACCTTCAGCGCCATCACCGAGTTGGCCATGGCCGGGAGGATCGCGGACAGGCCGGCGGAGGCCTCGAGACGTTCGATGATCCACGCGCGCGCCCGCACGACGGCGCGCCGGCGGAGCGCGCCCGCGCCGGGCAAGCGCTCGTACCGCTTGAGCGAGCGATCGACGCCGTGGAAGAACCTGCGCCAGCCGGCGCTTCGCCCCGCGGCCTCGCGCGCGGCGCCGGCGGACGGCGAGAAGAGCTCCTTGGCGCCGCACGACGGCGGCAGCGCCACCACGGGCTTCTCCGCGTAGAGGATCGAGAGCGGGACGAAGATCGTCCGCGACCAGCTGGACATGTCGTAGACGGTGAAGGCCCCGTTGTCGGGGAGCAGGATCATCTCGGGCGGGATCGCGGGCACCTCGTCCCAGCCGAGCTGTCCGAACAGCGCCAGGTGATATCGCGTGTACGTGTTGGCGCGATCGGCGCCGCCGAGCCCCAGGATGACGTCGCGCGCGCGGCGCATGAGCGGCGCGTCCTCGGGCTCTCCGGCCACCTTGAGGGCGAAGTAGCTCAGCGTCGAGACGGAGAGATCGGCGGGCCCCCCCGGGAACTGCGCCCACCCACCGTCGGGCAGGGCGCACTCGCGGATCGTGCGCGCCAGGGCCGCGGCGCGCGCGCCGCCGCGACGGCCGAGGAAGGCGTCGAGCAGGATGATGTAGCTCTCGAGCGTGGTGTCGCCCTCGAGCTCTCCGCACCAGAAGCCGCGCGGGTCCTGGCGCGCGAGCAGCCACGCGCGCGCCGCGGCGATCGCGCGCTCGACCCGCTCCGGCGCCGAGGGCGGCAGGCCGACCTGACGCAGATCGTCCATCGGGTGAACACCTGATGTCGTCACTAGGGCACCCCTTTACAAGCGGGGCGCTCGCTCCTACGTTTCCGTCCGCAGCGCGGCCCGCGTCCACAAAACATGCGTTTCCCCCTTCACGTCACGACCGACATGGTCGTGTATCAGATAAGGCGCTCCTGGCGCGAGGAGAAGCGCTACCCCTTCGTGCTCATGCTCGAGCCGCTCTACGCGTGCAACCTCGCGTGCATCGGCTGCTCGACCGAGCGGCACACGGGCAAGCTCTCCGACCGCCTGCCCCTCGAGGCGTGCCTCAAGGCGGTCGACGACTGCGGCGCGCCGTCGGTGTCGATCTGCGGCGGCGAGCCGACCCTCTACCCGGAGCTCCCGGAGCTGGTCGCCGGGATCATCGAGCGCAAGCGGCACATCTACCTGTGCACGAACGGCCTCGTGCTCGACACGAAGGTCTTCGGGCGCATCGCCCCCCACAAGCGCCTCACGATCAACGTGCACCTCGACGGGCTGCGCGAGACCCACGACGCGGTCTGCGCCCGCAAGGGCGTCTTCGACAAGGCGATCGAGATGATCCGCGCCGCCAAGGGGCGCGGCTATCACGTGATGACGAACACGACGATCTTCAAGGACACCGAGATCGCCGAGATCGAGGAGCTGTGCGTGCTCCTCCAGGAGCTCGGCGTGGACGGCATGCTGCTGTCTCCCGGCTATCACTACGAGTCGGTCGAGGCGGACATCTTCCTCACGAGGCGGGAGATCCAGACGAAGTTCGAGCGGGTGCTCGAGCTCTCGAAGCGGTTCCGCGTCAGCTCGACGCCGATGTACCTCGAGTTCGTCGCCGGCAAGCGCGACTACGACTGCTCGCCCTGGAGCACGGTCACCTTCACGCCGCGGGGCTGGAAGGGTCCTTGCTACCTCATCGGGGAGAAGCACACCGCCGACTGGAGCGAGTTCTGGGCGAAGACGGACTGGGCGTACTGGGAGTCGCGCAAGGACGCTCGCTGTCAGAACTGCGCGATGCACTCCGGCTTCGAGGCCTCCGCCGTGCGCGGGCTCTCGAAGAGCCCGCGCGACGTCCTGCAGATGGCGGCGTGGAACTTCCTCGGCTGAGGCGCCACCCATGTCCCGTCCCAAGATCGTCGCTGGGCAGGCCGCGCTGACGGCGATCGTCGCGGCGATGGACGAGGAGGTCGCGCCGCTGCGCGAGCGCCTCGTGGCCCGGGCCTCGGGCTCCCTGTGCGGGCGGCCGCTCGCCTTCGGCCGCCTCGGCAGCGCGCCCGTGGTGCTCCTCGTCACCGGCGAGGGCGCCCGCAACGCCCGCGGCGGCCTCACGAGCCTGCTCGCGCAGTTCCCGGTGAGCCGGATCCTCGTCGCCGGCGTGTCCGGCGGCCTGACGCCCGACGTCGACGTGGGGTCCCTCGTGATCGGCGGCCGCGTCGTCGACGTCCTCGACGGGAGCGTCCGTGGCGCGGACGAGGCGCTGGTCGAGGCGGCCCTCCGCGCGTGTCACGCGCCCCGCGGCGTCCTCGTCACCGCGCCTCGCATCGCCGACTCGGCCGAGGAGAAGGAGCGCCTGCGGGAGGCCGCGACGCGCGCCTGCGGCGGCGCGGCGGCGCCGAGCGCCGTCGACCTCGAGTCTTCCATCTTCGCCGACGTGGCGGCGGGCGCCGGCGTCCCGTGGGTCGCGCTGCGCGCCATCAGCGACACGGCCGGCGAGTCCGTCCCCGCGCTCCTCAATCGAAGCCGCGACGAGGGCGGCGCCATCCGGAGGAGCCGCGTCGTGCTCGGGCTGCTGGGAGACCCGCGGCCGCTGGGACGGCTGCTCGTCCTTCGCCGGCGGGTCTCGACGTGCGCCCTCGGCCTCGCGCGCGCCGTGGCGCAGCTCGTGGAGTCGCTCGAGCCCGGCGATCTCCCGGTGACGGCGGGCGACGGGGCGAGCTCCGGGCGCGCGGCCGCCGTGGGGACGGAGGTCTGACGTGGCCCTCGAACGATCGCGCGCCGCCTCGGCGGACGGGGCCGGGCCGGCCGAGTGGAGCGCCCTGTTGCAGCGGACGAGCCGGACGTTCGCGCTCACCATCCCGATGCTGCCCGAGCCGCTGCAGACCGAGGTCGCCGTCGCGTACCTGCTCTTCAGGATCATCGACACGTTCGAGGACGCGACGCGCTGGGCGCCGGCGCGCCGCGCCGAGGCCCTGACGTTCTTCGCGCGGCTCATGGACGGCGAGCGCCCGATCGAGGCGCGCAAGACGATCGCCGCGTGGTCGCTCGATCCGCCGCTCGAGCACGAGGGTTACCTCGAGCTCCTGCGGTCGGCCTCCGAGGTCATCGAGTGGCAGCGCCGCTTGTCACCCGCCGCGGGCGCGCACGTCGCGCGGCACGTCGCGCGCAGCGCGCGCGCCATGGCCGAGGTCGTCGCGCGGACCGACAGGCGAGGCCTCCTCGCCCTGCAGACGCTGCAGGAGCTCCGCGACTACTGCTTCGCCGTGGCCGGCCTGGTCGGCGAGATGCTGACGGAGCTGTTCCTCGTTCAGTGCCCGTCGCTCGAGGCCGTGGCCGGCGACTTGCGCGCGCGCTCGATCGAGTTCGGCGAGGCCTTGCAGCTCGTGAACATCCTCAAGGACGCCGCCGCGGACGCCGCGGAGGGCCGCGCCTATCTCCCCGCGGCCGTGAGCCCGCCCGAGGTGTTCCTGCTGGCGCGGGCCGATCTGCGCCGCGCCATCGAGTACACGGAGCTCCTGCGATCGGGGCGCGCCGCGCCGGGCGTGGTGGCCTTCAACGCGCTCAACGCCCGCCTGGCCGTGGGGACCCTGCACCTGCTGCGCGACAAGGGCGCGGGCGCGAAGCTGACGCGCCTCCGGGTCATGTCGATCGCCGCCGAGGTCCTGCTCGCCGCCGAGACCGGGGCGCCGCTCTTCCCCGAGTCGCCCTGATGGCCTTCGACCTCGCCCAGGAGCTCTCGGAGCGCGCTGGGGAGAGCTTCGCGCTGCACGAGCGGTACCTCAACCCGCAGATGGTGCGCATGCTCAAGACGATCGGCTTCGACCGCCACTACGTGCGGGCCGAGGGGCCGTACCTCTTCGACGAGTCGGGCGCGCGCTACCTGGACCTCCTGGCCGGCTTCGGCGTTTTCGCGGTCGGCCGCAACCACCCCACGATCAAGAAGGCGCTCCTCGACGTCCTCGGCGCGGACCTCCCCAACCTCGTGCAGATGGACGCGTCCCTGCTGTCGGGGCTGCTGGCCGAGCGGCTGCTCTCGCACGTCGCAGGCCAGGAGCGCGTGTTCTTCTGCAACTCGGGCACGGAGGCGGTCGAGGCGGCCATCAAGCTCGCGCGCGCCGCGACCCGCCGGTCGAAGCTCGTCTTCTGCGAGCACGCGTTCCACGGGCTGACCATGGGCGCGCTGACGCTCAACGGCGACCCGACCTTTCGCGACGGGTTCGGGCCGCTGCTCGCGGACGCCGCGCGGGTCCCGTGGAACGATCTCGCGGCGCTCGAGGTCGCGCTGTCGGGGGACGACGTGGCGGCGTTCTTCGTGGAACCGATCCAGGGCAAGGGCGTCAACCTGCCCGGGCCCGACTACCTGCGCGAGGCGGCGCGGCTCTGCCGGGCGCACGGCGCGCTGTTCGTCGCCGACGAGGTGCAGACGGGCCTCGGGCGGTGCGGCACGTTCCTGGCGATCGAGCAGGAGGGGATCGACCCCGACCTCGTGCTCGTCGCCAAGGCGCTGTCGGGCGGGTTCGTGCCGATCGGCGCGGTGATCGGGAAGCGCTGGATCTTCGAGCGGACGTTCAATCGCATGGACCGCGCCGTCGTGCACGGCTCGACCTTCGGGAAGAACAACCTCGCCATGGCCGCCGGCCTGGCCACGCTGGCCGTCATCGAGGACGAGGGGCTCGTCGAGAACGCCCGGCGTCGCGGGGCGAGCCTGCTCGCGCGCCTGCAGGCCCTGGCCGACAAGTACGAGCTCCTCGCCGAGGTGCGCGGGCGCGGGCTGATGCTGGCGCTCGAGTTCGGTCCGCCCCGCAGCGCGGCGCTCCGCGCGGCCTGGACGCTCCTGGAGAAGGCGACGAAGGGCCTCTTCTGCCAGATGGTCACCATCCCGCTGCTGTCGCGGCACCGGATCCTCGCCCAGGTCGCGGGCCACGAGATGTACGTCATCAAGCTGCTGCCGCCGCTCGTCGTGTCCCAGCTCGACGAGGACTGGATCGTGACGGCGCTCGACGAGGTCATCGCCGATTGCCACAGGGTCCCGGGCGCGATCTGGGAGCTCGCGACCACGCTCGCGGGCCACGCGCTCAAGAGCAAGGCCGGCGCCTAGGTGTCGTGCGGCGGTCCGCGGGCGTCGCGCTGGCCTCGTTGATCGCGGCCGTCTCCGCGGGGGGGCGGCCCCGCGCCGCGACGTGCCCCGCGCCGGCGGGCGCGCCCGCGACGCTCGCCGCCGTCGACGGGCGCGAGCGGCTGTTCTGGATCAGCCGCCAGCTCGAGGTCGACGCCCGGCGGGGCCGCGTGTGGGCGATGGGCTGGGGCGTGGGGATCGGCGCGGCCGGCGCGGCGAGCCTGATGGCCGTGCCCTTCGTCGCGCCGAGCACGCGCGTCGACTGGTACACGAGCGCGGCGACGGCCGCCGTGGGCGTCGTGCCCTTCCTCGTGTCGCCGCTCTCGGTCACCCGCGACGCGCCGAAGCTGCGGGGGCTGCTCGACGCGGCGCCGCCCGAGGACGACGCCCAGACCTGCGCGCTCCTCGCGCGCGCCGAGCACATGCTCCGCGACGACGCCGCCAACGAACGCCTGCAGCGGCGGTGGTTCATCCACGCCGGGAACCTCGCCTTCAACGCGGGCGTCTTCCTCTTCCTGGGGCTCGGCTTCCACCACTGGAGCGCGGGGGCCGTCAACGGCCTGGCCGGCGCGGCCGTGGGCGAGGCCATCATCTTCACCCAGCCGACCGGCGTCATCGACGCCGAGCGGGCCTACTGGGGCTGGGGCTACGCCGCTTCGTTCTGAGGTCGCTCGACGTCGGAGCTCACCGCGCGCGCGCGCTTCACCGCCGCGATGATCGCGAAGCGCCGCACGGACGCGACGTTGGTCACGAAGGCCACGAGGAGCAGCGCGAACAGGATGGGCAGCTCGCGCAGCGCGTGGGAGGGCGCGCGTTCGAACAAGCTCCGCGTCACGGGCGTGAGGCCCAGCGCGGCGAGCAGATAGATCGCGCGCTCGGCGCGGCGCATGGATCCGGCTCGCGGAAGCGTGACGCCGCGAGCCTCGGCCATGGCGGTGGACTGGCTGATCATCAAGCTGCCGAGGAGCGCGCCCAGCGCGAGCGCCAAGACCATCCAGTGGGTCCGGTAGTAGACGCCGATGCCCGCCAGCAGCAGGAACTCGGTGTAGCGATCGACGGCGGCGTCGAGCACCTCGCCGGCGTCCGACGCGACGCCCGTCTCCCGCGCGAGGACGCCGTCGACGAGGTCGCACAGGGCGCTGAGCGTCCCCAGGGAGCAGGCGAGACCGAAGCGCCCGAACGCCGCCGCGACAGCCGCGAGGAGCGCGGGGACGAGCGAGAACAACGTCACCTCGTTGGGCGTGACGTGGCAGGCCGCGAGCGCGGACACGAGCGGCCGCAGCAGCCAGTAGCCCATCTCCATCGCCGCCTTGTGGACGAAGACGCTGCCGCCGTCCGCGTCCGTCCGCGCGTGCCGCGCGCGGCCCTTCGCCCACGCGCGCCCGAGATAGATCGCCATGACGACCAGGAGCAGGCCGTACATCGCAATCGAAAAGTAGACGTCCTTCAAAGCGACACGACTCGCGCACCATACGCCTGGTCGGGTGGGCGGGGGAGAAATAG
The DNA here is from genome assembly GCA_035546175.1 of Polyangia bacterium. GTDB lineage: Bacteria > Myxococcota_A > Polyangia > Fen-1088 > Fen-1088 > DASZFV01. Next base: position 16,299 of record DASZWW010000311.1, read on the forward strand.
GTGGCGGGTGTGCATTTGACGCGCGGCCACTTCGCGGCCGCCGCCGCCGGCCTTCCCTCCGCCGCGCCAGACATTATCGTCTCGGCGTGTTCACGGTGATGGGGGCCCTCATGGCGATGACGTTGACGTCTCCGAGCTTCAAGTCGGGCGGCGAGATCCCGCGGCGGCACACGTGCCAGGGCCAGGACGCCTCGCCGGCGCTCGCCTGGGCGGACGTCCCCTCGGGCGCGCGCAGCCTGGCGCTCGTCGTGGACGATCCGGACGCGCCCGATCCGGCCGCGCCGAAGACGACCTGGGTGCACTGGGTCGTCTACGACATCCCCGCGAACGCCACCGGCCTGCCCGAGGGGGCGGGCGCCGGCTCGCTCCCGTCGGGCGCGCGCGTCGCCAAGAACGACTTCGGCCACGCGGCGTGGGGCGGACCGTGCCCCCCCGTGGGCCGCCATCGCTACTTCTTCAAGCTCTACGCGCTGGACATCACGTTGCCCAAGGAGGGCGCCGCCACGAAGGCGGCCCTCGAGAAGGCCATGCGCGGCCACGTCCTCGCCGAGGCGCAGCTCCAGGGGACGTACGAGAAGGGCCGCTGAGCGGATCTGGGCTAGGCTCGGGCGTGGCCCTCTCCCCGCACCTGCAGCCGATCTTCGACGCCATCAAGGCCGCGCACCCGGCCGGGCTCACGCTCGACGAGCTCGGCGAGGAGCTCATCCGCAAGCCGGTGACCTTCGCCGACATCGAGGAGCTCATCGGGGCGCTCGAGGGCGCGGGCGTCGACCTCGAGGGTCCGGGCACGCCCGCGCGCCCCGAGGAGCTCGCGCGCGTCCTGCAGTCGGCGCGCGCCTTCACGGCCGAGAACGGCCGCCGGCCCACCGTGGCCGAGCTCGCCGAGCGCGCCGGCCTCTCGCCGATCGTCGTGCGGCGCGCGCTGCGCCTCGGGAGGTCGGCGGCGGCGACGTAGGCCGAAGGTGGCGCGGCCGACTGACGCGCGCCGCGAGCTCTGAGATAATGAGGCGCGTGCGCGCGAGCCCTCTCCTGGCGGTCCCGCTGGTCCTCGCCTCGCTCGGCGGCTCGCGGGCGGGCGCGAAAGAGCCGAGGGTGGCGGGCGAGGCCGCCGCCTGCCAGCCGCTCGCGGCGTGCGAGAAGCGCTGCGCGCGTCGTGACGGCGCCGCTTGCCTCGAGGCCGCGACGGCGTACCTGGACGGACGGGGCGTGCCGCAGTCCCCGACGCGCGCCGCCGGTTACCACCAGGCCGGCTGCGAGCAGGGCAACGCGCGCTCCTGCGCGATGCTGGGGCTGGCGTACGAGACCGGCTTCGGCGTCGAGCGCGACTACGCCCAGGCGGCGGCCCTGTTCCGGCGGGCCTGTGACGCGGGCGAGGGGCGCGGCTGCTCCGGGCTCGGGCGAGCGCGGCTCCTCGGACGCGGCGTGCCCCGCGATCGCGAGGGCGCGATCAAGCTGCTGCGCAAGGGGTGTGACCTCGGGAGCGACTCGGGGTGCTCGCGCCTCGGGGCCCTCCACTCGCCCGACCGGCACGACGAGGCCGGCGACCTCGCGCGCGCCTTCGAGCTCACCAGGTCCGCGTGCGCGGACGGCGGTGAGCACGCGCGCTGCCTCGACCACGCGTACCAGCTGCGCGACGGCGAGGGGATGGCGAAGGACCCCGTCACGGCCGCTCAGATCCTCGCCAACCTGTGCGACGGCGGCGACGCGCGCGGGTGCAGCTCCCTCGCGGCGCTCCTCGAGGCAGGCGCGGGCGTGCCCCAGGATCGGGCGCGGGCCCTCGCGCTCTACGAGAGGGCCTACGCGGGCGGCCTGCGCTCCGTCGCGTTCGCGCTCGCCAAGCTCCGTCAGGATGGAACGCCGGGCGGCGAGGCGCGGGCGGCCGCCCTCTACGCCGAGGCGGCCGACCTCGATCGCAAGGGCTGCGACCAGGGCGACATGAACGACTGCGCGCGGCTCGGCTGGGCGTCGTCGCACGGGCTCGGCGTGCCCCTGGACCCCGCGCAGGGCGTCGCGCTCTACCGCCGCGCCTGCGAGGGCGAGGCGGCGTGGGGGTGCCGCGATCTCGGCGAGGCGCTCGAGAAGGGACGGGGCGTGACCGCCGACGCGACCGCCGCGCTGGCCGCCTATCGCAGCGGCTGCGATCACGAGAACGCCGAGTGCTGCACGCGCGCGGGCTGGTTCTACGACCGCGGCGTCGGCGTCGCGCGCGACGTCGCCCAGAGCGCGGCCTTCTACCGGCGCGCCTGCGCGGGACACAACGCGCGCGGGTGCGGCGAGCTGGGCGTGGCGCTCGCGAAGGGCAAGGGCGTGGCGGTCGATCTCCCCGCGGCGGCGGCGGCGTACCGGCAGGCGTGCGAGGGACACAACACCAACGCCTGCACGCGCCTCGGGATCGCCCTCGTGCGCGGCGAGGGCGTCGCCCGCGACGGCGCCGCGGGCCTCGCGCTCTTCCACCGCGCCTGCGACGCCGGCGACGTCTGGGGCTGTCGCGAGGTCGGCAACGCGCTCTCGAGCGGCTGGGGCACGCCCCGTGATCCGGCCGGCGCCGTCGCCGCCTGGCGCGACGCCTGCGATCGCAAGGACGCGAACGCGTGCACGCGGCTCGGCGTCGCGCTCGCGGGCGGCATCGGCGTCGCCCCGGACCCGAAGGCGGCCGCCGCGCTCTTCGATCGCGCCTGCGCCAGCGGCGACGCGTGGGGATGCCGCGAGCGCGGCAACGCGCTCACCGTCGGCGCGGTCGTCCCCAGGGATGCGGCCGCGGCCGCCGCCGCTTACCGCAAGGCGTGCGACGGCGGCGACAAGGAAGGCTGCGCGCGCCTCCCCGCGGGGAAGTAGCCGCGCGGCGGCTCAGTACGGGTACGCGGCGTAGTTGGCGCGGCGGACGGTGCGGCGCGCGACGCCGGCGTAGCTGACGGGCGTGAGCGGGCGGCCGACGACGGCCAGCACCTCGGGCACGACGGCGAGGAGCGCTCCCAGAAAAGCGAAGGCCGCGAGGAGGGACTTACGACGTGAGCTCATGGCGATCTCCTTCGTTCACCGCTCGGCCGTGGTCGGCGGGCTGCAGGTCTTGGGGAAGTGGTCGACGGAGGTGCCGTTGGGGGGCGCCTTGAAGGCGAACGTCGCGGCAGGAAACGAGACCTTCGTCTCCCAGTGGGACAGGTGCACCTCGAACTCCGGCTGGCTGGGCAGCGTCTTCGTGATGATGCTGAACCAGACGGGCAGCGGCTCCTTGCCGTCCTTGATCCAGATCTGCCAGTCCACCTCCTCGCCCCGGAAGGCGAGGTGGGTCACGGGCTCGCCTTCCACCGTCTCGTGCCCGATGAGCTGCCCGCCCGTGACCTGCTCCGTCAGGATGTCGTAGGGCTTGCTGTAGAGCAGGTCGGCGCCGGGCGCCTCGATGCCGAACTGCTTGCGCGCCTGGTCGATCGCGCCGTCGATGTCGGGCGGCGCGGGCTTGGTCGTGTACGTGCCGTTCGACTGACACTCGAGCGTCATCGACTTGCCGTCGTACCAGAACGCCAGGCCGCCCTTCGCGCCCACCTGCTCGCTGCGCAGCTTGTTCGGGCGCTGCACGGAGGTCTCAGACTGCGACGCGAGATCGATCTTCTGGCCCGACTTGAGGACGACCTCGTCCTTGGCGGCGCTGCGGACGCGGAAGGACTGCAGGCTGGCCAGGTAGTCGGTCATCTTGCGGAGGGCGCTGTCGGCCTCGGCAGAGATGCCCTTCCCCGACTTGCTGGCCTTGGCGGCGGCCGAGGCCTGTCTCGCGCCCAGGCGAGGCGCCGTGGCCAGCGCCAGCAGCCCCACCAAGACCGCGGCTCCGAGCAACATCTTCTTCATCGCGTCGCCTCCCGTCGTGCCCGTGGCGTGCGTACGGACCGCCACCTCCCATCCAACCTGCGACGTCCCGGGCCGGCCCCCCAGTGAGGCGTCGTCCCGATTTTGCGCGGTCGCCTGCACCGCTGGCACCGGGCGACGCGCCGGGCGCGCCAAAAAGGCAGTCACGAACGAAGACCTGCGCCGCGCGCGGCGGTTGTCGCCTTACGATGGCGGCCCCAGCCTTGCTATGGTGGGTGCCGTGCGGATCGCGACGCTCCTCCTCGCCGGCGCGCTCGCCGCCACGTCGGCGCGAGCCGCCGCGGCCGCGCCGTCGCCGCCGCCGGGCAATCAGTGCCGCAAGCTCCCGGCCGGAAAGCGCACCGTGCGGCTGAACCTGAAGCCCAACACCGACGTCCTGGATCTCGTGGCGTGGATCTCGTCGGTGACGTGCAAGCAGTTCCTGCTGCCCGCGGGGCTCGGCGCCGGGAAGACGGTCACGGTGTTCTCGCCCCAGCTCATCACGCCCGAGGACGCGTACCGCCTGTTCCTCGACGCGCTCGACTCCGTGGGCCTCACCGTCTACCCGTCGGGCCGGTTCCTTCGCATCATCGACGTCGCCGACGCGAAGAAGTCGCCCATCCCCGTCGTGGTCCCGCCGCGCGAGCCTTGATGTAGCATCCCGCCATGCGGCTCCCTCGCGCGTGGGTGGCGTTCACGGTCTCCGGCGTGCTCGCGGCGTGCGCCACGAGCACGCCGCCGCCGGCCGGCGATCCCGTCGCGGCCGTCCGCGCGCAGGCGGCCGCCGAGCTCAGCTGCCCGGCGCACCTGCTGCGCGTGACGGCCCTGGGCGGCGAGACGGTCGGGCCAGACCAGCGGCCTCGCTATATAGATGTAGAAGGCTGCAGCCTACACGTGATCTACGTCGCGGGAGAGACGGGCTACGTCCTGACGCCCAAGCAGGCGCCGCCGGCGCACGCGCCCGACCACGTCGACGTGCGCTGAGAGCTTCCCCTTTCCGGCGGCGAGGTTCACTATAAGGTGGCCACCTGAGCCTCTTCGCTTCGCTTCGGACTTCGGATTCGGCTGCGCTCACCGTTGATGCCGCGACGAACATGGCTCCTCGCTCACGCGACGCTCTACGTGCTCGCGGGGGCCCTGTCCGCCGTCCTCGCCGACACCTACCCGCGGCGCCTCTCGGCGCGCCGGGGACACTTCCTGGTCCACACCGTCGACGAAGGATCGCGCGCCGCGCTCGACGGCCCCGAGAGCGTCGTCGTGACCGTGGCGGACGGCCTCGGCGCCGAGGCCGCGCGGCACACGCAGGCGGTCGCGTGGTTCCGGGCGCACGGGCGCTGCTTCCTGACCGACGTCGGGTCGCCGTCGGTCTCGCGGCCCGTGTACGCGGTCCTCTCGTCGGGCGTCGAGCAGGATCGCACGGGCGTGCGCGGCAACGAGGACGACGATCCGGCGCCCGTGCGCTCGGTCTGGGAGCAGGCGCGCGAGGCCGGCTGGAAGGTGAGGGTGGTGAGCTCTCTGCCGTGGTGGAAGGAGCTCTTCCCGCGCGGCTTCGACGAGGCCCTCGAGCTGCCGCACGACGCGAACTTCTTCGAGCAGGTGCGCCCGCACGAGCTCGATCTGCTGCACGTGCTCTACATCGATCACGCCGGCCATGAGCAGGGGGCGGGCTCCCGGGAGTACGTCGCGGCCGTGCGCAGGTTCGACCGGGAGCTGTCGGCGCTCATCGCGCGGACGAACCTCGACACCTCGCTGCTGGTCCTGACGGCGGACCACGGCCACTCGATCATCGGCGGCCACGGCGGCAGCGATCCGCGCGTCGCGACGGTCATCAGCTGCTTCGCCGGCAAGAACGTGCAGCCCGACGCGGCGCTCGGGACGCTGCGCACGACGGCCATCGCGCCGGCCCTGGCGCTGCTCACGGGCGTGCCGTTCCCGCCGCACATGCGCGCCGTCGACGACGACCTCGACGCCGTGCTCACGCTCGTGCGGGCCGACGACAAGACGCGCCCCTACCTCGAGGATCGCGCGCAGGCGGTGGAGGCCTTCCGCGCGCGCAACCGGGAGCGCCTCGCGAAGATGACGGGGTCGGTCGGGTCGTGGGACGAGTTCTACCGCCAGCGCCGCCACAGCCAGGCCTGGCACTGGGCCCTGACGCTCGCGCTCCTGGCCGTCGTCCTCGTGGCGACCTCGCGGCGCCTCGCGCTCGCCTGGGCCCTCGGCACGATCGCGGTGATCACCGGCGCGTTCTGGGTCACGAGGGGCTCGTTCGACCTGACGGCCATGAACACCGGCTTCCTGGCCCGGACGGCCATCCTGTGGTTGACGCTGGGATCGGCCAGCGCGCTGCTCCTCAGCTGGCTGCGTGGCGCCGACGACGCGCTCCGCATGCAGGCGGCGTGCACCGTGGCCCTGCTCGGCGTCACCCTGGGGCACATCGCCGTCTATGGGCTGATCCTCGGCTTCCCGATCCCGCCGCCCCCGCTGCTGTTCATGCCTTACTTCACGACGGTGGCCCTCGTCGCGCAGTCTGCGATCGGGCTCGGCACGGTCGCCTTCCTGGCGGCGCGCCTGGCCGCTCGCCCGGCCGCCGCTCGCCCGCCGTCCGCTCCGGGCCGCGACCCATCCGAAGCCGACGATGACGGGGAGGATCCGGCCGACGAGGGCGAGAGCTCGGACTGAAGTGTATTTTAGGGCGGTGGCGTCCGAGACCTCCCTCGCCGAGCTCGCGGCGTTGTTCCTGAGGTTGGGGACGACCGCGTTCGGCGGCCCGGCCGCGCACATCGCGCTGATGCGCGACGAGGTCGTGCGCCGACGCGGGTGGATGAGCGACGAGCGCTTCCTCGATCTGCTGGGGGCGACGAACCTCATCCCCGGGCCCAACTCGACGGAGATGGCCATCCACGTCGGGTGGTCGCGGCGGCGGTGGCCGGGGCTGGTCGTCGCGGGCACGTGCTTCATCCTGCCGGCCATGCTCATGACCGGCGCGCTCGGATGGGCGTACGTCCGGTTCGGGACGCGGCCCGAAGCCTCGTGGCTGCTGTGGGGGGTCAAGCCGGTGATCCTCGCCGTCGTGGTGCAGGCGCTCTGGGGCCTCGCGCCGACCGCCGCGCGGACCTGGCCGCTCCGCGTCCTCGGCGTCGCGGCGGCCGCCGCGGCGGCGATGGGCGTGAACGAGCTGGTCGTCCTGCTCGTCTGCGGGCTCGCCGTCGCGGCGGCGGGCGCGCGGCGCGCGGGCGGCGGCGGCCTCGCGCAGATCGTCCCCGCGCTCCCGCTTGCCGCCGGCACCACGGCCGCGACGGCCGTCAGCGCGTCGGGCCTGTTCTGGGTGTTCGTCAAGATCGGCTCCGTGCTGTTCGGCAGCGGCTACGTCCTGCTCGCCTTCCTGCGGGCCGATCTCGTCTCGCGACTGCACTGGCTCACCGAGGGGCAGCTCATCGACGCGGTGGCGGCGGGCCAGCTCACGCCCGGGCCGGTCTTCACGACCGCGACCTTCGTGGGCTACCTGCTCGCGGGGCCGAAGGGCGCCCTCGTCGCCACGGCGGGCATCTTCCTGCCCGCCTTCGTCTTCGTCGCCGCGAGCGGACCGCTCGTGCCGCGGCTGCGCGCCTCCAAGCGCGCGGGCGCGTTCCTCGACGGCGTCAACGTTGCCTCGCTCGCCCTCATGGCCGTCGTCACGGTGGAGCTCGGGCGCGCGGCCATCGTGGACGCGGCGACGGCCGCCCTGGGCGTGGCCGCCGCGCTCGTGCTGCTGCGGTGGAAGACGAGCTCGACCTGGCTCGTGCTTGGCGGCGCGGCGCTCGGCCTCGTCGCGCACGCGCTCGGCCTGCCGCGCTGAGCTTCAGCCGCCCGGCGGCGCCGGAGCGTCGTGGCGCACGGCCGGCGGTCCGCTGCGCCGCAGGTGGACGATCTCCTTGACGTCGTCGGCGCGCACGATCTCGAGCTCGGAGATGAAGCCGTCGTCGTCCTCGATGACCGCGATCTCCGCGGGCCGAAACACGAGATGGTCGATGTCCCGCAGCAAGAGCTCGAAGGCGTTGCTCTTGGGGTCGTACGTCATGCCGAGCAGCGGCTCGAACGTGACCTCGAACTGGTCGCCCATCCGGGGCAAGAGCACCTCGACGATCGCGACCTCGTGGACGCCGGTCTCGTCCGAGCTCGAGAGGTGCTCTCGCGTGTAGCGGTCGAAGTACGCCTTCCATTCGGTCCGCGGAAGCTGCCTCGTCACGCCCATCGCCGTCTCCTTCAATCAATATGGGCACGGCCGCGTCCCTTCCAAGGTGGGGAGCGCCGCCCATGGTGCGCCCGTCCCGGGCCGCCGGCGAGTGGGCCCGGCCGCTCCGGCAGCCGTCGCGCTCGCCAAAAACGTTTACCTCCCCGCCGGGGGACGGCTATCGTCTCCGGGCTTGTCCGACGCACACCCGCAGCAGAAGCCCGCCTCTCCCGCGGGCCCGTCGTCGCCCTCGGGCGACGCGGGGCGGGTCCCGACGATCGACCTCTTGCGCGGCCTCGCGATCCTCCTCGTCGTCCTCTACCACCTCGAGCGCCTCATCCTCTTCCCGGCGGGGTACTCGCTCGTCCACGACGCCACGGGCGCCTCGCACGTCGCGGCCGGCTCGGCGTTGCTGCGCCTCCTCTTCCTGCCGCTGCACATGGGGCGCGTGGGCGTGAACCTCTTCTTCGTCATCAGCGGCCTCTGCATCCACCTCCGCTTCGCGCGCGATCAGGCCGCCGACCCGGGCGCGCCCTTCTCGCTGGGGGCGTTCTTCCTGCGCCGGTTCTTCCGCATCTACCCCGTCTACTGGGCGGCCCTCGCCATCGGAGCGATCGTCGCGCCCGCCCTCTACGCGGCGATCTACCGGGGGGAGCCGCCGCCCGTGGCCGGGCCCACGCTCCGCGACGTGCTCTTGCACGTCTTCATGCTGCACTCGTTCTCGAAGGCCAGCATCATGGCCATCATCGCCTCGATGTGGTCGATCGCGACGGAGGAGCAGTTCTACCTGCTCTACCCGCTGGTGTTCGTCGCGCTCGGCCGGCGCCTCTCCACGCCGCGCATCGTCGTGGGGCTGCTCGTGCTGACGGCGATCTGGCGCGCGGTCGTCGTGGCCTCGAACCCCGTCCCCGTGACGTTCTCCGACGGCCCGTTCCTCGTCTGGGTGTGGGGCTTCTCGCTGCCGCGATATTACGAGTGGTCGCTGGGCGCCTTGCTCGCCTATGCCCTCGCGAACCGCAAGACGCTCTCCGACCTGCTGCCCTTCCTGCCGGCGCGCCTCTCGGCGACGCTGCGGGCGCGGCCCGGGCTGACGATCGCGACGGGCGTCGGCCTCATCGCCCTCGGCGGGGCGACGCTCGTCCGCAGCCAGACCAAGTGGATGCTCGAGGATCCGCTCTACAGCACGGGGTGGTTC
>DASZWW010000312.1:0-3405 GCA_035546175.1 Polyangia bacterium
TCCCCGGCGCCCCGGCGCCGGCCGCCGCCGCGCCGGCCCCCGCCCCCGCCCCGTGAACGACAACCGCCTCATCGTCGCCCGGCTCCGCCGCGTCCTGCCCTGGCTCGTCACGGCGGCCCTGCTCTTCGTCATCTTCCGCAAGATCTCCTTCGGACAGCTCGTCGCGGCCACCCGCACGGCGGCGCCGTGGACGATCCCGGCCTGCGTCGCGGGCGTCCTCGCCATCTACCTGGCCGACTCCTTCGCGATCTGGAAGACGTTCGGCTGGTTCCTGGCGCCGCTCACCTACGGGCAGGTGCTCGTCGTGCGCGGCGCGACCTACCTCCTCGCGGCGATCAACTACAACGTGGGCCAGGGCGCCATCGTCTACTTCGTCCACCGGGCCACGGGCGCGCCCGTCCTGCGCGGCGTCGCGACGGTCCTGCTCATCATGGGCGTCAACGTCCTGGCCCTGCTCGCGCTCGCCAGCGTGGGCGTCGCCACCGCGCCCGAGGTGCCCCACGCGATGACCGTCGTCGTGGGCGTCGCCTACGCGGGCCTCGCCGTGTACGCCGTCACCGTCGCCCTCAAGCCGCGCTGGCTCGCGCAGCGCCCCATCTTCGACGTGCTGCTCGGCGCCGGCCTGGCCGGCCACGCGCGCGCCCTGCTCGTGCGCGTGCCCCACATCGTCGTGCTCATCGCCTTCCAGATCGCCATGCTGCGCGCGTTCGGCGTGGCCGTCCCCGTCACGCAAGCGATCGTCGCCCTGCCCATCGTGCTCTTCATCGCCGTGCTGCCCATCTCCGTGCAGGGCCTGGGGACGACGCAGTACGCGATGAAGCTCTTCTTCGCGCGCTACGCGCCCGGCGACGCCCAGGCCCAGGAGGCGGCGGTCGTCGCGGCGAGCCTGTTCGCGCAGGCCCTGGCCACGATGACCCAGGTGCTGCTGGGCCTGGCCTGCCTGCGCAGCCGCACCGGCCGCGAGCTCAAGGAGGCCGCCGCCGCGAGCGCCGCGACGAAGGCCGCCGCCGGCTAAGCGAGGCTAGTCGAGGCCCAGGCGGCGGTTGAGCGTCGCCAGCTCGTCGCCGAGCGCGAAGTTGAACATCTCGATGACCTCGATGTTGCCGGCGGCGGCGGCGCGCAGCTCCTCGGGCGACTGCACGAGCGCGGCGGAGAGGCGGCGATCGAGGCGGGCGATGTAGTCGAAGGAGCCCACGACGTCGCCCGAGGCGACGAGCGACGCGCGGTGGCCGGTGTGCAGGAGCGCGGCGCGCCACCGGTCGCTGTCGAAGACGCCGCCGTCGCGGAACGACAGCGCGGCCTGCTCGAACGCCCTGCGGTGGCGGCGCGGCAGCGCGCGCGCGATCTTCTGCGCGACGTCGTTGAGCTTGTCCTCGGGGAGCGCGCCGCGGCCGTAGTCGGGGTAGACCGTGCGCACGCCGGCCGCGACGATGAGGCCGAGGTCCTTGAGCGGCACGCGCAGCGCCGCGTGGGTGCCGGCGCGCACGCGGCCGAGCTGGCGCCCGAGCTGCAGGAACGCCTCCTGGCGCGGCATCGCGGGCAGGGTCGGCGGCACGATGACGGCCGGCGGCTGGCTGGCCTCGACCTCGACCTGCGTCGCGCCCGTGCGGGCCATGTAGATCTCGAAGCCCTCGGCCAGCCCCAGCAGGCTCGCGACGCGCGCGACGAGCGGACGCACCGGGTCCTCGGAGCGCGGCCCGAGGCGGTCCGCCTTCGTCACGCCCCAGTCCTCGAGGCTCATCGAGTAGAGGCGCGGCAGCACCTCGACCATGGCGGCGAGGAGCGCCGTCGCGGGGTGGCGCTCGTCGGGGTGGCGGATGACCGACTCGAACTCCTGGTTCGTGACGGCGCCCGCCGTCTGGTCGGTCCAGCGCACGCGCGCCTCGCGGACGGCGCGGATCTCGGCGGCGTCGGTCGCCTGCAGCATGGCGAGCGCCGCCACCGCGCGCGCCGACCGGTGCGGCTGGCCCGTGCGGTCGAAGAGGCGGCGCAGCGCGCGCAGCGAGTCGAGGCGCAGCGGCTCGACGCGCAGCAGGCCGAGGTGCTCCGTGACGGCCTCGGGGAAGCGGCCCGACTCCTCGAGCACGCGCGCCAGCTCGGCGCGCGGAGCCGACCCCTTGGGGTCGGCGGTGACGACGATGCGCAGCTCGTCGACGGCGCGCGCGGGCGAGGCGAGCGGGCCGCTCCACAGCGCCGCGAGGCGCATGCGGCGCGCGGCGGCGTTGGGCTCGATCTCGAGGTACCGGCCGAGCGCGGCCGCGAGGCGCATCGGCTCGTCGAGGTCCGTGAGGATGGCGTCGAGGCGGTCCATGGCGCCGCCGTGTCGCGGGTCGAGGAGGAGCGCCTGCTCGAGCGCGTCGGCCGCGCCCTCGGGGTCCTCGGCGGCCCCCGCCAGCAGGTCCCCGAGCGACATGAAGTGGATGACGCGCGCCTCGCGGTCCGGATCGACGGTGGCGAGGCGGCGCAGCGTGAGCGCCGCGTTGGCCCAGTCGCGCCGGCGCGACAGCCCCCGCACGAGGCCCGTGAGGGCCCGGACGTCCTCCGGCGTCGAGAGGAGCGCGCTGCGGTAGGCCTCGACGGCCATGCCGACGTCGGCGAGATCGCGCTCGGCGAGATCGCCGATGCGCACCCACGCCGCGCTCACGACCCGCGGATCGGGCGAGGCGGCGATGACCCGCTGGAAGGACGCCACCGCCTCGGCGGGGCGGCCGAGCTCGGCCTGGACCTCGGCGAGGCGGGCCAGCGCCTGCACGGACGTCGGGTCGAGCTCGACGGCCTCGGCGAGCGCCGCCGCCGCGTCGTTGGCGTCGCGCTCGCGCAGGAGCGCGGCCAGCGCGAGCAGGCGATCGCGCCGCTGCACGACGGTGCCGGTGGCGGCGCGCCGGCGCATGACCTGGGCGAGGCGATCGGTGTCCGAGCGCGCGCGCAGGATGGACTCGAGGGCCTGGAAGTCCGCCTCCGCCTCGGGCTCGAGGGCCAGCACCTCCTCGAGGCATCGCGCGGCGAGCTGATCGTCCTCTTCGTTCGCGTTCGCGTTCACGTTCACGCTGGCCGCGTCGCCCGCGGCGTAGAGGCGCGCCGCGCGGCGGAAGGCGTCGGCGGCGCGCGTGCCCGCCTTCGTGAGGCGGGCGAGGCGCGCGAAGAGCTCGGCCGCCGCGCGCGTCTCGCCCGTGGCCTCGCGCAGGCGCCCGAGCGCGCGCAGGGCGGGCAGGAAGGTCGCGTCGGCGTCGATGGCGCGCTCGAAGTCGGCGTCGGCGCCCCGCAGATCGCCGGCGGCCAGGTGCGCGAGCCCGAGCTCCCACAGGTACACGGCGCGCGTCGGCGCGTCGGGCGCGGCCTCGGCGAGCTTGCGGCGCGCGAGGATGACGCGCGCCCAGTCGCCGCGCCGCACGGCGTGGCGCTCGA
>DASZWW010000313.1:0-12830 GCA_035546175.1 Polyangia bacterium
TACCGGCCCGCGCGCCCCGCGCCTCCTGCCGCCTCGCCGGCGGAGCCTCGCCTCGAGCCGGCGAAGATGTAGGCCGCGCCCGCGGCGAGCGCGCGCTTCGCGCCGCGCGGACTGTCCTGCGCCTCGGACTGTTCGTCCGACCGAGCTCAGCGCAGCTCGACCGCGCGATGCCAGGGCAGCTCCGTATGGCCTTCCCTCATCTTTGGCCACGCACCTTACCGTGGCCGACAAGGAAATGGCGGCCCCGCGCGCCCGGCCTTGTTGCCGGGCGTCACGGGCGCATGTTGGTCCCGTGATTTACCAGCTCTACGACTACGGCCGGGCGCTGCTCGCGCCGGCCGGCTCCATGGCCGAGCTGGGCGCGCGCCTCTTCTCGGAGCCCGAGAGCTGGATGGCTCACCTGCCGGGAGCGCCCCGGGTGGCTGCCGGCTACGAGGTCCTCCACCGCATCAGCAAGACCTACGAGAAGCCCGAGTTCGGCATCACCGCCGTCGAGGCCCACGGCGAGCGCGTGGCCGTGCTCGAGGAGACGGTCGTCGTCGAGCCCTTCTGCCACCTCAAGCGCTTCCGGCGCCTCAGCGACGACGACGCCGTCAACGCGGCGATGAAGGCCGACCCCGTGGTCCTGGTGGTGGCGCCGCTGTCCGGTCACTACGCCACGTTGCTGCGCGACACCGTGCGCACGCTCCTCGCGGGCGCCGACGTGTACGTGACCGACTGGATGGACGCGCGCATGGTGCCGCTCGACCGCGGCGCCTTCACGCTCGACGACTACGTCGTGTACGTGCGCCGGTTCGTGCGCGAGCTCGGCGCCGAGCGCCTGCACGTGATGGCCGTGTGCCAGCCGGCCGTGCCCGTGCTCTCGGCGGCCGCGCTCATGGCCTCGGCGGGCGAGGCCGAGCCGCGGAGCCTCATCCTCATGGGCGGGCCGATCGACACCCGTCACAGCAAGACCCAGGTGAACGAGTTCGCGACCGGCCACAGCCTCGACTGGTTCAAGACCTACCTCACCGACGACGTGCCCGCGCGCTATCCGGGGCACGGCCGGCGCGTCTACCCGGGGTTTCTCCTCCACGCCGGCTTCATGGCGCTGAACCCCATCCGGCACCTCGGGTCGCACTGGGACTTCTACCGGCACCTCGTCGAGGGCGATCTCGGCACCGCCGAGGAGCACCGGCGCTTCTACGACGAGTTCAACGCCGTCATGGACCTGCCGGCCGAGTACTACCTCGATTGCATCCGCATCGTGTTTCAGGAGCAGCAGCTGCCGCGCGGCGTCCGCTACGTGGGCGGAGAGCGGGTCGCGCCCGAGGCGATCACGAGGTCGTCGCTGCTCACCATCGAGGGCGAGCTCGACAACATCTCCGGGCCGGGCGAGACGCGGGCGGCGCTGGACCTCTGCAGCGGCATCCCCGCCGACCGGAAGCGCCACGTGACCGTGGAGGGCGCCGGGCACTACGGCATCTTCAGCGGACGCCGGTGGCGCACGGTCGTCTATCCCCAGGTGCGGGACTTCATCGCGGCCGCCGAGGCGCGGGCGGGCGGCCCGACCGCTCGAGCCTGAGGCTCAGCAGTGACGCTCGACGATCGCCATGAGCTCGTCGAGGTCGAAGGGCTTGCGCAGGATGGAAAAGCGCGGCGGCCCGACGTCGGCGAGCCGGGACAGCCCGAGGTCTCCGCTCTTGTTGGCCGTCATGATGCACACGGGCACGGGCGCGACGGCTGGTTGCGTGTTCTTGCGCTCGATGAACGCCGCACCGTCCATGCGAGGCATCATGAGGTCGAGGAGGATCAGCGCCGGCGCCGGGGCACCCCCCAGGATCTCGAGGGCCTCGAGGCCGTCGCTCGCGATCTTGACGTTGTGGCCGTGATCCTGGCCGATGATGTCCTCGAGCGCCTTCTGGATGTAGACGTCGTCGTCGACGATCAAGACGTATCCGCCGTTGCAGGGCATCCGCCGTCGCGCTCATCTTCCCGCCCCGGATTGCGCGGTTCCAGCGGCTCGGTGAGGTTCCGTACGGAATACCGACTTACACCTAAGGAGGCGCGCCTCGGACCGCGAGGCCGCGGCTCAGTGACGCTTGAAGAACTGCACGGCGCGCTCGTGCGCCTCGGCCGCGGCGCGCGTCTTGAACGTCCCCAGGTTCTTCCGTTTCCCGGTCTTCGGGTCCTTCTTTCGAGAGTAGAGCCGGTACTGCCCGGACGGAATCTGCCTGATCATGATGGAACCTCCAGGGGCTGTCGTGCCTCCCAAGCCATCTTCTAATCCGTCTTCTAAGCCGTTTTCCGCGGCGAACAAGGCCGCCGCCGCGGCCCGGCCGCGACCGGTAAAATCGACTTCCTTCCGCGTGGATCGTGCGCAATCATCGCCACCCTGCACCAGATTGTTTGGGTCGACGCAATGAGGCGACTCGCCAAGCTGCCATCCGCAAAGAAGCGCACCACGTTGCGCGTACGTACCAGGCCTGCCTCGAACGAGGCGCTGGTCTTCGAGCTCAGGCGCACGGTCCAGGAGCTCGAGCTTCACCAGCTCGAGCTCGAGCTCCAGAATCGTTCCCTGCGCGAAGAGCAGCTGGCCCTCGAGGAGTCGCGGGCGCGCTACGCCGACCTCTACGACAACGCGCCCACCGGCCACCTCACGCTCGATCGTTTCGGCGTCGTCACGGAGCTGAACCTGGCGACCGCTGCGCTCCTCCGCACGGAGCGGCGGTCGATCGTGGGCTCGCCGCTCCGCTTATTCCTCGCGCCCGGCAGCCGCCGCGCCCTGGACGTTCACCTCAAGCAGGCCTTCGTGGGGCGCCGTCCCTCGAGCGTCGAGCTGGCGATCGCGCGCGCCGACGAGACGCCGAGGATGGTCGAGCTGCTGACCGTGCCGTCGCGCCGGGAGGGCGCGCGGGCGCCCGAGGCCGCGGCCGTCTTGCACGCGGCGATGATCGACGTCTCCGAGCGCGACCGCGCGGTGCGCAAGAGGGACGAGCCGTCGCCACGAGAGCCGGGCGCGGCCGTCGCCGAGACGGCGAACCGCCTCGAGCAGCAGCTCCTGGGCGTCGTCTCGCACGAGCTGCGCTCGCCGCTCGCCCCCATGCTGCTCTGGGCGAGGGCGCTTCGTTCGGCCGACCTGGCCGAGGACCTGCGGGCGCGCGCCCTGGACGCGATCGAGTCGTGCATCGACCTGCAGACCAGGATGATCGACGATCTCATCGACCTCGCGCGGAGTGAGCGGGGCGAGCTGCGGCTCGAGCGTCAGCGGCTCGACCTTCGTGCCGTCGTGCAGGCCGCCGTCGACCTCCTGGCGCCGGCCGCGGCCGCCAAGGAGCTCGACCTGACCGTCGAGACGGCCGCGGAGCCGCTGTGGGTCGTGGGCGATCCGACCCGGCTCGGGCAGGTCGTCTCGAGCCTGCTGTCGAACGCCCTCACGGCCACGCCCGCCCTCGGACGGATCGCCCTCTCGGTGCGCGCGGGCGACGGCGAGGCCGTGCTGGTCCTGCGCCACGACGGATACGGCGGCCCCCGCTTCGCCGACCTCTTCGAGCCGCCCGGCCAGGCGCGCGAACCGGCGACGCCGCGGTCTTTCGCGCGCCTCGACCTCGGGTCGTCGCTGGCGCGCCGGCTGGTCGCGCAGCACGGCGGCACGATCACCGCCGAGAGCGCCGGAGCGGGCGGAGGCTCGTCTTTCACGGTGACGCTGCCTCGCGCTCCGGCCGACACGCGCCGGTAACATGGCGCGCCGTCGAGCGGGCGCCCAGCAGCTCTGTCTATTGCGAGCCGCAGCGTCGCGTTGTATTTGACGAGGCGGGTGCGTCTTGGGTGATCGGAAGAAGAGGAAGGGACGGCCGCGGGCGACGCGGAAGGCCCTCCCCGAGCCCAGGCGCGCGAAGCCCAGGGCGGCGCAGGCGAGCCCCCCGCAGGCGAGGCCCCGGAGGACCAGCGCCCCGAAGACGCGCCCCCCGGAGGCGCGCCCCCTCGAGGCGCGCCTCGAGAGGCCGCCGGAGCCGAGCGCGCGTCGCGAGGGCGCCGTGCCGCCGGCCGATCCGAGCCCGAGCACCGTCTTCCCCGTCGTCGGCATCGGAGCCTCGGCGGGAGGCCTGGAGGCGATCGAGGAGTTCCTCAAGCACGTCCCTCCGCGGAGCGGGATGGCGTTCGTGCTCGTCCAGCACCTCGATCCGGTGCACAAGGGCATGCTCGTCGAGCTCCTCTCCCGCGCCACGCCGATGCCCGTCGCGCAGGCGCAGGACGGCATGAAGGTCGAGGCCGACCACGTCTACGTGATCCCGCCCAGCAAGGACATGTCGCTCCTGCACGGCGCGCTGCACCTGCTGCCCCAGGTCTCGCCGCGCGGGCTCAACCTGCCCATCGACTTCTTCTTCCGGTCGCTGGCCGCGGATCAGCAGGAGCGCAGCATCGGCGTGATCCTCTCGGGCATGGGCTCGGACGGCACGCTCGGCCTGCGCGCCATCAAGGAGAAGGCCGGCGCCTGCTTCGTGCAGTCGCTGAGCTCCGCGAAGTTCGAGGGCATGCCCCGCAGCGCCATCGACGCGGGCCTCGCCGACGTCGTCGCGCCCGTCGAAGAGCTCCCGGACAAGATCATCGCGTACCGCGAGCACGCGCCCTACATCAACATGGGGGCCTCGCGCCTCGAGGACCGGGCCCAGGGCGCGCTCGAGAAGGTCTACGTCCTCCTGCGCGCGCAGACGGGGAACGACTTCTCGCTCTACAAGCAGAGCACGATCTACCGGCGCATCGAGCGCCGCATGGGGCTGCACCAGATCGACGACTTCTCCCACTACGTGCGCTTCCTGCGCGAGAACCCGCGGGAGATCGATCTGCTGTTCAAGGAGCTGCTCATCGGCGTGACCAGCTTCTTCCGCGACCCGGCCTCCTGGGAGGCGCTCAGGAGCGACGTCCTGCCGGCGCTGCTCGGGTCGCGCGCCGCCGGCAGCGTGCTGCGCGCCTGGGTGCCCGGCTGCTCGACGGGCGAGGAGGCCTACTCGCTGGCCATGATCTTCAAGGAGGCGATGGAGCCCCAGCGGCCCGTCAAGAACCTCACGCTGCAGATCTTCGCGACCGACCTCGACCGCGAGGCGATCGAGAAGGCCCGCCAGGCCCTCTACCCCGACAACATCGCGGCCGACGTCTCGCCCGAGCGGCTGCGGCGCTTCTTCGTGCAGGAGGAGCGCGGCTACCGCGTGGGCAAGGAGATCCGCGAGATGGTGGTGTTCGCCCCGCAGAACATCATCATGGACCCGCCCTTCACGAAGCTCGACCTCCTGTCGTGCCGCAACCTGCTCATCTACCTGTCGGGCCAGCTGCAGAAGAAGCTCATCCCCCTCTTCCACTACAGCCTCAAGCCGGGCGGCGTGCTCTTCCTCGGGAGCGCCGAGACGATCGGCGCCGCCTCCAGCCTCTTCGCGCCCATCGACGGCAAGGCGCGCCTCTACCGCCGGCTCGAGCACTCGGTGGCGGCCGTCCCGGTGGAGTTCCCGGCGGCGACGGCCTCGCTCAGCCGCAACGTCACGGGCGAGCCGGAGCCCGAGCCCGTGGGCTCGAGGGCGGCGCCCGCCAACCTCCAGCAGCTCGCGGACCGGGTGCTCGTGCAGCGCTTCTCGCCGGTCGCCGTCCTCTGCAACGACAAGGGGGACATCCTCTACATCAGCGGCCGCGCCGGCCGCTACCTCGAGCCCGCCGTCGGCAAGGCCAACCTCAACATCTTCGCGATGGCCCGCGAGGGCCTGCGCTACGAGCTGTCGCGGGCGTTCTCGGCGGCGCTCAGGCAGGAGCGCGCCGTCGACGTCCACGGCCTCAAGGTGGGGACGAACGGCGGCGCGCAAGCCGTCGACCTGACCGTGGCGCGCCTCGCCGAGCCCAAGGAGCTGGCCGGCACGGTCATGGTCGTCATGACCGAGGTGCCCGCCGGGGCGGCGCCCCGGACGCCCCGGCACCGCGTGTCGGAGGCGCCGCGCGTCGTCGAGCTCGAGCACGAGCTCCAGCGCGCCCGCGAGGAGGTGCAGACGACGCGCGAGGAGATGCAGACCTCGCAGGAGGAGCTCAAGTCCACCAACGAGGAGCTGCAATCCACGAACGAGGAGCTGCAGAGCAGCAACGAGGAGCTCACCACCTCGAAGGAGGAGATGCAGTCGCTCAACGAGGAGCTGCAGACCGTCAACTACGAGCTGCAGGCCAAGGTCGACGAGCTGTCGCGCTCGAACAGCGACATGAAGAACCTCCTCGACAGCACCGACATCGCGACGCTGTTCCTCGACGAGAACCTCAACGTGCGCCGCTTCACGACGCCGACGACGAGGATCATCAAGCTCATCCCGGGCGACGCGGGCCGCCCCATCACCGACATCACCTCGGACCTCGAGTACTCCGAGCTCGCCCACGACGCGCGCGAGGTGCTGCGCACGCTGGTGTTCAAGGAGCGGCAGGTGTCGACCCGCGACGGGCGCTGGTTCACGATGCGCATCCTGCCGTACCGCACCGTCGAGAACCTGATCGACGGCGTCGTCATCACCTTCAACGACTCCAGCGCCGCCCGGGCCCTCGAGGTCGCGCTCAAGGAGCAGGCCAGCCAGCTGCAGCAGATGGCCGACTCGCTGCCGAGCCTCGTCTGGGGCAGCCGCTCCGACGGCGCGTGCGACTACCTGAACCGGCAGTGGGCCGCGTACACCGGCGTCCCCGAGGCCGAGCAGCTGGGGTTCGGCTGGCTCAACCAGGTGCACCCCGAGGACCGCGAGAGCGCGCGCGAGGGCTGGCGCGCCGCCGTCAAGGGCGGCGAGGTCTTCGACGGCGAGCTCCGCCTGCGGCGCGCCGACGGCGCCCACCGCTGGTTCAAGGTCCGCTCGGTGCCCATACGCAACGCCGAGGGAACGGTCGTGAGGTGGTACGGGACGAACACGGACGTCGACGACCTGAAGCGCGCCGAAGGCTCATCCCGTCAGCGTAGAGGGGAAGCGTCATGAAGAAGGGACGGCAACGAACCCCGAGCGACCTCCGACGCGCGGCCGAGAAGCGCCTGCCGCGCCCGAAGCCCGCGCGCGGCGCCCGAGCGGCCGCCGAGCCCCGCCGGCTCGTCCACGAGCTCGAGGTCCATCAGGTCGAGCTCGAGCTGCAGAACGAGGAGCTGCGCGCCGCCCGGCAGGAGACCGAGCACAACCTCGAGCGCTACACGCTCCTCTTCGACTTCGCGCCCGTCGGGTACGCGATCCTGTCCGCCGACGGCAGGATCCGCGAGATCAATCACGTGGGCGCGAGCCTGCTCGGCAGGTCCCGCTCGCAGACCGTCGGCACGCTCTTCGAGAAGTTCGTCGCCCCGAGCGACCGGACGGCCTTCGCCCTCGTGTTCGTCGAGACGCTCGAGCGCGAGACGAAGGAGGCGTGCGACCTCTCGCTCGTCAAGCGCGGCGAGGTCCCGCTCGTGGCGCGGGTCACGGCCCGGGCGCTGTCGCGCGGCGAACGGATGCTGCTGCTCGCCTTCGAGGACGTGACCGAGCGGCGGCAGCGCGAGGAGGCGCAGGCGCGCGCCGAGCAGGCGCTGCGCGAGGCGGATCGCCGGAAGGACGAGTTCCTGGCCGCCCTCTCGCACGAGCTGCGCAACCCCCTGGCGCCCATCCGCAACAGCCTCTACCTGCTCGGCCGCGCCGAGACCGGTGACGAGAAGGTGGAGAGGGCGCGGGCGATCATCGATCGCCAGGTTCGCCAGCTCACGCGCCTCGTCGACGATCTGCTGGACGTGACCCGCATCGCCCGCGGCAAGATCCAGCTGCAGCGCGAGGTCCTCGAGCTCGGGGCGCTCGTGCGGCGCACGCTCGACGATCACCGCGCCAGCTTCGAGGAGAGCGGGCTCCGCCTCGAACCGAGGCTCGACCCGAGGACGTTCTGGATCGACGTCGACGGCGCGCGCGTCGTGCAGGCGCTCGGCAACGTCCTCGCCAACGCCGAGAAGTTCACGCCGCGCGGCGGGACCGTGCTCGTGAGCCTGCAGGCCGCGCCGCGCGGCGAGGTCGTCCTGCGCGTGACGGACACCGGCATCGGCATCGAGCGCGACGTAATCTCGCACGTCTTCGAGCCGTTCGTGCAGGCGCCCCAGACGATGGAGCGCGGGCGGGGCGGCCTCGGGCTCGGCCTCTCGATGGTCAAGGGCCTGGTCGAGCTGCACGGCGGCACGGTCACCGTCGCCAGCGAGGGGCGAAACCGGGGCACCGAGGTGGCGCTCCGCCTGCCGCTGGTCGACCCGCCGTCCGAGGACGCGGCGGGCGCCGTGGCGCGCGCCGCGCGGAGGGCCCGGCGCGTGCTCGTCATCGACGACAACGCCGACAACGCCGACAGCCTGCAGGTCGGGCTCGAGCTCTCGGGCCACGAGGTGGCGATCGCCCACGACGGCAAGACGGGCCTGGAGCTGGCGCGGCGCTTTCGCCCGGACGTCGTCATCTCCGACATCGGGCTGCCCGGCATGGACGGCTTCGAGCTCGCGCGCGCCTTCCGCGCCGACGAGAGCCTCAAGGACACCTACCTCGTCGCCGTGAGCGGCTACGCGCGGCGCGAGGACCTGGAGCGCGGCGCGAGCGCCGGCTTCAACCGCTACTTCGGCAAGCCCGTGCGCCTCGAGGAGCTCGACTCGGTCGTCAGCGAGGCGCCCGTCACCTCGACGACCGACGCCGCGCCGCCCGAGGCTGCGCCGTTTCAGCTGCACTGAGCCGGGCGGCGTCCCCGCGCGACAGCATCGCGCCGTGGAGCAGGACCTGCCGGATGAGCTCCGCCTGCTGGAGCTGGGTCCGCGCCTTCTCCGAGAACCGGCGCCGGAGCTCCTCGCCCGGCTCGTGCGCGATCAGCCGGCCGCTCAGCGCCGCGCCCTCCTCGAGGGAGCGGACCGCCGCCCACAGCGCGCGCTCCATCGCCTCGCCCTGCTCGCGCACGAGCGCGTCGAGCGAGAAGGCGTGCCCGACGTGGCAGCGGAAGTGCTCGAAGACGCCCGGCTGCGCGGGGTGAGCCTCGGTCAGCACGCCGTCGCAGAGCGGGCACACGAGCTCCGCCGGCGCGCCGGGCCGCTCGCCTTCGAGCTCCTCGACGAAGGCGTCGGGCCGCGTCGCGGCCCCCGCCGGCGTCGCGACGAGCCGCGTGAGCACCGTCGGCAGCTCGGCGGGGCTCACCACGTGGTCGACGGGCACGCGCGCCAGCACGCTGCGCGGCATGTCGGGGACCTGCGCGCTCTCGGGCGACTGGACCACGCTGACGCCCCCGCGCGCCTTGATCGACATCATCCCCGCCGTCCCGCAGTCCTGGTACCCGGAGAGCACGACGCCCACGACGCGCGGCCCGTACGCGGACGACGCCGTCCGGAAGAGCGCGTCCACGGCGGGCCGGTGCCCGTTCTCCTTCGCGCCGCGGACGACCTCCATCGCGCCCGGCCGCACGAGCAGGTGGTTGTCCGGCGACGCGACGTAGATGCGCCCGGGGACGATGGGCTCCTCGTGGAGCGGGTGGCTGGCCGGCAAGGGGCCGCGCTTGCTCAGGAGCTCGGGGAGGCGGCTCGCGTCCGCGGGCGCCGTGTGCAGCACGATGAAGATCGAGGCCGGCAGGTTCGCGGGCAACCTCCCGACGAGGTCCAGCAGCACGCCGAAGCCTCCCGCCGAGGCCCCGATGGCGATCACGTCATGAGTCATCACACCCAAGCATGGGTACGGCGCCCGAGCCGGGGAGCGGCGGCGAAATTACGTACTCTTACGGAGCGTCGGCGCGCCGCGCCGATCCTAAATCATGGGCACGGTCGACACGCGCTCCGCCCGAGGTATAGGGTTACGAATCGAAAATAATTGAGCAAATGTGAACGAACAACCGGAGGTCATGCCGTGAACATCCTCCTCGTCGACGACCACCCCATCCTGCGCGTCGCCGTACGCGATCTCCTGACGCACAATCGCTTCGACCTGACGATCGTGGCGGAGACCGACAACATGCGCGACGCGCTCGCGCTCGTGGAGAGGCACCAGCCCGACCTCGTCGTGATGGACATCGTGCTGCCCGGGCAGAACGGCATCGTCGCCACGCGCGAGATTCGCCGCGCCCGGCCCCAGTGCCAGGTGCTGATCTACACGGCCCTCGCCGAGCCGCCCTTCGTGGTGGACGCCATGGCGGCGGGCGCCGCGGGCTACGCGCTCAAGAGCCAGCCCATCGAGGAGCTCATCGCCGCCATCGACGACGTCATGCGCGGCCGGCGGTACCTGGCGCCCGCCATGGCGGACGCGCTCGCCAAGGACGGCGCCAACGGCCCCGGCGAGCGCGGCCTGGCGGCCCTGTCGCCGCGCGAGAAGGAGGTCTTCGACCTGGTGATCGCCGGCTACACGAACCGCCGGGCCGCGGCGACGCT
The DNA here is from genome assembly GCA_035546175.1 of Polyangia bacterium. Taxonomy (GTDB): domain Bacteria; phylum Myxococcota_A; class Polyangia; order Fen-1088; family Fen-1088; genus DASZFV01. The sequence continues at coordinate 10,367 of DASZWW010000313.1, forward strand.
GTTCATCAGCGAGCGGACGATCGAGACGCACCGGACCCGGATCAACCGGAAGCTGGGCGCCCACTCGACCGCGGAGCTGATCCGCTTCGCCGCCCGGCACAACATGCTGTCGACCTGACGGCGTCAGAGGAGCTCGGAGGCCTCGACCTCGGCGGGGACGGCCTCCCGCGGGTTGCCCTCGCGCTCGAGCTCGGCTTGCTCGGCGCTCATGGCCTCGGCGAGCGACTCGAGCTCGTCGCGGTCGAGGAGGCTCTCCACCCGCGGGAAGAGGACGCCCTCCTCCTCCGCGACGTGCTGCTCGACCTCGGCCTTGAGGGTGGCGAGCTTCGGCGCGAACGTCTCCTCGTCGGCGTCGATGTCGAGGAGCTCGCTCAGCGTGCGCTTGATGCCGAGGTGCTCCTTCATGGCGTCGACGACGAGGGCCTCGGTGCTGCGCTGCCGGACGGACGGATAGAAGTGGTGCTCCTCGATGCTCGAATGGACGGCGAGGCTGTCGGCCAGCTGGGTGAAGAGGGTCTCCTTCTTGTCGGCGGTGCGCGCCCGCTCGATCTCGGCGAAAAGGGCGGCCACCTCTCGATGTTGCGACTTGAGCAGATCGATTGCGTTCATGACGGCTCCTCTCCGGGGATCATGAGTGCGAAGGCCGTGCCCAGCGCGCGCCGCCCCCGCCCCGGTCCCGCGGCGCGCGGCCCCGCCGATCGGTCACCGCGCCGCAACGGAGTTACCGGCCGCGCGCGCCGCCGGGGAATGAGCCGCCCCACGGATTGCCCCGCGCCGCGCCCGCCTTAGCTTGTTCGGGCCGCCATGTCGCACGTCGAGTCGAGCGGCGCCGGCGCGGAGGTCGGCGGCGTCCGCATCAGCCATCCCGACCGCGTCGTCTTCCGCGCGCCGCGGCTCACGAAGGCCGACATCGCGCGCTATTACGACGCCGTCTCCGAGCGGATGCTCCCCCACGTCGCCGGCCGCCCGCTGACGCTCCTGCGCTGCCTGCACCCCGTCGATCCGGGGGTCGCCAACGGCGGCTGCATCATCGTCAAGCACGGGCGGACCTGGGACGCGCTCCCCCTGCGGCGGGTCATGATCGAGGAGACGCGCAAGACGGACGAGTACCTCGTCGCCGACGAGGAGGCCGACCTCGTCGAGCTGGCGCAGATGGGGATCGTCGAGATTCACACCTGGCAGAGCCGCGCCGAGGACCCCTACCTGCACGATCGCCTGGTGATCGATCTCGATCCGGGGCCCGCGGTCCGCTGGCCCGAGGTCGTGGCGACGGCGCGCGCGGCGCGCGACCTCCTCGGCGAACGCCACCTGCGGAGCTGGGTGAAGACGACGGGGGGCAAGGGCCTGCACGTCGTCGTCCCCCTCGAGCCGACCGGGTGGCAGAGCTGCCTCGCCTTCGCGAAGGCCGTCGCGGCGCGGCTCGTCGAGGACCGCCCGAAGCTCCTCACCGTGGCGATCCCGAAGGCGGGGCGCGAGTCCAAGATCCTCGTGGACACGCTCCGCAACGGCCGCGGCAACACGGCCGTCGCGGCGTTCTCGCTGCGGGCGCGCGCGGGCGCCCCGATCTCGACGCCGCTCGCGTGGGACGAGCTCGGGCCCGGGCTCGACCCCGCGGCCTTCACGGTGCCGGCGGTGCTCGGTCGGGCGCGCCGCGCCGATCCGTGGGCTGACTTCTGGGACCTCCGCCAGCGCCTGCCGCCGGCGCTTCAAGCGCCTCGATGAGCGCGTCGACCTCGGGCGGGGCGAGCTCGAGCGCGTAGCTCGGCATCGAGGGCCCGTATCCGGCCACGAGCTCCGCGCCGGGAGCCAGGATGGACCGGCGCAGGTACGCCTCGTCGGCGACGACCGTCGCGCCGCTCGCCAGGCGGACGCGGCTGCCCGCGAGCGAGGCCAGCGGCGGCGCCAGGCGCGGCTCGGCGTGGCAGCCGAGGCACCCGAGCACGAGCAAGCTCTCGGCGCCGTCGGGCCGCGACGGCGCGAGGGCCGGGCCGCGCCCCTCGAGCGCGCGCGCGGCGCTCGCCAGCCGGGCGAGCCCCCCCGGCTCGGCGACGGCGAACGAGCCGTGGATCGCCAGGTCCGGCCCCAGCAAGGAGAAGCGATCGGCATGCATGGGCGCGGAGGCCGGCACGTGCAGCGCGCTCCCGATCCGCGCCAGCGTGTCCTGATCGGCCGCCAGCAGCCGCCAGCGCTCCGGGTCGGACGTCCAGCGCGCGGCGTAGTCGCGCAGCACCTCGGGGGTGTCGTGCTCCGGATCGACGGAGAACGAGACGAACCGGAACCGATCGCCGGCGAGCTCGCGGCGGAGCGACATGAGGCGGGCGGTCAGCGTCGGGCAGACGCCCGCGCAGCGCGTGAAGATGAAGTCGACGATCGTCACCCGGCCGCGCAGCTCCGCCTCAGTCGCGATCCGCCCCTCCTGATCGCGCGCCCGGAACGAGGGCAGCGCCAGGGCCGGCGCGGCGCC
>DASZWW010000314.1:0-7035 GCA_035546175.1 Polyangia bacterium
CCTCGTGGCCTTCGCCCTCAGCGCCTGGGTCTCGTCGACGTTCTGGATCTGGGACCGCGAGTGGCACGTCCCCTTCACGGCCAGCCTGCGCGCGCAGCAGATGCCGTTCCGCAACGTCTACGACCCGCACACGCCGATGCGCTACCACCTGGCCGGCGACGTCTTCGCGGCGGCGCTGCAGTCGCTGTCCTTCGCGTCGATGAACGCCTCGCGCGCGCTGTCGCTCGCGCACGACATGCAAGCGGCCATGGCGGGCGGGATCGTGGCGCTCACGCTGCGCGCGCTCTGCGCGTGGCCGCCGGCGAGCGCGGCCGTGGGCGGGCTGCTGCCGCTGCTCGCCGGGCCCATGGCCCTGCGCGCGGCCGTGGGCCACGGGCTCGGCCCCTTCGAGGCCGACAACGACTTCAACAACTTCACGCTCAGCTTCCGTCCCCACTGCATGGTGGCGGGCCTCGTGCTCCTGGCCCTCTTCGCGCACGTCGCGCGCCTCGCGCGGGGCCTGCGCGCCCTGCGCCCCGGCCCGTCGACCTGGCGGCGCGCCGCGCTCGTCATCCCGCTCGTGGCCCTGGTCTCGATCACCGACGAGATCTCGGCGGTGCTGGCCGGGCTGTCGCTGGCGGGCCTGTGGCTCTTCCGGCCGGGGCTCTTCGGCGAGCGCCGCGCGCAGGGCGCGCTCGTGCTGGCCGGCGCGGCGGTGGCCGCGCTCGTGGCCAACCTGCTCCTCGGCGGCACGATGGCGCCGGGCGGTCCCATCGAGAGCGCGCGCTGGCTCGTGCCGCGCCTGCCGCGCTTCGCGGCGCCCGGGCTGGCGCTCGGGACCGACCCCGACGCCTGGGCGTCGTTCCTCAACGACGAGGGCCCGATGCTCGTGCCGGCGCTCGTCGTCGGCCTCGTGCTCGCCCGCGACGCGACGATCCGCGCGTCGTCGCTCGTGGCGGCGCTCTTCGTGACGGCCATCCTGGCCGGCGGGCTCGTCCTCTTCCTCTGCTTCGAGGTCAACGGGCGCACCTACGAGGGCCACCGCTTCCTCACCGCGGCGCGCTTCCTCGTGCCCATGCTGGCGCTCCTCGTGGCCTCGAAGCTGCCGCGCGCCTCGTTCGCGTCGCTGGTCCTGCTCGGCTTCGTCCTCGCGGGCGTGTTCTCCTCGGCCGGCTACTTCATCGTCCGCATGCCCCAGAAGGGCGTCAACGCCACCGACGGCCAGTACCAGACGAGCTGCCGCCAGGACTTCGGCGCCCGCCTCGGCGAGCCCATCGTCGCCACCTACGTCGACCAGCCCATCTGGTACCGCTACGCCGGCTGCCGCCCCATCTACGCCGCGGGCCACGACGGCTCGCCCGGCGTCGTCTTCGCCGGCCCCCCGAAGCTCGGCCCGGACGGCTACGCGAAGATGGATCGGACCATCTTCCCGCCGGGCCGGCCGGCGCGCGTCGTCTGCTCGAGCGACGCCCAGAAGCGCTCGCCGATCTGCGAGAAGGCGCTCTCAGTCGGCGCCTGCGCCGCCGCGGGCGCCGAGGCCCTGGCCTGCGAGATCCCCGCGGCCGCGCGCGCCACGCTCGCCGCTCCCTGAGCGGGCGGGGCGCGCGGCCCTCTCGCGCGAGCGGCGGAGCGCGGCCACCTCGCGCTCGAGCGTCTCGATCCGGCGCGCCTGCACCTGCGAGGTGGCGAGCAGCATGCTGGCGAACCCGTAGAGGTCGACCGTGCGCCCGCCGGGCGAGACGGCGGGCAGGTCGGGGTTGTCCTCGATGATGAACCCGAGGCGCTGCCCGGGGCTGCCGAACTGCGGGCCGCGGTAGCGGTAGCTCGCGAGCCGGATGGCGTTCGTCTTGGTCGCGAGCTCGTCGATCTCGGGCGGGGACAGATAGCGGATGTCCTGCTTGACCGCCCTCGTGGACATGGGGCAGGGCGAGACCTCGAAGGCCCAGACGCCGGAGACGCAACGCCGCCCGCCGAAGTCACAGCCGTACTCGCAGTAGAGCTGGTCCGGAGCGCACGGCGAGCCGAGCGCGGGGACTCCGCTCGGGCAACCGGTCGCGCTCTGCGCGCAATACCAGGTGGGATCTCCGGAGCAGGCGTCGCCGACGGGGCCGGGCCGGCAGTTGGTGCAGTGGCAGGTGGTCCCCGGCTGCCACGTGCACCAGGCCCCCATCTCGGCGCAGGCGGCGCCGCGGGCGGCCTCGAGGGAGGGGGGACAGCTCGCCGCTCTCGTCGAGGGGCACTGATTGGAGAGCGGGTTCACGGCCCATTGCCCTTGCGAGCAGAAGGCGATCGTATGGCAAAACGGATTCGGATCGTCGCCCCACTCGCAATCGAGGGCGGGCACCGTGCAGACGTCGCCCGTCAGGGGCGGGGTCGCGGGGCAGGGGCCGTCCGCGGCGCTGCCGGCCGTCCCGGCGGCGCCGTCGGCGCCGGCCGCCGCGTCGCCGCCGCCTGCCTCGAGGGCGTGCGAGGCGCACCCGGACGTGGACAGGGCGGCCAGGAGCGCGCAGGCGATGGCGGCGGCCCGGAGCACGGCTACCGCCCCGGCTCGACGGCGACGGCGACGAGCTGCCACCCGCGCCGCCCGTCCTTGCGGTTCCAGCGGAACAGCGACGTGAACACGCGGATCAGGGCGCGCGCCGCGAAGGGCAGGGGCTTGCCGTCGCCGCCCGCGGCGTCGTCGATGAGCCTGGCGCCGCGCGCGACGACGACCAGGCGGTAGACGTTGAAGAAGGGGAAGCCCGCGCCGCGCAGGTCCGCGACCTCGAGCCCCGCGCCCTCGAGCGTCGCCCGGAGGCGCTCGTCGCTGAAGTGGCCGCGGTGGCCGATGTGGCGATCGAAGGCCGACATGGGCCCCGCGGGGACGGTGACGACCACCTTGCAGCCGGGCGCGAGCAGCGGTCGGACGTGGCGCAGCGCCGCCACGGGATCGTCGAGGTGCTCGAGCACCTCGGAGCACACGACGTGCGTGGCCCAGCCGCGGTAGCGCTCGGGCAAGGCCATGGGCTGCGTGAGGTCCTGCTGGAAGAATGCGGCGCCCGGGACCTTGGCCTTCGCGAGCGCGACGGCCGAGGCCGCGAGGTCCATGCCCACGACCTCGGCGTCGGGCCGCGCGGCGAGCACGTCGCGCGCGAGGTCGCCGGGCCCGCTGCCGATCTCGAGCAGGCGCACCGGGCCCGCGGCCGCGCCGAGCGCGAGCGCGTCCCACACGAGCATGCGGCGGTAGGCCTGCGCGGGGTTGGCGTGGTTGCTCGCCGCGTAGGCCTTCCAGTGCGACTCCCAGTCGTCGGTCCCCGCGGCCATGCTGGTCACCGCATCCTCCCTCAATCGAGCAGCGCGCGCACCTTCAGCTCGAGGTCCGCCACGGCGACCTCGTGCTGCTGGCCCGTCGCGAGGTCCTTGATGAGGAGCTTGCCCGAGGCGACCTCGTTGGCGCCCACGACGCTCGCCAGGCGGGCCTTGAGCTTGTTGGCGCGCTGGAGGTGCTTGCCCGGCTTGCCGGGGCGGTGCTCGACCTCGACGCGCACGCCGCCCGTGCGCAGCCTGTGCGCGAGCGGCAGCGCGAAGGAGAGGGCGCCCTCGTCCATGGGCCCGATGAAGAGGCCGAGGCCGGGCTCGTAGCCCTCGGGCGGCTCGGCGAGCGCGAGCAGCGTGCGCTCGACGCCGAGCGCGAAGCCGAGCGCGGGCGTCTTGGGGCCGCCCAGCGACTCGACGAGCCGGTCATAGCGCCCGCCGCCGCAGACGGTGTTCTGCGCGCCGAGCTCGCCGGCCGTCGTCTTGAGCTCGAAGATCGTCGCCGTGTAGTAGTCGAGGCCGCGCACGAGGCGCGGGTCGACGACGTAGGTGACGCCGAGCGCGCCCAGCACCTCGCGCACCTTCTCGAAGCGCGCCCGCGACGGCTCCGACAGCACGTCGAGCAGCACGGGCGCCCTGGCGACGAGCGCCTGCACCTCGGGGCTCTTCGAGTCGAGGATGCGGAGCGGGTTGAGCTCGAGCCGCCGCCGCGACTCGTCGTCGAGCGCGTCGCGGTGGGCGGAGAAGTAGGTCACGAGCGCCTCGCGGTAGGCGGCGCGCTCCTCGGGCTGCCCGAGCGAGTTGATCGTGACCTCGATCGACGACGCGGGCAGCCCCAGCTCGACGTAGAGCGCCGCGAGCATGGCGATGAGCTCGGCGTCGATCGTCGGCGCGTCGACGCCGAAGACCTCGGCGCCCACCTGGTGGAACTGCCGCAGGCGCCCGCGCTGCGCCCGCTCGTGCCGGAACATCGGCCCCAGGTAGTACCAGCGCGTGACCGGCTCCTGGTTCCACTGCGCGCGCTCGATGTACGCGCGCACGGCGCTGGCCGTGCCCTCGGGCCGCAGGCTCACCGAGCGCCCGTCGCGGTCGTCGAACGTGTACATCTGCTTCTCGACGACGTCGGTGACCTCGCCGACGGACCGCACGAAGAGGGGCGTGTACTCGAGGATGGGCGTGCGCACCTCGCGGTACGAGAACGCCTCGAGGACGTCGCGCGCCTTCTGCTCGAGGAAGTGCCACTTCGACACCTCCGGCGGGACGATGTCGTTCATGCCTTTGACGCTGGGCGGGACCTCGGCCATGTCGGCCGGTCTTCTACCACGGGCGCCCGAGCGGCTACTCGGTCCTGACGACGGCCGGGCCGAGGCGGGCGACGAGGTCGGCCGTAGCGGCGTCGACGGCGGCGCGGTCGCGGCCGTCGAGGGTGATCTTCACGCGGTAGTCGGGGGCGTCGAGGTGCGGGTAGGAGCCGATCTCGACGGCGGGGAAGGCGGCCACGGTCTCGTCGAGAGCGCCGGCGATGGGGCCCTCGCCCTCGCGCGAGTAGACGGCGCGCGCGTGGATGGGCGCGGCGCGGAAGAGCTCGCGGACGAGCTCGAACTTGCGGCGGAAGATCGACGGCACGCCGGGCAGGATCCACACGTTCTCGACGACGATCACGGGCCAGGTGCGGTGGCCCGCGCCGGCGGGCGCGGGGTCCCGCGGGCCGTACTCGAGGCGCGCGCCCGTGGGGATGTCGGCCATGCGCAGGTCGCGCTCGTGCAGGCGCGGGCCGATGCCGGCGCGCAGCAGGCCCTCGAGCTCGGCGTTGCGGGCCACGGGCATGCTGAAGGCGGCGCCCACGGCGGCGAGCGTGACGTCGTCGTGCGTCGGCCCCACGCCGCCCGAGGTGAAGACGTGGTCGTGGCGCGGCGCGAGCGCGCGCACCGTGTCGGCGATGTCGGCCGCGTCGTCGGGGATGATCTCGACGCGCGCCAGCGTCACGCCGAGCGCCCGCAGCTCGCGCGTGAGGTAGCGCGCGTTCTCGTCGTCGACCTTGCCCGAGAGGAGCTCGTTGCCGATGAGCAGGATCGCGGCGCGCGGGGCTCGTTTCGGGGCGGCGCTCACGCCTCCAGCTTACAACGCAGGAACTCGCCGCCGCGGCCTCTTTCGTGATACATCCTGGCCCGATGGAGCTTCTTAACTTGGCGCGCGCGCGAGGGGTCCTGGCGGTCGTGTCGGTCACGGTGCCGCTCCTGGCCGCGGCCGGTTGCCACAGCGGCACGGCGGGCGGCCGCCGCAGCGACGCCGGCATGGACGCCTCGCTCGAGCCCATGCCCAAGCTGCCGCCGCCCGACGCCGACTGTCCCGCCGACGCCGCTGGCGGCAACGGCGTCTGTCCGCTCAACTTCTGCGGCGCGCCGAAGTCCGTCGCCGCGCTCGGCGCCGGCGAGACGGCCGAGCTCGGCGCCGACGCCGTGTGCACGCCCGGCTACTCCTGCGTGCCCGACGTCCCGATCGCGGGCGGGACCGCGCTGCAGCTGCGCTGCGTGACGCCCCTTGCGTCGGCCGCGCCCTTCGGCGCCGCCTGCACCAGGGGCGCGGGCACGGCGAGCCGCTGCGCGAACGACGCGCTCTGCATCGACGCCGCGGGCACGACGGGCGCGCCGTTCTGCAGCGCGCTCTGCCGCGCCGACGCCGACTGCCCGGCGGGCGGGTACTGCCTCGAGTACAGGTCGGCGGCCCTGCCCAACGGGTCGTACGTCAACCTCGGCTTCTGCACGCCCCAGGCGAAGATCCCGGGCACGGCGTGCGCGCGCGAGGCCGACTGCCCGGCGGATCAGGGCTGCGTCTCCGTGGGCGCGCGCACCCGTCTGCAGACCTGCCAGGCCGCGGCGGGCAAGAAGTCGACCGGCGACGCGTGCACGAACGGCAGCGAGTGCCGGAGCGGCCACTGCTACGACCGCGACTTCCACGAGAACCCCGACCACGGGTACTGCTCCGCCACCTGCGGCAAGAGCAGCGACTGCGGCGCCGACCAGCGCTGCGCGCGCATCGTCCTCAACAACAACGGCACCCCCGCCGACCCGCGCGACGACCTCGTCGTCGGCCTCTGCCAGGCGCTGTTCGCCGCCGCGGGGGGCTGCACGTCGAACGCCGACTGCACGGCCAACGGCGCCGACACCTGCTCGACGAAGTACGGCCTCTGCTACAAGGCGGGCGCTCCCTCGGGCGCGCCGTGCACGGACGACGTGGGGTGCGACCTCGGCGCCGTGTGCACGACGGGCGCGCGCTTCCCCGGCGGCTACTGCCAGACCTTCGGCTGCGCGCCGGACGCGGCGCCCGGGAGCGTCGACTCCTGCCCCGGCGCCCACCCGACGTGCGTGCAGCGCGGCTCCGACGAGCCCATCAACGCGTGCTACGAGGGCTGCGTGAGGTCCGGCGACTGCAGCCGCGTCGCGCAGATGTACGCCTGCGAGGCGCCCTCGACGCTCTCGACCGGGACGGACGCGGGGGCCTCGAGCGACGCCGCCGAGGGCGCCGACGCCGGCGCGGCTGACGCCGGCCCCGACGCCGAGGCGGGCGCCGCGCAGCCGGCCTCCATCTGCATCTTCGACCAGGGGGTCTGATGAGGGACGTCCGGCAGCGCGCGCGGCTCACCGGTCGTTCGTCCGCCCGCGCCGCGCTCGTCGGCGCGTGCCTCCTCGCGCCGACGGCGGCGCTCGCCCAGAAGCCCGGCGTCGGCGCCGCGCCGCCTCCGCAGCCGCCGCCGGTCATGGG